>NZ_BCRQ01000004.1 GCF_001552675.1 Alicyclobacillus sendaiensis NBRC 100866
CGAGCACTTGCGCAAACCGGGGGCGCGTGTTACAATCATTAACGGCTTCACGAAAAGAGCGAAGAACGTCGGGATGTGGCGCAGCCTGGTAGCGCGCTACCTTGGGGAGGTAGAGGTCACGGGTTCAAATCCCGTCATTCCGACCAGCGACCAGCGTGTTGAACGCTGGTCTTCGTATTTTAAGCGGAATCGAAGGAGGCTGCGGCCTTGACAGACACGCCCTACAGCGGCGACTACGTGGTGATTCGGGCGCTCGAAAACGGGGTTCAGGTCAACGGGATGACGCGTGGCCCGCAGACGCGGTTCCACCACGCCGAGAAGTTGGACAAGAGCGAGGTCATGATTGCGCAGTTTACGGAGCACACGTCGGCCATCAAAGTTCGAGGAAAGGCGGTCATCTACACGCGGTACGGGATCGTGCGCACGGACGAGGACGCGTGAGCGTCCCCCGTTTGTGATATACTATCCGCAGCATACGAGGGTCGGCCCGTTCGAAGGAGATGACACCGGCTTGACGGACGCTCGGGAGGCAATGTTTCAGCGCGTCGCGCGTTGCGCCAAGGCGCATATGGATCACCACTACTTGGCCAAGCGGAAGGTCCGCCAGGCGGTGAGTCTATTTCATTTCAATCTCGGCTATGCCATCCTGCAGTCGGCTGCGGTGCCCGACGTGGAAGCGGAGCGGGTGCTCACCGCCGTGCTCCTGCTGGAGCAGGGACTTTCCATTCATGACGAGATCGACGAGTGGGGCGCGGCGGAGCAAGGGCTTGTCGTCTTGGCGGGGGATTACGACAGTAGCAAATACTACCTCATCCTCGCCGAACTCGGAGATCGCCGGCTCATGCATGAATTGTGCGAAGCAGTCGTGCGGATCAACGAGGCGAAGATGGACTTGCTCATGGCGTCGCCGCTTTCGCTGGATGCGTATGTGGAGCGCATGTCGACCATTGAGGCCGAGCTGCTGCGCGCGCTCGTGCGCCACTATCATGCGGATCCAGAACCGTGGATGGCGAAGGTGGAGGAGGCAGTTCGCCACCGCGTCCTGGCCGGCGCTGCCAAGGTTCGCGTGTTCACGCGCGTCACAGGTCCGGCCCGTGCACGCGACGGAAGCGCGCTGACGCCCAAAGACGCAACAAGGCTGCGCGGGACATGGTCGGTACTGGATTACGCCCTTCCCGAAGAGCCGCAAGGGCTTCAAGCAGCGGAAGGGAAGCGTTGAGATGCAAGGAGACAAGTCGGCTTACGTACACGATGTCTTCTCCAAGATTGCCAAGCGTTACGACGCGATGAACTCCGTGCTGAGCTTTCAACAGCATAGGCTTTGGCGCAAGTACGCCATGCGCCAGTTGCCGCTCACGCCGGCGTCCCAGGTGCTGGACGTGGCCGCAGGCACGGGCGCGTGGACGTTTGCCATCGCGAAGCGCTTGGGCCCCGGAGGCCGGGTCATCGGGCTTGATTTCACGGAGGCCATGCTCGAGGTCGCGGAAGCGCGTCGCGAGCGATTCCCGTTTCGCGATCGCGTCCAATTTGTGCACGGCGACGCCATGAACCTGCCGTTCCCAGACAACACCTTCGATTTGTGCACCATCGGTTTTGCGCTGCGCAACATGCCGAGCGCGGAAGGCTGTCTGCGCGAGATGGCCCGGGTGGTGAAGCCGGGCGGCGCGGTGGTCTCGCTCGAGTTGTCCAAGCCTGAGGTCGCGTGGTTTCGGCGGCTGTACTACTTTTACTTTTATCGCATACTCCCTAAAATCGGCGAGCTCGTCGTGGGCGATCGGGAGCCGTACGCATGGCTGCCAGAGTCGCTCATCGATTTCCCTGACCGCAAGGGGCTCGAGGAGATCTTTCGCCGCGTGGGCCTGCGCGACGTGTGGAGCCGCCCGCTGACCTTCGGCATCGCGGCTTTCCACATCGGATGGAAATGAGGAGCGGTCGGCGTGGAATTCCATGAGATTTATCTCCTGTACCGGCATGAACTCGATCGCGTCGAACGGCTGCTGGACGAGCGCGCGCACGCGGATCACGCAGATCTCGCGAGAGCGGGCCGGACGTTGCTCGAGGCGGGTGGCAAGCGGATTCGCCCCCTGTTTGCGCTCATCTGCGGCCTTGGCGAGCGCGAGTGGTCTCTGGATGTCGCGAAGATCGCTGCGGCGCTCGAGATGATTCACATGGCGACCTTGGTGCACGACGACGTGATCGACCGCGCAGATCTTCGCCGAGGCAAGCCGACGGTGAGAAAGAGCTACGGCAATCTGGCCGCGATGTACACGGGCGACTACCTGTTTGCTCGGGCCATCCAGCTGCTCGCCGAGGTGGACAACCTCGAAGTTCATCGTCTCATGGCGAGGGGCATCGTGCTGTTGTGCGAGGGCGAGATCGAGCAGATTGAGGACTTTTACAATTGGTCGCAGGGCGTGATGACATATCTGCGCCGCATTCACCGAAAGACGGCGCTGCTCATCTCCTTGAGTTGCCAGTTGGGCGCCATGGTGGGCGGGGCTCCCGCGCGCGAAGTGGCGGCCTTGGCCCGATTCGGGCACGCGGTGGGCATGGCGTTTCAGATTGTGGATGACCTGCTCGACTTCACAGGCGCGGCGGAGATTGTGGGCAAGCCCGTGGGTGGCGATCTGCGGCAGGGCAATCTCACGCTGCCAGCTTTGCTGGCCGCGTCTCGCCCAGGCATCGGCGAGCGGCTTCGGGATCTGGTGCGCGAGGGCATGCGCGAGGAAGAGGCCGAGGAGGCCATTCGGCTCATCGTCTCGTCGGGCGCGCTCGAGGACGCAGAGCAGTTCGCGGAGCGGTATCTCGAGAAGGCGAGGCTTCTCTTGCAGGGCGTGAGCCGTAAAGCGGTCCGCGAGCAGTTGATGGGCCTTACCTCCTTCATCCTTCGGCGGCAGTACTGACTTGCATTGGGTGCGGAGAATTTCTTACAATAACGCCGTCTGTGGCCTGTCCGCGGACAACAAGCATGGAGCGAGGGATGGAAGACATGGCCCGTGAACAGACGTTTGTCATGGTAAAGCCCGACGGTGTGCAGCGAGGACTCGTCGGTGAGATTGTCGCGCGCTTCGAGCGCAAGGGGCTGAAGCTCGTCGCGGCCAAACTCGTGCAAGTCTCGAAGGAGCTTGCCGAGGCGCACTATGCGGAGCACCGCGAGCGCCCGTTCTTCGGGGAATTGGTGCAATTTATCACGTCGTCGCCGGTGTTCGCTATGATCCTGGAAGGGGAAAACGCCATCGCCGTGGTGCGCGGGATGATGGGCAAGACGAATCCGGCCGAGGCGGCTCCCGGGACGATTCGGGGCGATCTCGGCCTGACCATCGGCATGAACGTCGTGCATGGCTCCGATTCGCCGGAGAGCGCGAAACGAGAGATTGAACTGTGGTTCCCGGAAGGCGCGCTGACGTACGACCGGACCGTGGACGCCTGGTTGGCGTGATGACGACCGCCCGCGCTTGTGCGCGGGTTTTTTCGTCGGTCACGGACGCACAAAGTTCCGAATCGCATCCGCTTGTCGTTCCACACACGCGCGCCCGGCGCGAATGTACCCCGGCAGGCGCTCAAACGGAGGGCCCTTGACGGCGTTCAGTTCGGGCTCCAGAAGGAGGACCGAAGGCGCGTCGAGATCGTTGTCAATCGATTCTCGCAGGAGGATGTCGAAGGCGCGTAGAAAGACGTCGATCATGGTTTTGGGGTGAAATTCGGCCGGCAGCCTGTACAGGTTGACGGCGAGAATGCGGCGACACCCCAGTTGGTGCAGGACGGACACGGGCACGTAGTGGCGCATGGCGCCGTCCACAAGCAGGTAGGGCCCGTGTCGCACGGGAGGGAACACGCCGGGCAGGGCACAGCTGCCGGCCACCGCGAGCGCCATCGCCTCCGTTCGTTCCACGGCGTCCATCCGGATGTCGTTCGGCGTGAAGACGATGGGGCGGCCCGACACGAGATCCGTGGCCAGCGCGAAGACCGGCATCTGCGGCCTGCGGTGCGCGAGCAGGCGCTCAATGTACTGGCGAAAACGCGCGCCGCGCAAAAGGCCCGGCGGAATGGGATCTTGCGCTTGGCAAATTCGGAGACGGCTCGCCGCGAGGGTCAAGATGGACTTCGCGGCCGGAAAGCCATAGTCCACGAGCCGCCAGCCCGGAAAGGAGCGCGCAAGTTGCTCGAGATCTTGGGCCCGATACCCGTAGGCGTAGAGACATGCGACGAGCGATCCTGCGCTGGTGCCCGCGATGACGTCTGGCGTGATCCCCAACCTGTCGAGGGCCGACAGCACGCCGACGTGCGCCGCGGCTTTCAAGGTGCCCCCGGAGAGCGCGACGCCGAGATCCCACTTTCTGTCCGCCACGAAAACCCCCACCTTTGTGGAGTGATTCACACTGGATCCGTACGTGGAATTTGTGGAGCGCGTGCGACAGTTGGCCGGTATCGACCTCAGTCAATACAAGCGGCCTCAGATGGAGCGCCGCCTGGCCCATCTCCGCGACAGGCGCGGCTTCTCGGACTTCCGGTCTTACGCCGAGGCGCTCTCGCGCGACGCCTCCCTGCTTCGGGAACTGGTCGATCGCGTCACCATTCAGGTGTCGGAATTTTTTCGGAACCCCGAACGATGGGCCGATCTCAGGGCGAGGCTTGAGGTCCAGGCCGTCGCGCCGTTGCGCGCGTGGAGCGCGGGCTGCGCCCACGGCGAGGAACCGTACAGCCTGGCCATCCTCTGTGCTGAACTTGGCTTGGAAGCCGACATTTGGGCGACGGATGTGGACGAGCGAGCACTGGAACAGGCTCGACAGGGCATCTTTGCCCTGCGCGCCTTGGCGAACGTGTCTCCGGAACGCCTGCGGCGCTTTTTTGAGCCGACGGACGAGGGCTGGCGCGTGTCGGCCGCCGTCCGCCGCCGCGTGCGCTTCGAGCGGCACGACCTCCTCGCCGATCCGTATCCTCGCGATCTCGATCTCATCGTATGCCGAAACTTGCTCATCTATTTGACCGATGCAGCGAAACAGCGGGTCATCGCCGGATGTGCTCGGGCGCTCAAGCCCGGCGGTCATTTGTTCGTGGGCAGCACCGAGCAGTTGGTCGGGATCGACCTGTGCGGGCTGCGCCTCGTCGCTCCCTTCCTCTACCAGAAAACCGATGGGCCTTGAACCCCAGCTGAACGGCGTTCGTCCTTGGTGTCGAATAGCGCCGACCTTGCGTGGCCACGATACAGGTGGGACACCATGCGAAGGAGGCGAGAACCATGGCGGACGAACGCGTCCACACGCCCGTGTCGGATGGCAACCAGGCGCACGGGAGCGAGGCCTACCTGGATTCGGTGTTCGACGGCATTGACCGGTTGCAGCAGGACGGAGGCGTCGCACCCGAGATCGCGCACGAACGGCTGGACCCAGCTCACGTGCCGCCGCCTGACATGTCGCACCGTCGCGTGGGTTCCGTGTTGTGAGGGGAGGCGCGGCGTCGCCGTATCGGCGGCGACCGCGTTCTGGTAAAATACGAGGCGAACACCGACAGGCGAAGCCTGTGCTTCAGGGAGACGTTCGTCTATGTCTATGGAGACTATGCAGTCTTTGACCTTGCAGGACGAGGACATTGCTCGCCTCATCATCGACGCGGACGATGTGGCTTGCGTTCATCCGCAGCACAGCGCGGAGCATGCGCTGTTGGTTTTGATCAAATCCGGCTATTCCGCCATTCCCGTCGTGACCACGGACGGGCGTGTGGTGGGCATCATCAGCAAGACGCTCATTCTGGACAGGATTCTGGGGCTTGAGCGGATCGAATTTGAGGCCCTCTCCACGTTCACCGTCCAGGACGTGATGCGCACCGAGTTTCACCGCATCGGGCGGTCGGAGCCGTTTCTGCGCGCACTTCAACTGAGCATCGACGCACCGTTTTTGTGCGTGGAAGACGAGAGCGGAAAATTTGTCGGGCTTTTGACGCGCCATGGCATTCTCGCCTACCTCAATGGGGTGATACGCAAGGGGCGGAAACGGCCCTGAGGCGGTGAGGGATTGAGACGACGCGGCTTGATTCGGGCGCTTCTCGCGCTTGTGGCCCTGTGGTTGGCGCAGGACGCGTATTTTCACACGCTGAATCCAATCGCCTCGCGCGTGAGGCAGGCGGCGGCTGTGCGCATGCGAGAGAAGCACGTGCACCCCTTGACCTACAGCGAAATCCCGGCGATCTTTCGCGAGGCCGTGATCGCCACGGAAGACCGGCGCTTCTGGTCCGATCCCGGCATCGATCCGATTGGGATTGCGCGGAGCGTCGTGGTGGACGTGGAGCGCGACGGCTACGTCGAAGGCGGTTCGACGCTGACGCAGCAGCTGGTCGACAACACGCTCCTCGGCAAGCAGAAGACGCTGCGGCGCAAGCTGTTGCAGGCGTGGTACGCCATCGGCCTCTACGACACCATGTCGAAGCAAGAGGTCTTCACGCTGTACACCAACGTCGTGTACTTTGGCCATGGCGCGTACGGGCTGTATAATGCCTGTGAGACGTATTTTGGCAAGCCGCCGTGGGATTGCAATGCAGGAGAGCTCACGCTCGTGGCGGGATTGCCGAACGCCCCGTCCGCATACGACCCATTGACGCATTACGCCTTGGCGCGATCGCGTCAGCAAGTGGTGTTGGAGAACATGGTGGACGACGGCCAGCTTTCTGCGCCGGAGGCGCAGGCCATATGGCGCGAGCCCATTCGGCTTCGTGCCGATTGAAGGAGGGTTCACATGGTGGAGGTGCGTCTTCCCCAACTCGGGGACAGCGTGACCAAAGCGGTGGTCACGTCCTGGCTCAAGGCCGAAGGCGACCGCGTCGAGAAGGACGAGCCGCTGCTTGAGGTGACGACGGACAAGGTGACCGTCGAAGTGCCTTCGGACGTGAGCGGGGTGTTGAAGGAGATTGTCGCCAAAGAGGGCGATCACGTCCGGATGGACGACGTGCTCTGCCGGATCGAGGAAGGCTGAATTCACTCGCGCCGGCGCGGGTTTGCCAAGTACACGATCACAACGGCGGCGACGAATGCCACGATGAACCAGGCAATGAACACCATGTCGTAGCCCCCAGCATCGGTTTCGGGTTGCGCACTTAATCTTGCTCGCTGGGGCGCTTTTCATGCGCGCGTCGCCGCGGAAGACGGGCCGCCCGGCCGGGCGGCCTTTCCGCATGTCAGCAGGTCGCGGCCGCGCCGTACGCGGGCACCAACAGGAAGAACAGCACGAAGATGATCAGAAACACGACGGCCCACTGCGTGTAGCTGCCAAACACGCCGTACATCTCAGCCACCTCCTCTTCGCGGTTCTGGCATATCCTACGCCACGTGTGATCCGCGCGCTAAAGACACGCGCCCGGATTCAGGAAGGAGCGATGGACGCATGAATGTCGACGGCCGGCGGGAGACGCCGCTCGCCAGGCGAGGCGCACCGCGCTTCATTCCGGATCGGCCGCACCTCGTGGAGGACGCCGAGACGGCGCTCCGGCTCGGCAAACACGTGTTGCTGCGCGGGCCCACAGGGAGCGGCAAGACGCGCCTCGCCGAGGCGCTCGCGGATCGGCTTCGGCTCGACATGGAGTCCGTGAATTGCTCGGTCGATCTCGACCTTGAGGCCCTTCTCGGCCACCGCACGCTCGGGATTTCCGAAGGCAGAACCGTTGTCGAATACGTGGAAGGTCCCGTCATTCGGGCCATGCGGCTCGGCCGGATGCTCTACATCGACGAGCTGAACGTTGCCCGGCCCGAGGTGCTCCCGATCTTGCACGGCGCGCTCGATCACCGCCGCCAATTGACCAACCAGCTCACCGCGGAGGTGGTGGTGGCACACCCGAACTTCTGCGTGATTGCGGCCATCAACGAGGGATACGCAGGCACTTCGGCCCTCAACGAGGCCCTGCTCAACCGTTTCGTGGTGTTTGACGTGCCGTACGTGCAGGGTGAGGCGCTGGCGCAATTGATTCGCGAAGCCAGCGCGCTGTCGAGCGCCGATCACGTCGAGCGCTTCGTCCGGCTGTCGGCCGACCTCGTCCGGGCCAGTGAGGTCGGTGAACTGCCCGTCGAAGCGGCATCCGTCCGCGCGCTCCTCGACGCGTGCGACCTGTCGACGCACATGCCGCCCCTTCGGGCCATTCGCTACGCCATCGCCGGCAAGCTGAGCGATCCGAGGGAACAGGATCTGGTCCTGGAACTCGCGTCGAGCTACTTTCGGGGTGAGTAGGGGGCAGGCGGATGTTTCGTTTCACCAGCCCGTACGAGGATGAACCGTCGCTCTCGCTGTACACCGGCCTCGCTCGCGCCTTGTCGGGGGACGGTGACCTGGAGTGCAGGTATGGGCGCCTGTCCAGCTTCAGTCCCGCGGCACACGTCATCGAGCTGCCCGACGTGTATCGGACCGCGGGCGGCGCCGAGCGGCGCTCCCTTGAGCGCGCCGAGGTGTACCTTCGCGCCGCGGGCAGCGCCCGGTTGACCGACTTTGCCGTTCTCGCGGGCGCGCGCCGGGAATGGGAGACCTGCCAGGCCCCGAAGCTCGCCTGGCAGTGGCTGCTCACGGTCGAGGACGCCCGGCTGATGGCCTGGCTCGCTCGCGAGCGCCCGCGCCTCGCAAGGATGTTCGCGAAGCGGCTGGCGTTCCATCGCCGCCGCGTCAGGCGACAGGCCGAGTGGAGATTGCGCGGCAGCGGTCCGACGAACACCGCCGAAGGCGTTTACCTGGAGCTCTTCGCCGAACTTCTTGCGCTGGGGAACGAGGTGCGCCGCGCGCTCTCAGGTGACACCCATGCGGCCGTCCAATGGGCCGCGGATCGCCTGGCGCAGGCGATGGCGCGAGGATCCGTGGAGGATTTGGCTGACATCTGGTTTCAACTCGCTTGGGAGGTCGCCGACGACGCAGGCGGGCGTGCGGACCTTCAGCCCGCCTCGCGATCTCGCCAGGCGCTTCGCCGCGATGACGAAGCCGAGACCGCGTCGGACCTCCGCCTGGACATCTGGACCAGGCCGCGGCACGACAAACGCGGGGCTCTGCTTCAAGGACCGGCGAATGCGGGCGCGGGCGCAGCGCCCGGGGCGCGAGCGGGCCGGCTCGGCGAAGATCAGGTGGCGCACGTGGGGCAAACGGCATTTTCGCGCTTGGCGGGCCCCCCGCGGCGCAGTCAGATGGGCCCGCAGCATGAGGGGCATGCGGATCAAGAGCACGGACACGAGGGGCTGTTCGCCGACGAGGAACAGCCAGGCCGTCCCTATGTCATTCGGGAGCGCGGCTACGTTCCTCCGACCGCCGAGGCTCTGGAATGGCTGCGATCCATCCGCCGCGCGCAGGCGCCAGACAGGCGGCGTCTGCAGAGTCTCCTCGCGAAATATCTCGAGCGCCGCCGCGCTTGGCGAGGAGGATTGTCGCGCCACGGCCGCACGCTGCGGCGCGCGGAGCGCATCGCGTTCGAGCCCTATCCGCGGGTGCTCGCGAGAAGAGACCGGGATCTGTCGCACGACGCCGCTGTGGAAATCCTCATCGACGTCTCGGGTTCCATGGAGCCGTATTTGCCCGCGTGCAAAGAAGCCATCGTGATGCTGGGTGACGCGCTGCGCGCGCTGCGCGCGCCGTTTGGCGTGGCCGCGTACTGGGAAGACGACGCTTCGGCAAGCGCTTCGTTTCTGGAGACGGTCATCTGGGACGTGGTTCCATTTGACCAATCGCGCGATCCCGACGCGCTCGCAGCGGTATGGGCGCTGCAACCGGAACTGGACAACCGGGACGGCGCGGCGATCCGGCACGTCGCCTGGCGGCTGTCCCGGTTCGCCGAGGCGTCGAAGTGGCTGGTCTTGGTGAGCGACGCTCGGCCAGCTGCCGAGGGATACGCGGGGGGCTATGAGGATACGCGCCGCGCCGTTCGGGAGGCGCGCGCCCTCGGTGTCGAGGTCGTGCACCTCGTCGTGGCGAGCGACGTGGATGCCGCGCTCGTGGACGCCGTCCGTTACCTGTACGGACACGCGTTCGCCATCGCGCGATCGCCAAACGATGTGCCGACTGCGCTGGAGCGCGCGCTGAAACGGATCTTGCAGAACGCCGTCCGCGACGTCAGGTGACAGCCAGGTGCAAGACGTCCTCGACGTAGGTGGCCGAGTGGTTGTACATCCAGATGGCGTAATACGGGTCCGAGCTGAATCCCTCTTGGTGCAGCATGTTGGCGGCCGAAAAAATCGCGTCCTCCACGTTGTGGATGTTCGCCACCTTGTGACCCGGCGCTGGGACGCCAAAGACGGCAAACGTCGACGGCATGAACTGCATCGGTCCGATGGCGCCGGCGTACGATTCGATGTCCCCGTCCGTGCTGAAGTCCGTCTCGACTTTGTGGATGGCCGCGAGCACGGTCCACGGAATATCGTACTTCGCGCCGGCGGCCTTGTAGATGGGGATGAGCCATGAGGGCGCTTCGCGCAAGAACACGCTTTGCGCCTGCTGTCCGCCGAAGGCGCTCGAGGGTTCGATGATGAGCCGTTCGCCGGGGTAGATGGCCGTTTGAGTCAGGTGATTCGCGCTGCAGATGGCGGACACGGAGACGCCAAAGATGTTCGAGATCTCCCAAAGCGAGTCCCCCGGTTGAACGGTGTAGGTGAGGTTCGGGGCGACGGACGAGGAACTCGCTTCCGGCGACTTCGGCAACGCGAACGACCGGTGCGCGCCAGAGGGTAGGCGCAACAGCTGGCCGACGTGAAGAACGGTCGAACGAAGGTGGTTGGATTGCATCAGTTGCGCCACGGTCGTGTGGTGGGTCTCCGCAATGGTCCACAGGCACTCGCCTGCACGGACGCGAACGAAGGTCGCTCGGGTGGGCGCTTTCGCCGCCGCGGGTTTCACGCGGACCTCGGACGCGCCGCGCGCCGCCTGACCGTTGAGAGCCATCCTCGGTCGGTGCACGAGTCGCACGTCCAACGCGCCGAAGCTCGAGGTTTCTCCCTCGCGCGATGGGGCTTCTGCCCATTCCAGCCGAAGCGATGGGGATCCGTTTGGCGCGCGCCCGAAAGGGCTGCGCGCGTCGTCGACGGGCGCCATCGGGGAAGGCCCGCTGTTAGCCCCACCGCTCGTCCAAAGTCCCAACGCCGTGAGAAACGCGAGCGCGCCGGCCAGGACGGCCTGCCAACGACGGAACATTCGCATCTCCCCTTTGAAACCATCTTGAGGCCCGTTTATGGAGAGATGTACGCGCCCGCGCGGACAAGTATGACAAGCTAGTCGGATCGATGACTCCATTCGACGGCTTCGAGCAACAGGCCGGCGAATCGCTCCGCGTCGAGCGGGCAGAATTCGAGTTGCACATCGTGGTCCGGTCCGAGGATTTGAATGATATAATCGCACCCGTGAGCGCAGGGCGGCGTATGCCAAACCGCGGCTTCGCGGCCCACCACTCGGTAGGTGTGCGGGACGGTGGACATTCGGCAAGGCACCTCTTTTTCGGGCGAACGAACCCCTATTCGTTATGGCCCGTTCTCGCGCAGCGCAAACGCCGCATAGGGCAGGTGCGCACCGAGAAAGTTAAAATGAGGTGAGTTGGCATGCGCACCCTGGATAAGTTGCTGTATGCAGCGGTACTGGGCGGTCTTGTCGCCATCGGGGTGGCGTACGTGTACTTCTCCGTGCGCCACCTCGGCCTGTGACGTGTAGGGGGTGGGAACGGTTGTTGGAAGAATACGTGGTGCCGAGTGAGCTCGCGGGGCGGCGTTTGTCCGCCGTGCTGAGCGGGCGGCTCGGCATGTCCCGCAGGATGCTCCGGCGCATCATTCAGGCGGGCGGGTTTTATCTGAACGGGGAACCGGTGTACCTCTCCGTGACCGTGCAGGATGGCGATCGCGTCACTTGGGAACGGCCGGAAGAAGAGGTCGCCGTCGAACCCGAGGATATCCCGCTGGACATCTGTTACGAAGATGACGACGTGATCGTCGTTAACAAGCCCGCCGGTATGTTGACGCACCCGTCTCCGCACGAGCGCCGCGGATCGCTTTTGGCCGCTGCCGCGCACTATCTACGCCGCGGCGGCGGCGTGCCACACGCCGTCCACCGGTTGGATAAGTACACGTCGGGCGCGGTCCTCATCGCCAAGCACGCTCATGCGCATCATCAGTTGGACCGCGCGCTCCGTCAGGGGCTCGTCGACAGGCGCTACGTGGCCATTGTGTACGCGCCCGAGGGCTGTGAAACGGGGCGGTGGCTCACGTTCGTGGACGGGCTGGCGCCGAATCCGCACCGCCCTTCTCGGCGCATCGTCGTGCCTCCCGACCGCGGCGATCGCGCCGTCACCCATGTCCTTCCGCTGGTGCAGGCTGGGCCGCTCGCGCTGGTCGCGCTCGTCCTGGAAACCGGCCGCACCCACCAGATCCGGGCGCAGATGGCCTTTCACGGCATGCCGCTCGTGGGCGATCGCGACTACACGTATGCGCTCGCCAACCGGCGCGATCCGCTGGGGCAGGCTTCCTTTTACGAGAAGGCGTTCGGCCGCCAGGCCCTCCACGCGTACGCACTCTCCTGGCCGCGCGTCGAAGACCGTGCGATGTGCAAGGTGCGCGCGCCCGTCGCGAACGACATGCGAGAGCTGTGGCAGACCGTCTCCGGCCAGGACGATATGGAGGCGTGGTGCGACAAGGCACAGGACATTGAGCCGCCGGGCGATCCCATGTACGGGCAAAGCGATGCCTGAGTGGGCGCGCGTGCGGGATGAGGAGGTGTCTCCATTGCCCAAATACTTGAGCGTCTTCAAGCAGTTGCTCGAAGCGCACGGCGGGCCAGGGTTCGAGGAGGACGTGCGCAACCTTATTCTTCCACATCTATCAGAATACGCGGCCCAGATTTGGACCGATCCGCTCGGCAATCTCGTGGGCCTCGTCCCGGGGGTGGGAGAAGGGCGTCGGCCGCGGGTCCTCGTCTCCGCACATATCGACGAAATTGCCCTGGTGGTCACGCGCATCGAAGCGGGCGGATTTCTGCGGCTCGCCCAGGCCGGAGGATTCGATCCGCGGACGCTCGTCGGCCAAGAGGTCTTGGTGCACACGCAAAGCGGCCGGATCTTTGGGGTCATCGGAGCCAAGCCGCCGCATCTCACGCCTCCCTCCGAGCGCTTCAAGGCCGCGAAACTCGAAGATCTGTATGTCGATCTCGCCCTCCCGGAGGAAGAGGTGCGTTCCCGCGTGCGCATCGGCGATCGAGTCACGATTCACCGCGCTCCTCTGGATCTGTTGAACGGGCGGATCGCGGGCAAGTCGGTCGATAATCGGGCGAGCGCGGCCGTTCTGTTGGAGGCGCTCGCCCTGCTCAAGGGCATGGTGCACAGCGCCGATCTGTACGCCGTGTTCACCGTACAGGAGGAGGTCGGCCTCAGGGGGGCGCGAACGGCTAGCTTCGGCCTTGCGCCGGACATCGCCATCGCCGTGGACGTCACCTTCGGGGCATTTCCTGGACAGGCGCCGGATGAATCGTTTCCGCTCGAGGGAGGCGTCGCCATCTCCTTCGGCCCGAATCTCCATCGGCGGGTGTTCAAGCGCCTTGTCGACTGCGCCGAGAAATATGGCATCCCGTACCAAATCGAGCTGTCGCAGCGGCCGGTGGGCGCGGACGCCAATGCGTTTCAGATCAGCGGCCCGGGCCTGGCGGCGGCGCTCATCGGACCGCCGATTCGGTACATGCACACCTCGGTTGAGACCGTCGCCTACGACGACATTTGGCAGTGCGCGCGACTGCTCGCCCATTACGTGGCGGAGGTCGACGCCGCGCAGGTGGAGGAGTTGACATGTTACTGAAGGAACTCACGGAGGCCTTTGGCCCGACGGGCTTTGAAGACGAGGTGCGCGGCATCGTGCGCCGCGAGCTCGACGCGATGGGGCTGTCCGTCCGCACCGATGTCCTCGGCAACGTCATTGCATCCGCCGGCGCGCACCGCCCTGGCCTGCGGGTGATGCTCGACGCGCACATGGACGAGGTCGGTCTCATGGTCACCCACATCGGTGAAGGCCGGGACGAGGGCGGACTGCTCCGCTTCCGGCCGCTCGGCGGCGTGGATCCGCGCGTGCTCGTGTCGAAGCCAGTCGTTGTCGGCGAGCGGCGCATTCCGGGCGTGATTGGCGCCAAACCCGTTCACCTTCAGGAAGCGAGCGAACGGGAGAAGCCCATTCCGATGGAGAAGCTGTACATCGACATCGGCGCCCGCGACGCCGAAGACGCCAGGCGCCACGTGAAGCCGGGCGACCCCGTGGTGTTCGCCACGAAGTACGAAGAGCTTCCACACCGCATGGCCAAGGCGAAGTCGTTCGACGATCGCGTCGGCTGCTACATTCTGCTCGAAGCGCTGCGGCGGTGGAAGGGGGACCTCGCGGTGTTCGCCGCCTTCACCGTCCAGGAGGAGATCGGCCTGCGGGGCGCGCACGCGGCCGCGTATCAGATTGAGCCGGACATCGCCATCGCGCTCGAGGGTACCGTGGCCCACGACGTGGTCGACACGCCTTCCCACGGTCAGTCCACCGTGGTGGGCAAAGGCCCGGCCATCACGGTGCAGGACGCACAGACGGTGGCCAATCGGCGGTTTGCCGAGTTTCTCTGGGAAACCGCGAAGGCGCGCAACATCCCGGTGCAGTGGCGCAGGGTGAAGGGTGGCTCCAACGACTTTGGCGCCATTCACCGCATCGGCAAAGGGGTGCTGGGCGGCGCCATCTCGGTGCCCGTGCGGTACATCCACGCGCCGACGCAGGTGGTGTCGCTCGACGACGTGATGCACGCCGTCGATCTCGTGGTCGCGGTGCTCGACGAGATCGCAAAGGGAGGATTTCGCCCATGAAGGATTGGCTGATGCGGTTGATGGACTTCGTCGCGCCGAGCGGAAGCGAGGCGCCCGTGGTGCAGGCGCTCCTCGATGACGTCCGGGAGGCCGCGGACGAGACGTGGGTGGACGCGCTCGGCAACGGGATGGCGAGAAAGCGGGGCCATGGGCCTCTCCTCCTGTTGGCCGCGCACGTCGACGAGCCCGGGGTCATGGTCATCGACATCGACCCGCGCGGGTATCTCCGTTTGGTCTCCGTCGGAGAGGTGCACGCGCGCGAGTGCGTCGGGCGCCAGGTTCGTTTCATCAACGGCGCGACAGGCCTCGTCCACGCGGATCCGGCCAAGCAGGGCGATCTCGACTTCGACGCCCTCGTGGTCGACGTGGGGGCGCGATCGCGCGAAGACGCCGAGCGCATCGCGCCCATCGGGACGGCCGGCGCCGTGGAGGTTCCCGTTGTGACTTGGGGGCAAAGCCTCGTGACGGGCCGGGCCCTGGACAACCGCCTTGGCTGCGCGGTCGCCGCGGAGGTCTTTCGCAAGCTCGCGGCGAGCGGGCGGAACGTGTGCGTGGCCTTCACGGCGCAGAATGCCGTCGGCGCGAGGGCGGCGCAAGCGGCGGCGTTCCAGTTGGAGCCGCGGTATGCGCTTGTGATGGACGGGGCAAGCGCGGACGACATGTGGCATGATCACCCAGCGATTGGCCTCGGCAAGGGACCCGTCTTGAAGGTGATGGACCGCGCGACCGTGGTGCCGCTCGAGGGCAAGCGTGCCGTGGAAGACGCGGCTTTGCGGTTGAACCTTCCCCTTCAATACGAGGTGTCCCGGGAAGCCTGGAGCGACACGGGCGCCATTCAACTCGCCAGGGCGGGGTGTGTGGCGGTCGCGCTCGGGTATCCCGTGCGCCGGGCGGGGGCGTTCGCGATGACGGCGGACCTCTCCGACGCCGAACGGCTCGTGGACCTCGCTGTGGCGACGGCCGAGGCGTGGTTAGGCTGATGTGAGGGGGCGGGCGCGCCGCCTGCCCCGAGTATGCTATACTACCGGTAATTCGCAGAGACGAACGCTTATGGGAGAGAGCAGGAAGTGGAGGGGCAGCCTTTGTTGCGCTACTTGTCGGCAGGAGAATCGCATGGCCCGGCGCTCACCGTGGTGATCGACGGCTTTCCGAGCAATGTTCCAATCCGCAAAGAAAAAATTGACGAACAATTGCGACGCAGGCAGCAGGGTTATGGCCGCGGCTATCGCCAGCAGATCGAGTCGGATGAGGTGCAGGTGACGAGCGGCCTGCGCTTCGGAAAGACGCTCGGCACGCCCATCACGCTCGTCGTGCAGAACCGAGACTTCAAGAATTGGTCGGCGAAAATGGCGCCGTTTGGCGACAAACCCGAAGACCTCAAGGAGATCTACCGCCCACGGCCCGGGCATGCGGACCTCGCCGGGGCCATCAAGTACGATCACGAGGACATCCGCAACGTGCTCGAGCGGGCCAGTGCGCGCAACACGGCCACGCTGGTGGCGGCGGGGGCGCTCGCGAGGCAACTTTTAGAGCATTTTGGAATTCGCATCACTGCGCATGTGGTCGAGCTGTGCGACGTGAAGGCGACCCAGTTTCCCGACACGCTTGATGAGCTGGAGGCGCGGGCGAATGCGTCTCCCGTTCGCTGTGCCGACGAGGCGGCGGCCGAGCGGATGATGGCGCGCATCGACGAGGCCAAGGCGGCGGGGGACACGGTCGGCGGCATCTTCGAGGTGATCGTGCGCGGCTGCCCCATCGGCCTAGGCAGCTACGCGCAGCCGGATCGCAAGCTGGACGGCAGGCTCGCGGCGGCCTTGATGAGCATTCAGGCCATCAAAGGGGTGGAAATTGGCCTCGGCTTCGAGGCGGCCCGGCGCATGGGCTCCAAGGTGCACGACCCCATCTTGTACGACGGCACGCGTTACCTTCGCTCGCACAACGGCGCGGGCGGACTCGAGGGCGGTGTGACCAATGGGGAGGACATCGTCGTGCGGGCGGCGATGAAGCCCATCAGCACGCTGTACAACCCGCTTCCGAGCGTGAACATGAAGACGAAAGAAGCGGAGCCCGCGGCCATCGAGCGCTCCGACATCTGCGCGCTCCCGGCGGCCTCGGTGGTCGGTGAGAACGTGGTCGCCTGGGTCATCGCGGGCGCGTTCCTGGAGAAGTTCGGCGGCGACTCGCTGGAGCAAATTCAAGATGCCTTTCGAGCCTATCAGGCGCGGGTGAGCCAGCGATGATTCGGCTGGACGTGCAAAGCGCGCAGGGGGCGTATCCCGTCCTCGTGGACGCCGGTGCCAGGCGCTTGTTGCCCGGTCTTCTGCAGGAGCTCGGGCTTGAGGGCCGAACATTTGCGCTCATCACGGACGACGTGGTTCAACAAACGGCATTTGCCGCGGAGCTCGAAGGTCTGGTGCGAGAGGTGGGGCGCGAGGTTTTCCTGCTCGCGTTTCCCGCCGGCGATGCGCACAAGAGCCTCGCGACCGCGGTGGATCTTTACCACGGCTTGCTTCGGCGCGGCTTTCGGCGAGGGGACGTCTTGTTGGCCGTTGGCGGCGGTGTGGTGGGCGATTTGGCCGGGTTCGTGGCGGCGACTTACATGCGGGGCGTTCCCTACGTGCAGGTGCCAACCACGCTCCTCGCGCACGACAGCGCCATTGGGGGCAAGGTCGGCGTGAATCTCGAGGAGGGCAAGAATCTCGTCGGCGCCTTCTACCCCCCGCGCGCGGTGGTGTTTGACACCGAGGCGCTTTCCACCCTCGATGCGCGCCAGTGGGCGAACGGGATGGCCGAGGTCATCAAGCACGCCATCATTGGCGACGAGGAGTTATTTGGCCAGCTCGAAGCGAATCCCGTGACGGGCCTCGGCGATGCGGCTGCGTTCGTGGACGTGGTCGCACGAGCCATGAGGGTCAAGGTGGACGTCGTGAATCGGGATGAACGCGAGTCGGGGCTCAGGCAGGTGCTCAACGTGGGCCACACCGTCGGGCATGCGGTCGAGCAGTATTCAGGGTATGCCTTGGGCCACGGGGAGGCGGTGGCCATCGGGCTGGTGGTGGAGGCCGTCATCGCCGAGCGGCGCGGCCTCCTTGCGCCGAACGACGCCGCGCGCATTGCGGCGGTACTCGAGCGGCACGGCTTGCCCGTTCGCCCTCCGTACGGCGACGTGGAGGCCGTGCTTCGCTTGATGGCGGTCGACAAGAAGCATACCCACGCAGGGTGGACGTTTGCGCTGCCTTCGGCCATTGGTCGGGTGGAGATTTGCAGGGTGCAGCCCGACGAGGTGAGACAGGCTTACGAAGAGGTGAGGGAGGGACACCGTCCATGAAGGTCAGGGGACTGCGGGGAGCCACGACGGTGGCCCGCAATGACAGAGAGGAGATCCTGAGGGCGACGCGCGAACTGATGGAGGAGATGGTCCGCGCCAACGACATCGACGTGGACGACGTGGCGAGCGTGATTCTGACCATGACGCCCGACCTGAATGCAGCGTTTCCGGCGTTTGCGGTTCGACAACTTCCCGGTTGGCAATGGGTTCCCTTGATGTGCGCGACGGAGATCAACGTGCCGGGTTCGCTGCCGCGCAGCATTCGCGTGCTGGTTCATCTGAACACGGACAAGCGCCAGGATGAGCTTGTCCACGTGTATTTGGGCGAAGCCGTGCAACTGCGCCCGGACATCGCGACGAGGTGAGGTTTCCCTCTTCTTCTGCCCAACTTTCGCGCCTTTGGTTGACGAATGAGACGGGGGCCGCTAACATAGTCGTAACAGCTCGATGGACGTCAGTTGAGCTGAGTTGAGGTCGAGGAGGGCGCCGGTCTACGGCGTCGAGGTGAGAGGAGTCGAGTCATGCAGGACATGGTTCGGGATATCTTGACCGCTGTTGTGTCCGGTAAGATATTGGATGAAGAGACGGCGGAAGCTTTTCTTAGTGCATGGTTGGATGGGAAAGTGTCTCCGGTCCAGGCGGCCGCGCTGGTCAGCGTGATGGCGCACCGCGGCGAACAACCGGCGGAAATCGCCGGTTTCGCCCGGGCCATGCGGAACCACGCGGTTCGGTTGCAGGCCCCCGAGGGCGCGCTGGATACGTGTGGGACAGGTGGCGACGGAAAGGACACCTTCAACATCTCCACGGCCGTCGCGTTTGTCGCCGCGGCGGCCGGCATTCCGGTTGCCAAGCACGGGAATCGGGCGGCCTCGAGCCGGAGCGGCAGCGCGGACGTGTTGCAGGCGCTCGGCGCCGTGATTGATCTGCCCGTGTCTGCCTCTGAGGCGCTGCTCCGAGAAACAGGTTTGTGTTTTCTCTTCGCGCAAGTCTACCACCCCGCGATGAAGGTTGCGGCCCAGGTGCGCAAGGAACTTGGGTTCAGAACCATCTTCAACATCCTCGGCCCCTTGACCAACCCCGCCGGCGCCAAGCGCCAGGTGCTTGGCGTCTTTCACGAACGTCTCGTCCCGCTGGTGGGTCAAGCGCTCGTGAGCCTCGAATCCGAGCACGCTCTGGTGGTCCATGGTGCAGAAGGGTTGGATGAACTCTCGCTGGCAGGCCCTTCCCTGGTTGCGGAGGTCCGAGACGGCGAGGTCCGAACGTATCGGCTCGCCCCTGAGGACGTGGGGCTTCGGTCGGCACCCATCGAAGCGGTGCGCGGCGGATCGCCTGAGGAGAACGCCGAGATCGTGCGACGCGTTCTCGCGGGCGATGAGCGCGGAGCAAAGCGCGACATCGTGCTCTATAATGCCGGCGCGGCCCTGTACGTGGGAGGCAAGGCGGCCTCGGTTCGCGAGGGCGTGGCGCTGGCCGCCGAGTTGATCGATGCCGGGCGGGCGCTCGCGGCCCTGAACGCGTTTGTCCAGGGCACGAGGAAGCTCGCGAGGGTGGAGGAGGCGGTGAGCCCGTGAGCACGATTTTGGAGACGATTCTCGAAACGAAGCGCCGCGAAGTGGAGGCGCTGTGGCAGCGCGTGCATCGCGATGGCCCCTTTCCGGAGCGAGCGGAACCCTTTCGCTCCCTCGCCGAGAGCCTGAGGAGCGCGCAACACCTGGGTGTCATCGCAGAGATCAAGCGCAGGAGTCCGTCCAAGGGCGTGTTGCAGGCAAGCGTGGATCCCGCGGCGCGCGCCCGGGTCTACGAGCAGGGCGGGGCGTTGGCCATCTCCGTCTTGACGGACGAAACGTACTTCCACGGCGCACTCGAGGACCTGCGAGCGGCCCGGTCGGCTGTGAAGCTTCCAGTGCTCCGCAAGGACTTCGTGATCGATGAAATCCAGGTGGATGAGTCGGTCTCGGCGGGGGCGGACATCGTGTTGCTCATCGCCGCCGCGATGCCTGCGGATCGCCTGGCGGCGTTGTCGAAGTACGCGCGATCTCGGGGCCTCGAAGTACTGCTCGAGGTGCACGGGGAGGCCGAGGTGGAGGCCGCCGTGGCGGCAGAGCCCACCATCATAGGGATCAACAATCGCGACCTGCGGACCTTTGAGGTGGATCTCGCGACGTCGGAGCGGGTTTTGCGTCGGCTGCCCGAGGGGTGCCTCGCCATTGCGGAGAGCGGCATCATGGGCCGCGAGGATGCCCTGCGCATGGCGTCTGCGGGCGCGAGAGGGATCCTGGTTGGCGAACTCCTCATGCGCCACGCGGATCTCGCCTCCGTCCAAGCCCAGGTGGCGGAGCTCTGTGTCCCGCTCGGGGCGGTGGCGAAGTGAGACGTCTCCCGCTCTTGAAAATCTGCGGACTCCGGCCGGGCGATGACCTGTCGTTTCTTCGTCATCCCGCCGTGACCCACGTGGGCTTCGTCATGGTTCCGGCATCCAGGCGGTACGTGGCGCCGGAGGACGCGGGGCAACTCGTCCGGGCCGCGAAGCGTATTCGCCCAGATGTGACTGCGGTGGCAGTGGTGTCCGGAGGATCGTGTGACGAGATCGGCGAGGCTGCGAGGCGGGCTGGCGTTGACGTCGTGCAGTTGCACGGGGGAGAGCCGCAGGGCATCGAGGACAGGCTTCGGAAGGCGGGGTTCCAGGTGTGGCGCGCCGTGGCGTTCGATCCCGACAACGATGAGGCGTCGTTTCTCGACGCCGTCAGGTCGCACGCGGCTGTCGCCGATGCCATCTTGTTCGATGCGAAGCCGCCGTCCGATGCCAAACCGGGCGTGACCGGCGGGCACGGCCGGACGTTTGATTGGGACCGATTGACCCAAATGGCAGTAGCGTTCAACTTCGATTGGTGGGTCGCGGGCGGCATTACGCCGGAAAACGTTCGAGATCTTTTGCGCCGGGTGCGTCCGGTCGGCATCGACGTGTCTTCGGGCGTGGAAGCCGGCGGGCGCAAGGACGTCGGACGCATTCACCAGCTGATCCAGGCGATGGAGGCGTGGGGCCATGAGTCATTATCCATATCCTGATGAAACGGGACGATATGGCGCGTTTGGCGGGCGGTACGTCCCGGAGACGCTCATGTCGGCCCTCCTGCAATTGGAACACGATTACCTGCGCCTCTCGCGCGATGCGTCGTTTCAAGCCGAACTCAAGTATTATCTGCAGCAGTATGCGGGCAGGCCAACCCCGCTTTACTTCGCCGAGCGCCTGACGCAGTACCTCGGGGGGCCCAAGATTTATCTGAAGCGCGAGGACCTCAATCACACGGGCGCCCACAAGATCAACAATGCCATCGGCCAGGGGCTGCTCGCGCTTCGGACGGGCAAGCGGCGCGTGATTGCGGAGACGGGCGCGGGACAACACGGGGTGGCGACGGCGACGGTGGCTGCGCGGTTTGGCCTGGAATGCACTGTGTTCATGGGCGAAGAAGACATGCGCCGCCAAGCGCTGAACGTCTTTCGCATGCGGATGCTCGGCGCGGAGGTAGTGGCCGCGACGTCGGGGACAAGAACACTGAAGGATGCGACGAACGAGGCTATCCGTCACTGGGTGGCACACGTGGACGACACCCATTACATCATCGGGTCGGTCGTGGGGCCCCATCCCTATCCCATGATGGTCCGAGATTTCCAGCGCGTCATTGGGGACGAAGCCAAGGCCCAGATCCTCGAACAGGAGGGCCGCCTGCCCACCAGCGTGGTGGCGTGCGTCGGCGGCGGCTCAAACGCCATGGGCATCTTCTACCCCTTCATCGAAGACGAGGATGTCGAGCTCATTGGCTGCGAAGCGGCCGGGCGCGGGCTGGAGACGGATTACCATGCGGCCAGCATCGCGCGCGGGCGCCCGGGCGTGTTGCACGGGGCGAAGACCATGCTGTTGCAGGACGAATACGGCCAGGTCCAACCCGCCCACTCCATCTCGGCGGGACTGGACTACCCGGGCATCGGGCCTGAGCACGCGCATCTGGCGGCCACGGGGCGCGCCACCTACGTGCCGGTGACCGACCAAGAGGCTCTCGACGCCTTTTTCCTTCTGTCGAAGCTCGAAGGTATCATCCCGGCGCTTGAGAGCGCGCACGCCATCGCTTACCTGATGCGGGAAGCGAAGCGCTACGGCTCGGACGACGTCGTCATTGTCTGCCTGTCTGGCCGCGGCGACAAGGACGTGGAGCAGGTGGCCGCGCGAGAGGAGGAGCAACGTGGACCGAATTCGTGAGGCTTTTCAAGCGGGGCATAAGCTGCTCATTCCCTTCGTCGTCGCGGGCGATCCGGATTACGAGCGCTCACTGAACATTGCCTGCGCCATCCTGGAGGAGGGCGCGGATATGCTCGAGATTGGCTTCCCGTATTCGGATCCCCTGGCTGACGGCCCAGTCATCCAGGCGGCTGCGGTACGTAGTCTGAAGCAGGGCACGCGCCTCGTGGATTGCCTGCGCTTGGTTCGCGACATTCGGGCGCGATCGCCGAAGCCGCTCGTCGCGTTCACGTACGTGAATCCTCTCATCCAGTACGGTGCGGAGCGGTTTTTCGCAGAGTTGGCCGCGGCGGGCGGCGACGGGGTCATCGTCCCGGACGTGCCGCTCGAGGAAGCAGCCGAGGTGGCGTCCGCGGCCGAGGCGCACGGCATTCAGTTCGTGCCTCTAGTGGCGCCCACGTCGGGCGAGGAGCGGGTGCGCGCGATTGTGCGCGCGGCGCGCGGCTTCGTGTACTGCGTGTCGTCCCTCGGCGTGACGGGCGAGCGCCAGCACGTGTCGCGGCAGGTTCGCGAACTCGTCGATCTCGTCCGCAAGCACACGCACCTGCCCGCCTGCGTCGGATTTGGCGTGAGCCGCCCGGAGCACGTGCGGGAGATCGCGGAATTCGCAGACGGGATCATCGTGGGCAGCGCCTACGTGCGCCGCGTGGGGGACGCGGCGGAAGCGGGGCGCGATCCCGTCGAAGCCGTGCGCGCGTTCACGCGGGAACTCAAACAAGCGGCGATGGGGGCCATGCACCCGGGCTGACGGGATTGTCCCCTGTCGCCGATTGTGATAGACTTTTCAAACCATTCGAAGGGTACAAAAAAGAATGCTTGGAGGAGAGAGACACATGATCGTGGTCATGAAGGAGGGCGCGTCGCAGTCGGAGATCGATCGCGTGATGGAGTTGCTCCAGAGCAAAGGGCTCGGGGCGCACCTGTCGGTCGGCGTGGAGACGACGGTGATCGGCGTGATCGGCCCGAAGGAGAAGGTGCATGAGCTCGGCATCGAGACGCTGCCGGGCGTGGAAAAGCTGGTGACGGTGAGCTATCCGTTTAAGCTCGCGAGCCGTCCCTTTCACCCGGACGACACGCGGATTGAAATCCGCGGTCACGTCGTGGGCGGCCCGGAACCCACGCTCATCGCGGGGCCGTGCTCGGTGGAGACGCGCGAAGGATTGCTGGAAATTGCGCGCGCCATCAAGCGAAGTGGGGCGCACATGCTGCGGGGCGGCGCCTTTAAGCCGAGATCGTCCCCGTATTCGTTCCAAGGGCTCGGCGAGGAGGGGCTCAAGTACCTGGCCGACGCGCGGGAGGAGACGGGGCTCGCCATCGTGTCCGAGGTGATGGAGCCAGGGCTCGTGCCGCTCGTGGCCGAGTACGTCGATGTGCTGCAGATTGGCGCGCGCAACATGCAAAACTTCCCGCTCCTCAAGGCGGTGGGCCGGACCGGTAAACCGGTGCTCTTGAAGCGCGGTTTTTCCAACACCATTGAAGAGTGGCTCATGTCGGCCGAGTACATCATGGCGGAGGGGAACCCGAACGTCATTCTTTGCGAACGCGGCATCCGGACGTTTGAGACCTACACGCGCAACACGCTGGATCTGAACGCCGTGCCTGTGGTGAAGCACCTGTCTCACCTGCCCATCCTCGTCGATCCGTCTCATGGCGTCGGTCACGCGCGCTACGTGACGGACATGGCGCGGGCGGGGATTGCGGCCGGTGCACACGGCGTGATCGTCGAGGTGCACAAGGATCCTTCTAAGGCATGGTCGGACGGCAACCAGACGATCACCCTCGAGGAATTCGACCAACTGGCGAACCAGGTGCGGGCCATCCATCAGGTGATGAAGACGTTCGAGCCTGCCGCCAGCTTGGTGTGAGGGGGACCATGGCGCTGAAACGCGTGCTCATTGTGGGGGCGGGACTCATCGGCGGGTCGATGGGCCTCGCCCTTTCTCGTCGGATGCCGCACCTGGATGTCGATGCCATGGAGGTGAACGCAGCCTATCGGGAACAGGCCGCACAGCTCGGTGCGTTTCGCCGCGTGTGGCACGCGCTGGACAGCGCGCCCTCCGACTACGATCTCGCCGTGCTCGCCGTGCCGGTGGACGCCGCCGTCCACCTGCTTCCGCGTGTGCGCGGGAAAGCCAGATGGGTCATGGACGTGTGCAGTGTGAAGCGACCCATTGTGGAGGCCATGGATCGCGTCCTCGCCGGATCGCGCGGCGTCCCGTCGCATCCTATGGCGGGCAAGGCGCAGCCGGGGCCGCTCGGCGCGGAGGAAAACTTGTTCGAAGGAAGACCGTGGATTTTTCTCGACACGCACCGCCCGCCCGCGGAAATCGAGGAGCTTGTGCGCAGCCTGGGTGCTCGCGTCGTCTGGGTTCCGGATGCGGACCACCACGACCGGCGCATGGCCGACGCGAGTCACGGCATTCATCTCGCGAGCCAGTGCGCCGTCCTCGCGGCCGAAATGGATCCCGCGGCCATCGCCGAAGTCGCGGGTCCCGCGTTTTGGGATGTGACGCGGTTGGCGTCGTCGCCGTCGGAATTCTGGGTTCAGACGCTCAGTGCGAACCGCGATCACGTCATCGCCTGGCTGCGGCGGTTCGAATCGGCGGCGCGCGCATTTCGCGCGGCGCTCGAGCAAAACGATGCGGCGGAAGTGAGGATTCTGCTGGAAGAGGCGAAGTGGCGTCGCGCACGAGCGGACGACGCGAGAAACACGAATTAATCTGAAAAATCGGAGCAGATGTGGTATTGACAGCGTTTACAGACGGGTGTATCATTCAAGTCGAAGGGTGTTATGTTCTGATTTCTCTCCACTCCTAGCAGAATCTCCTGTGTTGGGAATTCGCCGCGAGCGAGTTCCCTCTTTTTTGTCGCGCGGGTTGGAGGTCAGGGTGTGCTAAAAAGAAGTTCAAAAGGATAATATTGCATAGCCATGGGCATGCTAGGCGAAAACGGTGCGGAGGGAACCGCATGCGCCTGAATGAATGCCTGAACCACGCGTCCGTCCCGACACTCCAACGGATTGCAAAGTCTCTCCACGTCACCTGCGTTCCCTACTCGAAACTCGATATTCTGCAGGCCATTCTGGAGGCTTGGCTCGATCCCGAGGCGCGCAAAACCATGGTGGAGCGGTGGTGCTCGGAGTGGGACGCCGCGATGCGGCGTGTCGTGCTTCAGCCGCGTCACGCCTTTGCGCGCGAGGAAATGGCTTCGCTCCTCACGCCCTTCGGCGACGGGGCCATCGAACGCGCGCTCGAGGCTGGCTGGCTGTACGTGCACCCGGACCCCGCCACAAAGTTTCCGCTGGTTGTGCCGGAGGATGTGCAGGAAGCATGTCACGATCATTACGTGAAGGCCTGGCGCGCTCAGGTCCTGAAGCGCCGCGAGGAACCGCCGTGCGTGCGGGATGAGGAAGACGCCATCCTCGTGGATTTCGAAGCGCTCGTGGACTACGTGCGCGGGCACGACGTTCGCCTCACGACGACCGGCGCCATGTACAAACGCCATCTCGAGCAGCTGATGCAGCTGTTTGAGGTGGAGGAATCGCTTGAACTGCCGCGGTGGAGATTCGGATACGGGAAGCGCGCGTTCGCCTACCCCGACCGGCTGGCCCTGATATACGATTTCGCCTGCGACGAGGGGGTGCTCGTCGAGCAGGACGGCCGCGTGGAAGTGGACGAAGCGCGCTTTGCGGCGTGGAAGTCCCGCTTGACAGTGGCCAAGTTGCGGCGCCTTCTGAGGCACTACATCGTCAGTTATCGGGGGGCGATTCCGCGCTTGGCGGACGTGCTGCAGCTCGTCCGCCGCGTGGGAGGGGATTGGCTCGATCTCGCTTCCCTGTACGAGGTGTGCCGTCCCTTCGTGAACGCCTTTTATTACGATTCCGCCGAGGATGTTTGGCGAATCCGAATCGTCAAGATGCTGGTTCACCTGGGCGTCGCCAGAATTGGTTCGGATACACCAGAATCTCCTCCGAAGTGGTTTCAAACGACCGAACTCGGTCAAGAATTATTATCACAAGGCGACGCGGAGTCGACCGCCGACCTCACCGAACGCCGGCCGGCGCTTGTCGTGCAGCCCAATTTTGAATTGGTCGTCGTGTCGCCCGATCCGCGCCTGGAAGACACCATCGCTCCGTTCGTCGAGCGGATTCCGTCGAGTGGCGTTCGCGCGTATCGGATCCTGGCGCATACGGTCGCGCGAGGGTTGCGGGAGGGCCATGACTTCGACGCGTGGCGCGCCTTTGTGGTCCGACACGCGCTGTACGGTATCCCGCAAAACGTCGAGCGGATGCTCGCTCGCTGGGTGGCCGAAGCGCGCGGCGAGATCGGGGCGGATACCGCGGATGTCCAGTCGGGTGAATCGTGGGCGTAGCGTCCAGAACGGAAAAACACGCCGGGTGCAGGAAAAGCGAGCTCGTTCACAGAATACAATGAACACACAATTCGAAACTTGCGGATGCTCGCTGGACGCTTCCGAGACCTCGGGAAGCAGGGAGGAGAATGGCTATGGGAACCACCGTGAGCGTCGCTGAGAAGAAGCATTTCCTGCGCTGGTTTCTAGCCAACTACCGATTGCAGAGCCGTGAGGCCGAGATGTTGCTGCGCTACATGATGTCGCGCGAGAACATCCTCGAGCGCGTTCACTTCGTAGACAATTTCCGTCAATTCTCGCGCGTCATCGTGGTCTCGACCACTTGTGTGCACGTCGCGCCCTTTCGGTACTATCGGCGCAACAAACCGGTGACCACCGACGTCGAGCAGGCGTTCATGGATTTGTACCAGCACCCGGACGAGGACATCTACGTGGGCCTGTTCTTTAAGGACCGAAGCACATGCCCCGAATTCGCCTCGGTCCTCGAGGAGCCTGCGCGTCCGGATTTGGATCCCGCCATTCGAGAGATGTTGTCTGTTCAGGCGGATCTGGTGATTGAGCAGGCGCTGCGGGCGTACCGGCGAGAACAGCTGATGCGGGCGGTCGATGCGGCGCTGGACGCGGGCGACAAGCGCGCCTTTCTCGCGGCGAGCGAGCGGCTCATCCAGTTCGATCGCGGCGAATCCCTCGAAGACTTTCCCGCTTGATGCCTGCGCTGGAATGGGCTGTGTGGCTGCGAGCCTCACAGCCATTTTTTGCGCCGCTTGTTCGACGAACTTGCTTCACCGTCGAAGGTGAACCCTTCTCCCAGCACCTCGTGGACCGGATTGACCGTCACGAACGCGTACGGATCGATGCTCTGGATGATGCGCTGCACGCGCGAAACCTCGTCACGCGAGACCACGCAGTAGATCACCTCTCGGCTGGCCCCGGTGTACCCGCCGCGGGCCTGCAACAGCGTCGTGCCGCGATCGAGCTCGCGATGGATGGCCTCAATGATGTCGCGATGGTGGTCGGAGACAATCATCATCGCGCGGCCACTCGAGGCGCCTTCTATCACGAAGTCGATCACGCGGCTCGCGACGAACAGCGCCACGAGCGAGTACATCGCCACCTCCTTGCCGATGAGCATCATGACCGACAGGATGACGACAAAATCGATGGCGAAGAGGGTCTGGCCCATGCCGATTCCTCGGTGGTGGCGAAGCAGGCGCGCGATAATGTCGGAACCGCCTGTGGTGCCGCCGGCCCGAAAGATGAGGCCAAGCCCGATGCCGGTGATCACGCCCGCATACAGCGCGGCCAGCAGGGGATCGTGCAGAGGAACCCGAAAAGGTTGCGTGAGTTCGGTGAAGGCGGACACGCCCGCGACGCCTGCGGCCGTCTTCAGGACAAACTCGTGGCCGAACTGCTTCCAGGCGACGATGAGAAGCGGGATGTTCAGAATGAAAAAGGAGACCCCGATGGGGACGTGGAGCTTGTACAACAGGAGCAGCGAGATTCCCACAAAACCGCCTTCGGCCAAGTGATTGGCCACCAGAAATCCGTTCAGTCCGAGGGCGTAGATGAGGGCGCCCACCGCAATGGCGCCCCATTGTATGCTGCGTTCGAATGTCTTCATCACGGGTGACTCCCTTGCCGCTTGGCTGGTACTATGAGCCATTATACGGGCGGAATCACCGTGTCTTCAACGGGCGGCGCGCCGATGTCAGAAGGGTGAGGAGCCACAGCGCAATCCAGCCGAAGGCCGTGTACCCGTACTGGACAATCGCCCGAAAACCAAAGGCGGTGAACGCGGCGCAGACGCATAGCACCAAACCTGCCGCAGCGAATCGTTTCATTCTTGTCGTCGGCCGTTCGCCGAGCAGACCGTACAGATTGCCAACCAGTGTGGAGTAGATTTCCCCGAAGAGGACCGCGATAAACAATGCCGACACGAACCGCGGGTAGGAGGCGGCGATCCGCCCCATCGGCACGGCGTAGGCGTACGCGTCCGGCGCGTGTGCGAACAGGGTCGCGGCGACGGAGGCGAGCAGGGCGCCGAGTCCCAAGGCGCCGACTATGGCGCCATTGCGAAGGGCGTTGCGGTCCCGAATGCTGCCGCCGAGCGGCACCAGCACGCCGATCGACAGGCCGACGTTCATCGCGGCGTAGACGAGCGCCGAAAGCAAGGCGCCCCCTGCCGAGCCTGATGCGGCGTGAGGGTGGAACATGGCCCACCTCTGCGATGGATGGATCAGGTTGGCGAGGCCCAACCCCACGGCGAAGAGGCAGAGCGTCGGGACAATCGCGGCGTTGGCGCCCAATAGCCCGCGCATGCCGAAGGCCGTGGTGAGGGCGGTCACCGCCATGGCGCAGATGACGCCGAGTGCGTACGGCAGGTGCAACTGCTCGCGAAACAACGCCCCTGTGCCGGCCAGCATGGCCGTGGTGGTGCCCAATAACATCGCGATGATGAGCGCGTCTATCCCTCGAGCGAGCCACGGCGGCAGGGCCCGGGACGTGAGATCTCGAAACGACGCGGCCTGACATTCGGCTCCGAGCGACAGCAAACGGTATCCCCACCACGCGAAGAGGCATGTGGCGACGCCAATCCCGACAAATCCCCACGCTCCGAAACGGCTAAAGAATTGGTAGACCTCCTGACCAGACGCGAATCCCGCGCCGACCACCGTGCCGATGTACACTGCGGCAATTTGCAAGGCGAGCTTCGCAGCCTTCACGCTCGTTCCTCCCCGCCTCGTTGTCCTTGTCGCTACATGGTATGGAAATGGGTCTCCGGACATGCCGCCAGGCCCGGACATGTTCTGACGCGCCTGTCCATACATATCTAGAGGGCCAAGGCCTATGGCGCGTCTGCGGGAGGGAGGTCGTGGTATCAGGGAGGAACGGGGATGACTTACGGAGAGGCCGTGCTCTTCGGAGCGGTCCAGGGTCTTACGGAATTTTTACCCATCTCGAGTTCAGGGCACATCGTCCTCTTGGAGAAGTTGCTTCGCGTCGACGTCGAACGCAACACCGCGTTTGTCCTGATGCTCCATGTGGGGACGCTGATCGCGGTCATGTACGCGATGCGCAGGGAAGTGCGCTGGCTCCTTCAGCATCCGAGGGCGCGCGAGACGTGGATGCTTGTCTTGGCGCTCTTGCCGACGGCCGTGATCGGCGCGCTGTTCGAGGAATGGTTCGACGATCTCTTTGCATCGGGCGCGACCATCGGCCTCGAGTTCCTGCTGACAGGTGTCATCCTTTGGTGGATGGACGCCGTGGAGGCCGGCCAAAAGAACGAGAAGACGATGACCGTCGCTGACAGCCTGTGGATTGGCGCGCTACAGGGCGCTGCCATCTTGCCGGCTCTCTCGCGCTCCGGGCTGACCATCGCCGGGGGACTTTGGCGAGGCATGACCAGGGAGGCGGCGACGCGGTTTTCGTTTCTGTTGTCCATCCCGGCGATTTTGGGCGGCGTCCTCGTCAAACTTGACGATCTCGTCGAAACCCACGGGTCGGCGTCTCTGTCGCCCGGGACCATGCTGGCCGGGATGTTGGCGGCGCTCGTCGCGGGGTACCTGTCGGTGCGGTGGACGAAGTGGCTCATGTCCCGCGCCAGAATGCGCTGGTTCGCGGTCTACGCGTTCGCGCTGTCCGCGTGGATATTGTTCGACCAGTTGGTCCAACATCGGTTCTTTCCCCCTCTCGCATGACCACAAAGCCACGGCCTTCGCGAAAACGGCCAGGCATCGCGTATCGGCGATACCTGGCCGTTTCGTATGATCTCAGCCTTGGGAGCGAACGAAGAAGGCGACCACTCGGATTCGCCGCAGCAAGAGCAACGCGGCGGACGCGGCGGTGAGGGCGGCGAAGATGCCAAGCCACAGTTCCAAGCTGTTCGACACCGCGCGCGCGAACGTCTCCCAGAAACCTCCGTGCCCCATGGCCGGCGCAAGCGCGGGAAGATGGTGTGCCAAATGCGCCATAGCGCCTTGCGCGGTGCGGCCGACGCCCATGCCGTACAGAACGACGGTGAGGAGCGCCGCAAGGGCGGCGTGCAGGAAGCGGGCGAGAAAATACGGGCGCATGCGGATGTCGGTGTGGGTCAGCACACTCGCGACCTGCGCGTGGACGCTGAGGCCGCTCCAGGCGATGATGCCGCTCACGAGCGCGAGCTTTTGGATGAGCGGCGCAGGGACGGCCGCCGTTTGGGCGCTGCCGATGTCGAGCTCGAGCACGCCCGCCAAGGTCGGTTGGACCAATCCCGCATGGATCCCGAACAGGCGGTACACCTCCATCAGCGGCCAACCCAAGATGCCCATGATGCCGCTCACTTCGAGAATTTCGATCACGACGGCAAAGAACACGATGAACCCGGAGATCATGAGAATGGTCTGCACGGATTCGCTCACCGCGTTTCCGAGGAGTTTGCCGAAGGGGCGCCCGTCTTCTTTGCGCGCGGCGAGCATCTCCCGGTACGCCCGCGCGAATAGGTTGCCCTTTGGCCTCACCTCTTCGCGCTCCTTCACTTCCTTGAGATGGTCGGGATCGCGCCGTCCCCAAAACTTAAACGCGACGCCGACGAGAAACGAGGAAATGTAGTGCGCGAGGGCGAACAGCGCGCCGAGCGCAGGCGATTTGAACATGCCCACGGCCACCGCCCCGAACATGAACAGCGGATCCGCCGTGTTGGTGAAGGCCAACAGCCGCTCCCCTTCAATCCGGGTGCACTGCTTGGTCTGGCGAAATCGAGCCGTGATCACGGCATCCATGGGATATCCTGCGGCGAGCCCCATGGACAGGGCGAATGCGCCGACGCCGGGCACGCTGAACAGGGGTTGCATCAGCGGCTCGAGGAGGACGCCGAATCCGCGAACCACGCCAAGCCCGAGGAGCAACTCGGAAACGATGAAAAACGGCAAGAGCGACGGAATGATGATCTCCCAGCACACCCGGAGGCCCTGCATGCCGGCCTCGTACCCCACCTTCGGGTAGATCACGAGCGCCAGCGTGAACACCACTGCCATGGCGGCCAACAGGACGGTGCTCTGGTGCCCGCGTCTCTCTTTGCGCAAGTGCGCTTCCCTCCTTTGCGGGACCCAGGTACGGGCCCAGGATCGTCCATACATGCTTATGACAAGCCTCGTCTTTTATGTTTGTGGGAGCCGGTCCGGTATAATGGGTGACGCGAGGAGGAGAAGGCGCGTGCAACTCTCGGAATTGCAGCAGGAAGTCCACCGCTACATATCGCAATTCAAAGAAGGATATTTTCAGCCCATGACGCTCGTCGTCCGGCTCGCGGAGGAGCTTGGAGAGTTGGCCCGCGAGATCAACCATCACTACGGCGAAAAGCCGAAGAGGCCGGACGAGCCGGAGGGAAATATCGCGCTCGAGATGGGCGATATCCTGTTTGTGCTCGCGTGTTTAGCGAATCGGCTGGAGATCAATCTCGACCAGGCGTTTTCGGCGACGATGCACAAGTTTTCCACGAGGGATCGCGATCGCTGGACGCGACGCGATGGTCATGAAGAAGATGGGCTAGGAGGGCGTGCAGATGGATGAAGCGGGCACCATTCGGGTGGCGCTGGCGGGGGCGCTCGGCCGCATGGGGCAGGTGGCGCTTGAGGCGCTGAGGCGCGAGGAGGACATCGCCATCTGCGGACTCTTGGTGCGGCGGGCCGACGAGGAGGCCGAACGAAGGCTCTCCGCGTCCGGCGCCGTGTACGACGACCCGGAGCGGCTGTTGGACACGGAAAAGCCCGACGTGTGGTTGGACCTGACCGGTCCCGAGTCTGTCGTTCGTCATGTGGACCTGGCCCTTTCGCGCGGCGTGCGCGCCGTGGTAGGGGCGACGGGTTACACAGACGAGGACGTGCGCCGATGGGACGAGATGGCGCGCCAGCGGCAGGTGGGCGCCGCCGTCTGCCCAAACTTTGCGATAGGTGCGCTTCTGATGATGAGATTCGCGCGCGAGGCAGCGCGTTTTCTGCCCCGCGCGGAGATCATCGAACTTCACCACGACGGCAAGCGAGACAAGCCGTCTGGCACGTCGCTGAGGACGAAAGCCATGATGGAGGTCGACTACGACGTGCCCATCCACAGCGTGCGCCTGCCGGGGCTTGTGGCGCACCAGGAAGTCATCTTCGGCGGCGCCGGCGAAGTGCTGACCATCCGGCACGATTCCCTGAGCCGCGAGAGCTTCATGCCCGGCCTCATCCTGGCCGTGCGGCGCGTCATGACGCTCCGCACGCTGGTGTACGGGTTGGACAAACTCCTTTGGTGAGAGCGGGGGCCGGCAGAAAGGAGATACGCCGTTGCGCGTAGGGATCAGCTGTTATCCGACGGTGGGCGGGTCTGGCGCGGTGGCGACCGAGCTCGGCAAGGCGCTCGCGCGCAGGGGACACGAGGTGCACTTCATCGTGACCGATGTGCCATTCCGGCTCGGCGCGTTTGTGGAACACGTGTACATTCACCAGATCGAGCCCATCACTTATCCAGTGCTCAAGACGCCACCGTACGACTTTGCGCTCGCCAGCCTCATGGCGCGCGTGGCCGACGAGTACCAGCTCGACGTGCTGCACGCGCACTACGCCCTGCCGTTTGCGGTGTGTGCATACCTGGCCCGAGAGATGGCGACGCATCCCATCCGCGTCGTCACGACCCTGCACGGCACCGACATCACGGTGTTGGCTCAGGATCCGAGCCTCAAGTCCATCATCAAGCTCGGCATTGAGCGAAGCGACGCGGTGACGGCCGTCAGCCAGAGCCTGGTGCGGGACACGGCCCGCTTGTTCGAGACCGACAAACCAATTCGCTGCATCTACAACTTCGTCGATCCCGACGTGTTTCGGCCTGGGTGCGGCGGCGAACTGAAGCGTCACTTTGCGCCGAACGGCGAGCGCGTCCTCCTGCACATCTCCAACTTTCGGCCGGTCAAACGGCTTCCGGACGTGATCGCCGTATTCGAGCGGGTGGCCCGACGCATGCCCGCCAAGCTGCTTCTCGTCGGCGAAGGGCCCGATTGGGGGGCGGCCAAACGCCAGGTGGAGGAGGCGGGTCTCGAGGATCGCGTGCATTTCTTGGGGCGCCAGGACGAGGTGGCACCGCTTTTTGCGGCCGCCGACCTGTTCCTGCTGCCTTCTGAGAGCGAGAGTTTTGGCCTCGTCGCACTGGAAGCCATGTCGTGCGGCGTGCCCGTCGTCGGATCGACCGCCGGCGGCATTCCGGAGGTGGTGGTGCACGGGGAGACCGGCTTTCTCGCCCCGGTGGGCCACGTCGACGACATGGCGGACCTCGCTTGCCAGCTTTTGCAGGATGAGGCCATGTACCGAGCGTTCTCCGCGCGAGCCCGGGAGCGCGCGGTGCAGGCGTTTCACGTGGACGCGAAGGTCAGCGAGTACGAGGCTTTGTACCGCGAGGTGATGTCGGCTGAACGCGGCGAGCATACGCATCCCGGCCCCGGCGCGTGAAGTGATGGAAGTGCTCTGCCGCTCGGGATATGCGGCGTATCTCGTCGGCGGCGCAGTGAGAGATCTCCTGCTCGGGCGAACGCCTGCCGATCTCGACGTGGCAACGAACGCGCACCCGGAGGACGTGAAATCGCTCTTTGCCCGCACGGTGGACACGGGCATCCGCCACGGCACCGTGTCGGTGTGGTCCGCGGGCGTGTGGATTGAAGTCACCACGTTTCGAGCCGAAGGCCCGTACGGCGACGGGCGGCGCCCCGACTTCGTTCGGTTTGTCGACGACGTGCACGCGGATCTCGCGCGGCGCGATTTCACCATCAACGCCATGGCGCTCGACTTGCACGGCCGCCTCGTGGACCCGTTCGACGGCCGGGGCGATCTCGCGCGCCGGCTCCTGCGCGCGGTCGGCGATCCCGCCGCGCGTTTCCGCGAGGATGGGCTGCGCCTCGTGCGCGCCGTGCGGTTTTGCGTCCAGCTGGACTTGAAGTGCGATCCCGCCACGGAGGCGGCGCTCATCGAAACGGCGGACGCCATCTGTCCCATTGCCTTGGAGCGCATTGGGCGAGAATTAGAGCGTCTATCGCGCGCGCCGTGGCACGCGCACCTCGATGGGCTGGCTTCGACCCTTCTCTGGCGGCGAAAGGGAGAACCGCTCGCATGGCTGGAAGAGGGGTTCTCTTGGCTCGCGCGCGAGGGGCCCTTCTCGCTCGCCCCGCCCCCGGGCTGGCCCAGCGTGGCGCTTTGGTTCGTCGGTGTCGACGACGGCCCTCGGTGCGCTCGCCAGTTCGCCGAGTCGCTCGCATACGGCAAGGACATGGCCCGGCAGATCGAGCGCGCCGTGCGGCTCGTCCAAGCCTGGGTGCGGGGAATGGACGTGCCGTCGCCCGAACTGCTGTACGAGGCAGGGCGGGCGTCTGCCGAGATGGCGGCTCGTATGATCGCGTTTTTGGCGCGCGGCGACGTGTTCGAGGTCGCGCGGTGGAAGCGCGCCATCCGGGCGCAGCCGCTCTGGGATCGGTCCGATCTCGCCTTGCCCGCAGAGGAGCTCCTGGCCATGGGGTTTCGGGGCAAGGAGATTGGCGAATGTCAACGGCGTTTGGTGCGCCACATTCTTCGGGGTGAAATCGAGAATCAAGCGGACGCGCTGCGCCGCGAGGCGATGGCGCGCCGAGAGAGAGGCGATGACCATGGCCCAGGATGACACCCGCGTGCGGGATCAGCTGATTGAAGCCTTCCTTCTCGCCGACGGTCCCGTCTCGGGCGAGGAGCTGAGCCACCGATTGGGGCTGTCGCGGACGGCCGTCTGGAAGCACATCAAAGCGCTCGAGCAGCTGGGTTTCGCGTTCGAGGCGTCCCCCCGCGTCGGCTACCGGGCCGTGCGGATTCCGGACGAGCTGATGGCGCCTTTGGTTCGGCCCCACCTGCCGCCCGATTGCCTGCTCGGCTCGCCCATCTTGTGGGCGGAATCGCGGGCTTCCACGAACGAGACCGCCCTGGAGCTCGCGCAGAAGGGCCTTCCGCACGGTGCCGTCGTGACGGCCGGCGAACAGACCGGCGGACGCGGGCGGCGCGATCGCGCCTGGGCGTCGCCGCGAGGCGGCATGTGGTTCACGGTGTTCGTCCGCAACCCATGTGCGCTGCGGCACGCGCCCGATCTCACTCTGCTCGCGGCGCTCGCCGTGTGCCGCGCGCTTCGCGCGGACGGCGTGCCCGTCGAGATCAAGTGGCCGAACGACATCCTTCTCGGCGGCAGAAAGACGGGGGGCATCTTGGCCCAGATCCGCGCGGAGGGAGAAATGGTCGATCACGCCGTCATCGGCATCGGCCTGAATGCGAACTTTGCCCTGGAAGAGCTGCCTGAGGAGATCCGCGATCGCGCGACGACCATCCTCCATGCGACGGGGCGGCCTATCGACCGGCCGAAGGCCCTTGCCCACATCTTGGCGGAGCTCGACCGCCTGTATCGCGATTTGCGGGACGGGAGAGGTTTTCAAGCGGTTCACGCGGAATGGATCGCGCTTTGCTCGACCATCGGCCATGAGGTGGAGGTGGCGGTGGGCGACGAGCGCGTGCGCGGGATGGCAAGGTCCGTGGAACCCGACGGGAGTCTCGTGATTGAGACGTCGCCCGGCGTGACGCGAACCGTCGTGAGCGGCGAGGTGTTGTTCTCCGACCGCGAGCACATCTAGCCTCTTCGTCAGGATGCACGGCATGCGCTTGGCGTTTAAGCGCTGGCCTAGGAACTCGGCGGCGGTCGCGTGCGATGGCGGCGGGCGAAGTCGGCGCGGGATTTCCGGAGCAGGAAGACGCGCTGTCGAGTACAATGGAAGGGCAAGAGGGTCGGACAAACCGAGAATGGGAGTGCGAAGCGGGTGGAATGGATCATCGTGGATTTGGAGACGACGGGGCTTGATCCGGAGCGGGCGGACATCTTGGAAGTCGGCGCCCTGCGGGTGCGCGGCGGCGAGATGGTGGACGCGTTTCATGCCCTCGTGCGCCCCGAGCGTCCCATTCCCGACGACATCACCCGGTTGACGGGCCTGACAGATGCGGACGTCGCCGGCGCGCCCTCCGAGCGCGAGGTCCTGATGCGGTTTGCGGAGTTTGTAGGCGACGCGCCGATGGCAGGCCATCACTGGGCGTTCGAGCGAAGCTTCTTGCTCCACCGCGCCGCGCGGTACGGCTTGCCCCTCCATCCCGGGGATGGACTCTGTACGCTGAGCCTGGCGCGCATTTTGGCGCCGAGGCTCATGAGCCATCGGCTGGAGTACCTCGCGCGCCGCCTGCGCCTGCCCGCCGAAGGGAGCCACCGCGCGATGGCGGACGCGCGCACGGCACATCATCTTCTGGTCCGCCTCGAGGAGAAGGCGCGCCGCCTGCCGCCTGGCGTCCTCGAGCTTCTGGCCGGGCTCGCGGGCCTCTTCTCTCCGATCACGGCCGCCTGGTTCGAGCAAGTGTTGCGCCTGCATGAGGGCCCTCAAGCGGGAAGGCTCGAGGAGCGTCACGGCCTCTATTACACGAAGCCCGATCTTCCCCAAAAGGCCGACGAGCGCGCCGCGCCGCCCACGCCTGACCGCGCCAAGCTTGACGAGATCGTGCAGAAGGCCAAAGACCTCCTCATCCCGGGCGGCCCCTTGGCGACGTCGATGCCTGGTTTTGAAGCGCGCCCTGGGCAACTGGCCATGGTGGAGGCCGTCGCGCAGGCGCTGGCAGAGGGCAAGCATGCGATGGTGGAGGCGGGCACGGGGACGGGCAAGTCGCTTGCTTATCTCGTGCCTGCGGCGCTCATCGCGATGGCGACGGGGGAACCCGTGGTGGTAAGCACGCATACCCTTTCGCTCCAGGACCAGATTGCCGAGCGGGACTTTCCGCTGCTTCGGCGGATCTTCGGGGACGAGCTTCGGATGGTCGTCCAGAAAGGCCGCAACAATTACGTCTGCCTGCGAAAAGTGCGAAGTGAAGCGCGCCTTGCGACCATGGCCACGCCCGTGGAGGACATCCAGGGCATCATGTCGCTCCTGGTCTGGCTGACGGAAACGCCCGACGGCACGCGCGAGACGCTGTCCAAGTCGTCCGTGGGACCAGGGCTTTGGGCTCGCGTGCAGAGCGAGAGCGAGTCGTGCATCCATCGCCGCTGCCCTTTTTTCCAGCCTTGCTATTACTTTCGCACCAAGCAGGCCGCGCAGGCGGCGCATCTGATCGTGACCAATCACTCGCTCGTGATGTCCGATCTGAGCTCCGATCACCACGTGCTGCCCAAGTACGAGCATCTCGTCGTGGACGAAGCTCATCACCTCGAGGAACAGGCGACGAATCACCTCGGGTTCGAAGTCCACAGCGGCGTCATGGCGGCCTTGGCCCATCGCCTCGTGCGCGATCGCGGCCGGGCCGGCGTGCTGGCGGAAGTCGAGCGCCTGTTGGACGAGCTCCACATGCGAGGCGCCGTGATCGACGGGCTCGAAGAGGGCAAGGAATGGGTGGGGACGGTCGGCGCCGAGGTGGACGCGGCGTTCCAGGCCATCCAGGCGTACGTGCCGGCGGGGCAGTCGGAGGTGCGCCTCGACGGGGCGTGGCGGCAAAGCGAGTCGTTTCAGGCCTACCGCGAGGCTTTGGATCAAACGAAAGCCGGCGTGAAACGGCTCCAGGAGCTGCGCGCCAGGCTCGCCGACCTGGTCAAATCGCTGCCTTCCGACGATCACGTCGGGCGGGTCGTCGACGCCGTCGGCTTCCTCGGCGCTTGGCTGGACGGGATCGCCCGAATGCAAGACGTGTTGACCGAAGGCCCGGACGACGTCACCTGGGCGGAAGTGCAAACCGGCGGATCTCGAGCCCGGGTGAGCCTGCATCGGGCTCCTATCGACGTCGCCCGCGTGCTGAAGCAACACCTGTTCGATCCCCTGCGCTCCGTGATCCTGACGTCGGCCACGCTGGCCGTGAACGGCGAGTTTGAATTTGCCATTCGAAAGCTCGGCCTCGAGGAGCACGCTCGAGACGACCGCTTGATTGCGCGCACCGTCCCGTCTCCGTTTGCGATGGACAAGCAGGCGCGCCTCTACATTCCGAGCGATGTCCCGGACATCGCGTCGGCGCCGCCGGAAGAGGCGGCGAATTGGCTCACCGCGTCCATTGCACACCTCGCGGAGGCGTCCCGCGGCAGGATGCTCGTCCTCTTCACAAGTCACGCGCTGCTGCGCGAGACGGCGCGCCAGGCTCGTGGGCCACTTGCAGAGCGCGGTTTGAGCCTGCTCGCGCAGGATGTGGACGGGAGCCGCGCCGCGCTTTTGGAAGCCTTTCGCGCTCACCCGGAGAGCGTGATGTTTGGCGCGCAGACGTTCTGGGAGGGCATCGACCTCCCGGGCGATCAGCTGCGTTCGCTCGTGATCGTCCGACTGCCGTTTGCTCCGCCCACGCACCCGGTGACGGCCGCCCGGTTGGAGCGCCTCCAGGCGAGCGGTCAAAATGCGTTTCGCGCGCTCAGCTTGCCCGAGGCCGTGGTGCGGTTTCGCCAGGGCGTCGGGCGATTGATCCGCACGAAGCAGGACCGCGGCGTGATTGTGGTGTTCGACAAGCGCATGGTGACCCAGCGGTACGGATCGATGTTTTGGAAGTCCATTCCCGGCCTTCGCCCCCGAGTCATGCCGGAGCGACAGCTCGTGGAAGAGGTTCGGAAGTTTTTGCGAGACGCGCCTGTGTTCTCCGAGCATGGCGCGCCGGCTGCGCTCTCACCCTAAGCGCGTGCGCGAGGGAGGATGAGCGGCATGCACGCCATGTGGCGAGGGTCGGTGAGCTTCGGACTCGTGAACATTCCGGTGCGGCTGTACAAAGCGACGGATACGGGCGGCATTCACTTTCGGCAACTCCACAAAGCGTGTCGGACACCGATAGCGTACAAGAAGTTTTGCCCTCGCTGTCAGGTGGACTTGAGCCAGGACGAGATCGTCCGGGGCTTTGAGTACGCAAGGGGCGAATTCGCCGTGGTGGAAGACGAGGAACTCGCCGCGTTTCAAGGCCGCCGCGGAGAGACCATCGATCTCGTCCAGTTCGCCGACGCGGACGACATCGACCCGGTGCTGTTTCAGGGCGCGTACTACCTTGCGCCCGAGGCGAGCGGAAAGAAGGCCTACCGGCTGTTGTGGCAGGCGCTGCGAGCGTCGGGGCGCGTCGGCGTGGCCCGGATGACGCTGCGGAGCGCGGAGTCGCTGGCGCTCGTGAGGGCGAGCGACGCGGATGGGAACGTGTTGGTGGTGCACGCACTCGCCTGGCCGGAGGACGTGCGCTCGACCGCCGAACTCCCCTATGTTCAGGAAGCGGTGGACGTCGACGCGCATGAACTGGAAGTCGCCGAGACCTTGATCCGGCAACTCACCAAGCCGTTTGTGCCCGACGAGTATCGAGACGAGAGCAGGGCGCGGTTGGAGTCTTGGATCGCCGAGCGCCGCGGCGAGGCCGAAGCGAAGACCAAGGGCGCCGAGGCCTCGGGCGAGGTGGTGGACCTGATGGAGGCGCTCAAGAAGAGCCTGGAGCTCGCGAAACAGGACAAGAAGCCTCGCGAGGCGAAGCGGAAGAAGCGCAAGACATCCTGATTTCGTCACGGGTCGGCCTGCGCAAAGGCGCACGCCGCGGGCGTCGCAGGGAAGTCCAGCGCGGCGAGAAGGACCGGGTGGCGCATCGTCTTGTGGGGCGTCCATTCGGCAAAGCGAACTTTCACAGCGACGACGGGATGCGCGAACCGGCATGCGCTCACAGGCTTCGGTGCGCGGGCGAACGGTGGAATCGGTGTCTCGTGAGAGAGGACTCGGTTCACGACGTCGATCCATGCCCGGCGAGGCAGGCGGCCCGCTCCAGCGTTGCCGACGTGAAACAGGCGTGCCTGGTCGTCATACAAGCCGAGCATCAACGCATTCGGAGCCCCGTCCCGGTACAGGACGCCGCCGACGGCCGCGATGGCGTGCCGCGCGTGCTTGACTTTCACCCAACGCCCATCTTTCTGGCCCGGCGCGTAGGTGGAGTCCACCCGTTTGCACACGATGCCCTCAAGCCCCAGCTGCTTCGTGGCGGCAAACAGCGCCGCGGGATCCTCCACACCTTCCGTCGCGAGCACATGGTCCAGGCCCGACAGGTTCGCGAGCAACCAGTCGAGCCGTTTCGCCAATGGCCAGTCTCCAATCCACGTCCCGTCAATCCGCACGACGTCGAAGACGGCGTACCATACGGGTATCTCGGCCATCAGCCGCTCGATTCGGCGCGCTGTAGCCGCCTGGTCCCTGCGAAGCAGACGGTAAAAGTCGGGCTTGCCCCGCGTCAACGCCACCACTTCGCCATCGAACGCGCAGCCCCGGAACGGCCTGAGGGCTGAGACGATCTCAGGATATGTGTGCGTCCGCGGCCTTCCATGCCGATTCCAGATCTCCACGCCGTCGCTCGACACTTCGGTCACGGCGCGCACGCCGTCCCACTTGACCTGCGCAATCCACCCGTCTCCGGTGGGTACGATTGGGCTTGAAACGGGTTCGAACGGCCGAAAGAACGGCATGAAGGTCCCTCCCTCATAGCGACGGGTGCGTCTTGGCACCCTAGGCGAGAGGTGACGCGGATGAAGCGCTGCGAACGTCGGGCCACCCTCACGCATGGGGACAAGCTGTATTTTCCCGCTGTCGGGGTGTGCAAGCGCGACTACATGTCCTATCTTGCCCAAATCGGCGCACATCTCGTCCGGCACCTGCGACATCGGTCCGTCACGTTGGTGCGGTGTCCGGACGGAGTCGGCGGCCGCCGATTTTATCAGCGGCACCTCCCGCCGCACGCGCCGCCGACGCTGCCGCGGCGCGAGGTGCCAGGCGAGCGCCCGCTGATTGCGATTCCCGACGTGGAGACCCTCTTGTACTACGGCAATCTCGGCGCCATCGAATTCCACGCGGGTCTTCACCTCGTTCAGGGCCCTGGCGCAGGATGCCCGACGGCGCTCACGTTCGATCTCGACCCAACCGACCCGCACGACTTCGAGCGCGTGCGGGAGCTCGCCCTGCGCCTGCGCGACGTGCTTCGCGATCTCGGCCTCGACGGCATGGCGAAGACCACGGGGGCGTCCGGGCTGCAGGTGTGGGTTCCGCTTGAGGAGCCGCTTCCGTACGCCGTCACGCGGCCGGTGGTCAACTTCATCGCCGCCTACTGTGCGTCGCGCTGGCCGGGGCTCGCCACCACCGAGAGGCTCGTGCGCCATCGGGGGCGCCGGGTGTACGTGGACGCGCCGCAGCACGGGCCGACGCGTACGCTCATCGCGGCCTACAGCGCCCGCGCGGTCGATCGAGCCCTCGTGTCGGCGCCGGTGTCCTGGCCCGAATTGGAATCCGGCGTGTCGCCAGGCGCACTCGACATCGACGCGGTGCGCGACCGATTGGCGCGAGAAGGCGATCTGTTGGCGCTCGCGCCGCGCAACGCCGCCTCGCGGGTCCAGGCCGTCTACGACGCGCTCCCCTTACCTTGGCGACAAATGCGCGTCCGTTCAGTATAATCGAGGACAAGACTTACGGAGTGGAGGAACTCGTCATGCGTTACGGCATCATCGGTGGCACAGGCGTGTACCAACCCGGAGATCTGCCTGGCGCCACGCGTGAACGCGTACATACCCCGTACGGAGACGTCGAGGTGACCGTCGGAACTTACGAGGGCAAGGAAGTGGTGTTTCTCCCGCGCCACGGGAGCGGCCACAGTGTGCCCCCGCACCGCGTCCCCTATCGCGCCAACATTTGGGCTTTGAAGCAGTTGGGCGTCGAGACCGTGTTGGCGACGGCGGCCGTGGGCTCGCTCAACCGCCTGTTTCGGCCTGGCGATCTCGTCGTGATCGACGACGTGATCGACTGGACGAAAGGGCGGACCTCCACGTTCTTCGAGGAGGGGCCGGTCGTGCACATCGATTTTTCGGACCCCTACTGCGGCCGCGTGCGAAAGGGATTGATTGACGTGGCGCGCGATCTCGGCCTCCGCGTGCATCACGGCGGCGTGTACGTCTGCGCGGAGGGGCCCAGGTTCGAGTCCAAAGCCGAGATCGCCCTGTTCGCGCGCCTCGGGGGCGACGTGGTGGGCATGACGAGCATGCCGGAGGCCGCGTTGGCGAAGGAAGCCGAGATGTGCTACGCCACCGTGTGCATGGTGACCAACTGGGCGGCTGGCATGGCCGCGAAGCCGCTGTCCCACGAGGAGGTTCTCGAGGCGATGCGGGAGAACGTCGCGGACATCCGGCGGCTCTTCTTTGCTTATATCGCTCGCGACGCAGGAGTGCGCGATTGCGCGTGCAAAACGGCGGTCGGCGGCCAGGTGCCGCTCATGGGAGAGAGTGAGGCGTGAACGCCATCCGGTACGAGCCCGACCGGTTGATGTTGCTCGACCAGACGCGGCTGCCTCATGAGACCGTCTGGGTGACGTGCCGCACCGCCGAGGACGTCTACCAGGCCATTCGGTCGATGCAGGTGAGGGGAGCGCCGGCCATCGGGGCCGCGGCGGCGTTTGGCCTCGCGCTCGAAGCCCGGCGGCTCGCACCGGCCGAGGTGCGAGCCCGGCTGCCGGAAGTGGCGGCGTGGATGAAGACGGCTCGTCCGACGGCCGTGAACCTCATGCAGGCCGTGGATGAAGTCATGGCTGCGCTCGAAGAGGCGCCGCGGGGAGGAGAGGCGGACGCGCTCTACCAGCGCGCGGTGGCCATCGCGGAGCGCGACATCGAGACGAATCGACGCATTGGCGAGATCGGCGCGAAGTGGATTGCGAAACACGGCGGGCGCGTCCTGACGCACTGCAACACGGGTTCCCTCGCGACCGTCGGATATGGCACGGCGCTCGGAATTCTGCGGGCCATGCGAGACGCGGGCACGCTCGAACACGTCTACGTGGACGAAACGCGCCCGTATCTCCAGGGCGCTCGGCTCACGGCGTATGAGCTCCAGGAGGAGGGCATTCCCTACGACATCATCACGGACTCCACCGCGGGGTTCGCGATGAAGCTCGGCTGGGTGGACGTGGTGATTGTCGGAGCCGACCGAATTGCGAAAAACGGCGACACGGCGAACAAGATTGGCACCTACTCGTTGGCCGTCCTCGCCTCATTCCACGGCATCCCGTTTTACGTGGCGGCGCCCACGACAACCTTAGACCTGTCCACCCCATCCGGCGATGACATCCCGATTGAGGAGCGAAGCGCGGCTGAAGTCACGCATTGGATGGGGAGACCGATCGCGCCCGCAGGAGCCTCAGCGAGGCACTTGGCGTTTGACGTCACGCCGGGTCACCTCATCGCAGGCATCATCACGGAGCGCGGCGTCGCCCTGCCGCCCTACGGCGAATCGTTGGCACGGATCTGCGACACGCGCGGAAAAAGCTAGGACGAAGGGATGAAGGAGAATGGCACATGAACGAGCCGTCACCGTGCTCGAGGTGGGTGGCGCGGTGGTGGATTCGCAGACCGTGTATCCTGGCCCGGCGTACTTCGTGATCGAAGGTGCCAACGTCGTGCGCCACGGCCACGGCGACTATGAGCCTGAGCCGGGCGAGGTGGTGGTGCGGAGGTGGCGGAAGCGGAATCGAATCGCGATTCCGGGCCTCGTGAACACGCACGGCCACGCCGCGATGACGCTTCTCCGCGGTGTGGGCGACGATTTGCCGCTCATGACGTGGCTTCAGGAGCGCATTTTTCCTCTGGAGGCGCGTCTCACAGGCGAATGCGTGTACTGGGGTACGCAGCTCGCGTGTTGGGAAATGCTGTTATCGGGGACGACGGCCTACGCCGACATGTACATGATGATGGATCATGCGGCAGAGGCCGCGGCCGATTCGGGCATGCGGGCGCTCTTGTCCATTGGCCTGGCCGCCACGGACCCCGAGGTGCAGGCGGAAAGACTTGCGGCGAGCCGCGCGTTTGTCCAGGCTTGGCACGGAAAGGCGGACGGGCGCATTCAGGTGGCCCTGGGCCCGCATGCTCCCTACACGTGCCCCGAACCGTTTCTGTCGCAAATCGCCGATCTCGCTGCAGAACTCGGGGTAGGTATCCAGATCCACTTGAGTGAGACGCGCGGCGAAGTGGATCAATTTCTCTCGCAGGAGGGACTCACGCCCATTGGTTTGGCCGAGCGCGCAGGGCTGTTTCAAGTGCCGACGCTCGCCGCGCACTGCGTGCACGTGACGCAGAACGACATCGAGATCTTGAGCGCGCACGACGTCCGCGTCGCGCACAATCCGCAGAGCAATCTGAAGCTTGGCTCCGGCATCATGCCGCTCCCCGACATGTTGAGTCGTGGCGTGACCGTCGGGCTCGGCACCGATGGCGCGGCGAGCAACAACAACCTGGACATGTTTGAAGAAATGCGCCTGGCCGCGACGTTGCACAAGGGTGTGCGGGAGGACGCGACGTCCATCGACGCGGCCACGGCCTTCGCACTCGCCACGGAATGGGGCGCGCGCGCCCTCTTCCTCCCAGATGGCCACGGCACCCTGCGCGCCGGCGCGCCATGCGACATGGTCTTGCTCGATGCGCACTCGCCGCACTTTGCGCCCTCGCATGACCTGCTCTCGGATTTGGTGTACGCGGCTGGCGCCGACGACGTTCGAGACGTGATGATCGCGGGCGAGTGGGTCCTGCAAAACCGAGAGCCCACGGCGCTCGACGTGGAACGCATCCGATTCGAGGCGAGGCGGCTCAAGGACCTGTTGACGCGCGCTTAGTCGTCTTCGATCTCGCCGTGGACGTCGGGTTCCATCAGGTCCTTTTCGTCCAGGATGTCGGCCACGGCAATGTCCATGTACGCCTCAAGCACAAAGCGGCGGACGTCATCGCGCAACGACGTACGGTTCGTCCACGGGGGAATCGCCTCATCACGCTCTGTCATATGCCCACCTCCCCGTATCGTACTCCTAAGTATGAGCGACGCGCCGCGGTCGTATGAGGCGTGAGGTGAGGAGAGAGGAGAACGCCGTCATGCGCATCTTAATTAGCAACGACGATGGCATTCAGGCCGCGGGGCTCGTTTCACTGGTGGAAGTCGCGTCGACGTTTGGGGAGGTCATTGTGGCTGCGCCTGACCGGCAGCGAAGCGCCTCGAGCCACGGGATCAGCCTGCACCGAGCCATCCGCGTGGAGCGACGTGAGGTTCCGGGGGCGTCGGACGCGTTCGCGATCTCCGGGACGCCGGTGGATTGTTGCAAGTGGGCGCTCGCCGTGCTGCACGCCGAGCGGCCGTTTGATCTCGTGCTATCCGGGATCAACGCCGGCGCAAATTTGGCAACGGATGTGCTCTACTCGGGTACCGTCGCCATCGCGGGCGAGGCGGCCTTGCAAGGGGTCAAGGCGCTCGCCCTGTCCCACGTCGGGCCACCGTTCGACTTCGCCTCGGCGCAAGAGGCGTGTCGATTGCTCATCGAACTCGCCATCGAGCTCACTCTGCCTGCCGACACCTTCCTCAGCGCCAATATTCCCTTCGTCGGCAAGAAGACGTGGACCCGCGCCGACATCGTGTGGTGTGACCTCGGTGTGCGGAGGTACCATGACATTTTTTCGCGCGAACTCGACGTGGAAGGGCACGAAGTGTATCGTTATGGAGGGGATATTCTTGACGAGACAGGCGATGGGCTTGTCGACATCGGCGTGGTGCGATCGGGCAAGATCAGTTTGACCCCCTTGCGATACCACTTCACCAACGACTCTTTCTTGCAGGACATGATATCTCGTTCATGACGGCGGGTGGAATGGTTTGGATTCCAAATGGAGCGTCTATGCAACCATGGTCTGTTCGAATTCGGAAGACCTGTATCGCCTGATCGATTTTCTCAACCGAAATCTGAAAGATAAGGACGTCATTTTCGGGATGGCCAAGTCAGAGCAGCATCCTGACAAAGTTCAGATTACGATTTACCGGACGGATGCAACATGACGAAGCGCAGGACCATATGGACTTCGGTGCCGATCGCGATGGTCGTGATCGGCATCGGCGTTCTCACGTACTTGTGGAACTTGTTGACCCCGTACTGGGCGGCTGAGCAAAAGGCCGCGGCCTACGTGCTGAATCACACGCCTCTCGACCAGTTGGAATCCTACAGCGTGTTCACCGCGGCGGGCGTCGAGGACGTGTTCCGCGGCGAAGATAGCTTCGGGCGGACGTGGTACGCCTTTTACATCCCGGCGATGCAAAGAGCGTTTGTCCTGCCGTCGACGGCGGTGCTCGCCCCCGGCGAGGTGAAAAAGCGGGCGGCGTCGCGCGGTCTCGAAGTCCAGTCCATCACGCTCGGCTATGTGGCGAGCGAAGAGGGCGCGCCAAGCTGGGCCAAATCCGGGACTGCGGTGTACGAGGTCATGGGGCGCCTGAACGGGCGCCTGGCCTTTTTGTATTTCAATGCGAGGACGGGGCAGCTCCTGTGGCAGAACGCGCTCGCTCGTTCCTGAAGGGCTGGAAACGCGGGAAACAAGTGCGACTGAACACATGTTCGACAGCGTGCTATACTGGTTTCAGCCGCACAGACCAGCGATAGAAGGGGGCGAGGTCGTTGTCTCGCATCCGCGTTGTGCCGATCTTCGTGACGGCGCTCCTGATGCTCGCGCTCCTCATCGGCGGCTGGCAGGCCTATCAACACTATAACTTGTTGAACCCGCTGAAGAGAAGCCTGCAGTCGGTGGCCGGTGTGGAACGAGTCGATATCACGACGGGAAGCCCGGATGTGGTGGTCGTTCAACTGGGGCCCTTTCAGGCGCTGAAAGAAGGCGATCTCCAGATGACCTACGACGCCATATCCGACGAAATAGAGCAGAAACTTGGCACAAACGTCAGTGTTCGCCTTGGCGATGCACATGAGGGGCCGTTGACGCAGCTGTTCGAGAGCGTGTTCGAGCTCTACATTCAACAGGGCATCGCCAAAGAGGACTACACGCAAATGGCTTCGGAAGTGGCGCGGCTGGCGAAGTCGTACCACCTGGCCTATCGCTTGACGATGGACAATAACGACATCTATCTCCAGTTGCAAAAGGGCCCCTACTACCTGTATCGCGTGATTCCATACGCGCGCGCGGGAGGTGCGGCGTCATGACCATGCGAGAATGGCTCATCGGAACCGGCATCGCTGTAGTGGCGTTCTTGGGCATCCTCCACGTCATTCAAATCATCCCTGTCCTTTTTCTCGCGGGATTGGGGGCCATGCTTTGGGTGATCCTGGACCGGCGGAATGGGCAAGCGCCTGCCGGCCGAGACGTTTCGGTCCGGCCCGACGTGTCGTTTGACGAGATCGGCGGACAGGAGTCTGCGAAGCGCGAATTGATGGAGGCGCTCGACTTCCTGCGGTATCGCGACCGCATTTCGCAACTCGGGATTCGCCCCATCAAAGGGATCTTGCTCACAGGACCTCCTGGGACGGGGAAGACGCTCATGGCCAAGGCCGCGGCCACTTACACGGATTCGGTGTTTCTGTCCGCGTCGGGTTCGGAATTCGTCGAGATGTACGTCGGCGTGGGTGCAAGCCGCGTGCGCGATCTGTTTCGCCGCGCTCGGGCGCTGGCGAAGCGGGAAAACAAGGACAGCGCCATCATCTTCCTGGACGAGATCGACGTGGTGGGCGGGCGGCGCGGGCAACACAGCCATCAAGAGTATGATCAGACGCTGAACCAACTGCTCACGGAAATGGACGGAATGAACACGTCTCAGCATCCGTTCGTGCTCGTCATGGCGGCCACCAATCGGCCCGATATGCTCGATCCGGCGCTGCTCAGGCCCGGGCGCTTTGATCGCCAGATTCGCGTCGATCTCCCGGATAAGGAAGGGCGGCTGCACATTCTCCGCATCCAGACGAAAAACAAGCCCCTCGCGCCGGACGTGGATCTCGAACACATTGCTCGAGAAACCTTTGGGTTCTCGGGTGCCCAGCTCGAAGCCGTCGTCAACGAAGCGGCCATCATGGCGCTCCGGAAGGGAGAGTCCGTCATTCGGCAGGAGATGTTCCGGGACGCGGTGGACAAGGTCCTGATGGGGGAAAAGACGGGGCGGCGTCCGACGGACGAGGAGCTGGAACGCGTGGCGGTGCACGAGATCGGCCATGCCATCGTGACGGAGCTGTTGCGGCCGGGCGCGGTCTCGCACATCACCATCGCTCCGAGGGGCCGAGCGCTCGGCTTTGTTCGACAGATCCCGGAAGATGACCAGTATCTCTACACGAAGGAACAGTTGGAACAGCAGATTGACATCGCGCTGGCCGGTTGTCTGGCGGAAGAGCTTCAGTACGGAAATCGGAGCACGGGGGCGCAGAACGATTTTCAGCAGGCCTCTCAGTTGGCGAGGACCCTGGTGAAGTGCGGGCTGTCCAGGCTCGGCATTGTCGACGAGGAGCACTTGCCGGAGCGGCTGCTCGAGCGCGAGGTCCGCTTCATCCTCGCCGAACGGGAGCGGGCGACGCGAGAACTGCTTCGGCCGTATCAAGGCGAGATCGCCCGCCTCGCGAAGCAGGTTGTGCGCGACGAAAGTGTGGACGGGGCCGAGTTTCGCCAGTGGATGAAGGGGCTCGCGTCCGCCGAGCTCACGTCGGCCATGACCGCGGCAAGCGACTGAGGGCCGTCCGCTGGCGCAGGGGCAGCCAAGCCCCTGCGCGTTTTTGCTATAATCGGTGCGTATCGCGTTCGCACGTGTATGGGGGGTAACCGCGTGGCTGAATGGACCACGGTTCGCCAACTCGCTGATCACGTCGGTCAAGACGTGCGGTTGCGGGGATGGCTGTACAACAAGCGTTCAAGCGGCAAGATCCACTTTCTTCAAGTTCGAGATGGGACGGGGCTTGTTCAGTGCGTGGTGGTGAAGTCCAACGTCTCGGACGAGACGTTCGCGGCGAGCGATGCGCTTACGCAGGAATCGTCGCTCGTCGTCGAAGGAAGCGTGCGCCAGGACGCGCGCGCGCCGGGGGGATACGAGATCGACGTCCGCCGCATCGAGCCGGTGCACGTCGCGCACGAGTATCCCATCGCCCTCAAGGAGCACGGGATCGACTTTCTGCTCGATCATCGCCATCTGTGGATCCGCGTGCCGCGGCAGCGGGCGATTCTCCGGATTCGCGCGGAGGTGGAGCGCGCCGTCCAGGCATTTCTGGACGACAACGGGTTTACGCGCGTGGACGCGCCCATCCTGACGCCTGCCTCGTGCGAGGACACCACGGAGCTGTTTGAGACGCGCTACTTCGAGGATACGGCGTATCTGACCCAGAGCGGCCAATTGTACATGGAGGCCGCGGCCATGGCGCTGGGGAAGGTGTACTGCTTCGGCCCGTGCTTCCGCGCGGAGAAATCGAAGACGAGGCGCCATCTCATCGAGTTCTGGATGGTGGAACCCGAGATGGCCTTCGTCGAGCACGAGGAGAATCTGCGGATCCAGGAGGCGCTCGTCGAGCACGTGGTGCAGTCGGTCATCGACCGCTGCGCGCCGGAGCTCGAGCTGCTCGGACGGGACATCTCCCGGCTGGAGCGGGTTCGGGCGCCATTCGCTCGCATGTCGTACGACGACGCCATTCGCTGGCTTCGCGATCACGGCTTTGACATCGCGTGGGGCGACGACTTCGGATCGCCGCACGAAACGGCGCTCGCCCAGGAGTTTGACACGCCGGTGTTCATCGAGCGGTATCCCACTAAGCTGAAGGCTTTCTACATGCAGCCCGATCCCGACCGGCCCGAGGTGGTCCTCTGCGCCGACATGCTCGCGCCGGAAGGCTACGGCGAGATCATCGGGGGGAGCCAGCGCATTCACGACTACGAGCTCCTCAAATCGCGCTTTGAGGAACACCGGTTGCCGGAGGAAACCTACGGGTGGTATCTCGATCTGCGGCGCTACGGTTCCGTGCCGCACTCCGGATTCGGCCTCGGCCTGGAAAGGACCATTGCATGGATCTGCGGGCTCGATCACGTCCGAGAAGCGATTCTGTTTCCCCGCATGCTGTATCGAATGGCGCCGTAAGCGCAAGGGGAGGCGAAGATATGGAACCTTCGGGCCGGCCAGGCGGAAACAGCGATTACTTGAGCGCGCCGTTCGTCGCCGTGCCGTGCGATCTCCTGCGGCGCTTCGCTCAGCTTGGCCTGCACCCGCATGAGCTCGTCGTTCTGTTGCAGATCCTCGCGAGCGGGCAGACAGAGGGCACGACGGAGCTCTCGCCCCATGAACTGGGCGAACGCTGCGGCATGTCCAGCAAGGAGGTCATGGCGTGTGTGGAGCGCCTCGTGACGGAAGGGTTTCTCGCCATCGGGGAGCGGTACGACGATCAGGGAGCGCATGTGACCTACTTCGATCTGCAGCCGCTCTGGGACAAGCTGAAGGGGCGCCAGCGCATGGTGCAACCGCCCGCGGAGAAGGACCTCGTCAGCTTGTTCGAAGAGGAATTTGGGCGCCCTCTCTCGTCTTTGGAGTGCGACCAGCTCAGGGCGTGGCTCGGCGAACACGGCTATCCAGAGTGGCTCGTCGTCGAAGCGCTGAGGGAGAGCGTCTTGGCCAACAAATACAGTTTTCGCTATATCGATAGGGTCCTGTATACCTGGCAAAAGCACAACGTGCGCTCACGCCAGGACCTCGAACAGTATCGCGCACAATACCGCGAACGACAGGCTCAGTGGCGGGGCGAGTCCCAGGCCGCTCCGCCAAAGTCGAGATCGCGATCCGCCTCGCCGCGCGCCACTGCGCGCGAACCCGTGCGCGACGAGCGTTACGCCAGTTTCTATGAGCTCTTTCCCGACTGACGAGAGCGCGGCTGGAGAACCAGCCGCGCTCGTCCATTACGCCTTGTCATACGATCTCAAAAGCTGGCTTCGCTCTGCATGTCGTTCCAACGCGAGTTCGATCAGGCGATCCAGCAGTTTGTCGTACGCGAGCCCGCTTGCTTCCCAGAGCTTCGGGTACATGCTGAAGCGCGTGAACCCGGGCATCGTATTGATCTCGTTCACGAGCACGCGCCCCGTCCCGCGCTCGACGAAAAAGTCCACTCGCGCGAGCCCCGCGCCGTCGATGGCCTGGAAGGCTTGGATGGCGTACGACTCCACGGCCTTCCGCTCCTCCGCGGACAAATCTGCAGGAATACGCAGTTCCGCGCCCCCGTCCTGATATTTCGCTTCATAGTCGTAAAATTCGCGCTCGGGTAGGATCTCGCCAGCCACTGAGGCCATCGGGTGGTCGTTGCCGAGGATGCCGATCTCGATCTCGCGGGCGTCGATGGCTTCCTCGACAATCACGCGTCGATCGTACGTCAGGGCGAGGTGCACCGCTTGCACGAGCTCCCGCTGATCGCGAGCTTTGGAAATGCCGACGCTCGATCCGAGATTCGCGGGTTTGACGAAGCAGGGGTAGCCGAGTTGCTCCTCGATTTCCCGCACGATCCGGCCGTTGTCCTGGGTCCACGAGGCGCGCGTGAATCCGACCCAACGCGCCTGCGGGATTCCCACCGCGGAAAACACCTGCTTCATGGCGATTTTGTCCATGCCCAAAGCCGATGCAAGCACGCCGGATCCCACATAGGGGATTCCGACTATCTCCAAGAGCCCCTGGATGGTGCCGTCTTCGCCGAACGTTCCGTGGAGCACGGGAAAGACGAGGTCGATCTCGTTCACGAGCGCCGGAGGGAGCCAGTCGGGCGAGCGCCTGACCTCGACGGACGAGAGTCCCTGAATCTCCCGATTGATGAACCGCTTCGACGGGGACGAGGCGTTCTCGGCGCTCTTCGCCGGCAGCGCGGCTGGCTGCTTGGCCTCGAGGGCCTTCCACGCGCCCTTCCCGACGTGCCAACGCCCATCCTTCGAAATTCCAATGGGTATCGTGGTATAGTGGAGAGGATCCAGCGCATCCATCACCGACTTGGCCGACTGCAGCGAGACCTCGTGTTCACCGGACTTTCCGCCAAAGATGACGCCGATCCTCAGTTTGCGATTGGGCACAGAACATCCATCTCCTTTTCAAAAACCTGCGTAGAGGGGAACGAACCATATGACACCGATGTCATTTGCGGACTTCGTCCACGTCGTAGGGGGCATCCCCCTCGTCGACCAAGCTCCGGACGTCACCGTCACGGGCGTGGCCATCGATCATCGACAGGTTCAACCAGGTGACGCGTTTGTCGCCTTTGTGGGGCAGCGCGTCGACGGGCACCAGTTTGTCGACGAAGCGTTTCGCCGCGGAGCCAGTGTAGCCGTCGTCACCAAAGACGTCAAGACGCTCGGTCCGTCGGTGCGCGTCCCACACGCCCTTCAGGCTGTGCAGGCGCTCGCCCGATGGGAACGCGCTCACTTTGACGGTCCCGTGGTGGGCATCACGGGGTCGAATGGGAAGACGACGACCAAAGAGATGGTCGCCGCCGTGCTCACTGCGCTCGGCCCGTGCGTGTACACCTCGGCCAACCAGAACAACGAATTGGGCTTACCCCTCACCATTCTACAGCGGCAAGCCTCGCATCGTGCCATGGTTCTCGAGATGGGGATGCGCGGCTTGGGACAAATTGAAGAACTGTGCCTCATCGCTCGGCCGAACATCGGCGTCATCACGCATATCGGGTACAACCACATCGAGCTCCTGGGGAGCCAGGAAAACATCGCCCTCGCTAAAACAGAGCTCATCGCAGGCTTGCCGCAAGACGGCGTGGCCGTGCTAAACGGAGACGATCCGTGGCTTCGCCGCATGCAGCACCGCACGCGCGCGCGCATCCTGTGGTACGGGATGAGCGATGGGTGTGACGTCCGCGCCACTTCGGTCAATTGGTCGCAGGAAGGCATGTCTTTCAAGGTCGAGACGCCCAAAGGATCCGAGAACCTGCGGATTCGGCTCCTGGGCCAGCACAATGTGATGAACGCGCTGGCCGCTGTCGCGGTGGGGCAGGCACTCGGCATTTCTTTGGCCGACGTTCAGGCGGGTCTCGGCCGCGTCGAAGCGCAGCGAGGCCGCCTGCGCCTCGTGGATGCCGGCGAGGTGACGGTGATCGACGACGCGTACAACGCAAGCCCCTCGTCGGTCGGCGCGAGCCTCGAGGTGCTCGAGCGCATTGCGAAGCCCGGGCACCGCGTCGCCGTGCTCGGCGACATGCTGGAGCTCGGGGAGATGGCCGGCGAGGCGCACCGGGAAGTCGGGCGCAAAGCCGCGTCGGCCGGCGTGGACCGGCTGCTCTGCGTCGGCGAGTTGGCCATCGAGATGGCGCGCGCTGCACAAGAGGCGGGCGTGCCGGTGGTCCGTCACTTTCCGACCTTGGAAGAGCTTCTATCCTGTCTCGGATCCTACCTCGAGCCGAGAGACGTCGTGCTGGTGAAGGCGTCGCGAGCGATCCAGCTCGATCGCGCCGTGGACGCCATCGCGGCCCTGTGAATCGGGGCGGGTACCCCGCCCTCGCCGCCGAATTTTCACGAGATTTTGCGCGAATCCGGATCGGTTCGTCAGCATCTTTCGAGTAAAATAGAATTGTCGCACCTTTGAACATGTCACCGCGGGTCTCAAACTGTCGCATCGGAATCTCGGCTAGGCGGCGAAAGGGGAATGCCTCGTGGTCACTTGTCCGATCTGCAACGAACTGTTGCAGGAACTGACGTCGGTGCACTGCATGACGCGCCACGGCATGACGAAGGCGAGCGTGATTGAAAAGTACGGCAAGCCGAAGCGCCTGTTCCTCACGTTCGCATCCAACTATGCCATCCAAACGCCGACCATTAGTCCGCGCGACTTCTTGAATTCACAGCTGTTAACAGATCGACTCCTGTCCAAAACGAGAAAGTTTCATGTATAGATGCCGTTCGTCGCAGGTCGGAATCCATCGAGGAGGCGGGCGTGCCCCAGGGGAGGCGCGCCCGCCACTTGTTTGAATGCGTCGGATCGTGGCAACAAATATACAGAGGTTCTGCGCACGGGATGGACTCCCGCGGATGGACGGGTGTGGTATACTGCTGGCGTTGGAGAAGGGAGGAGGCAAAGCGAATGCGATCGCCGTCGTTTTGGAAGCGACTCTTCGCGTTCACGGCCGCGTCCGCGATGCTCGTCGTGCCCTTCCGATTTCTCACCGTGAATGCCGTTGTGCGCGAATCCGATGCAAAGCCCTCGGCCTCCGTCTCATCCGTGTCCGATGTCACGGACGGAATCTACGACGGCGTGTTGATGAAAATGACCGACCTGTCGTACGTCAACCTGGCGGCGGAGGTGGGGCAGTCGATGGACGAGATGGAACGAGAGGCGCTCGTCCACCGCGGCCCGAAGTCCCTCCTCGACGAAATCGAACGCGTGAACAACATGGACTGGCATGAGACGTACGCAGAGGCCGTCCACGAATTCTTCGCCGATTTGCGCGGATGGCGGGTTCTGGCGGTCGACAACGAAGAGGCCCAGGCGGGATTCTACGCGGTAGCGTACCAGAAAGGGCCCGACGTCGTCATCTCGTACCGCGGTACGACCAACAACGTCATGGATCTGGTCGCCGACGCGGGAATCTATTTGAGCGTTCCCAATATGATTGACCAACTCAACCCCGCGAAGTCGTTCTTCGCCTTGGCGTGCGCTCGGGCGTCGCAAGCGGTCCACGAATCGCCGATTCACGTGGTCCTGACCGGACATTCGATGGGTGGCTGGCTCGCGCAGTCCGTCTACCTGGAGGAGCGCAGGGTCGCCGGCCCGTGGGACATCGCAGGGGTCATCGTGTTCAATTCCATCGGCACAGGGTTTCAGCCGATGGCAGATCCATCGGTCGCCATCAAGGACTACCACTTTGACGGCGACGTCTTCAGCCGCTACGGAACCTCCCTCGGAAGCGTCATCGACGTTCCAAACCCAGATCCGGACGCGTCCGTGTACGATAAACACCAGATGTATGAGTTTTACCATTACTTTTACCCATACGCCGACGGCACGGAGACCGCGCCGGCCGCCGGAGAGCGGGCGTGACGCGGCCGCTCACCCAATCGGCGTGCCGTTCGGCACGGGCGCGTCAGGCGTGAGCAGGACCACATCGCCCTCCTCCGGCAGTCCTCCGAGCACCAACACTTCCGAGGAAAACCCGGCAATGCGGCGCGGAGGAAAGTTGGTGACGGCCACGACCTGCCTGCCGACGAGGCCCTCGGGCGTGTACCGCCGCGTAATTTGCGCGCTCGACGCGCGCACCCCAATCTCGTCTCCGAAGTCGATCCACAGCTTGATGGCCGGTTTCCGCGCTTCCGGGAACGGCTCGGCTCTCACGACGGTTCCAATGCGGATGTCGAGTTTCTGAAAATCTTCGATCTGCGCCACGCGCAAGCACCTCCACGGAATGTTGACTGTTGCAATCAAGTTTCGTGTTAGGTTAGACTAACGATAGCATAGAGATTCGGCAAACTCCGTCTATCCCTAATCCTATCCGCGGCGAGATGGTGTTTGCAACGAGGGGAATGGGCGAGATGGGACAAACGGACATCCTCCAGGCGGAGGTGCCGCGTTCGGCGCGGGGTTTTTGGTGGCGGCTCCTCGCGACGGTAGGGCCTGGCGTGATCGTGATGCTCGCCAACACGGACGCGGGCTGTATCATCACGGCCGCGCAGTCCGGGGCGGAGTGGGGCTACGCGATGGTGCTGCCTCAGTTGGTTCTGATCCCGATTGTCTATTTGGTGCAGGAAGTGACCGTGCGCCTCGGTCTCGTGACCGGGCGCGGACATGGGGAATTGATTCGACAACACTTCGGGCGGGGATGGGCCTGGATCTCCGTGTCCACGCTCTTCTTGTCCGCGATTGGCGCACTGGTGACCGAGTTTGCCGGCATTGCGGGCGTCGGAGAACTGTTCGGCATCTCGCCGTACTACACGGTGTCGACGGCGACCGTGCTCTTGATCGCGCTCGCCCTGACGGGCAGCTACAGGCGCGTGGAACGCGTCGGGATCGCCATGGGGCTGTTCGAACTGGCGCTGGTGCCGGGGGCGCTGCTCGCACACCCCTCGTGGCCTCAGCTGCTGCGGGGCCTCGCGACCGTGCCGCTCAACCACCCGAGCTACGTGTACCTGCTCGCGGCGAACGTCGGCGCCGTCATCATGCCGTGGATGATCTTTTACCAGCAGTCGGCGGTGGTGAACCGCAAGTTAACCCTGCGGGACCTTCGCTTCGCCCGCTGGGATACGTTCTTGGGATCGATTTTGACCCAGGTCATCATGATTGCCGTGGTCGTCATGATTGCGGCGACAGTGGGGCGGACGCACCCGAACGCCTCGCTCGAGACGGTGGGCGACATTGCGCAGGGCCTCACGCCGTTTCTCGGCACAGCTGCGGCGAAAGTGATCTTTGGCCTCGGCATGCTCGGCGCGAGCTTCGTGGCCGCGCTGGTCGTGTCGCTCGCGGGCGCGTGGGGCATCGGCGAGGTCACGGGCATTCGCCACAGCTTGAACACCCGCTGGAAGGACGCGAAGGCCTTTTACACGGTGTACAGCTTGGCGCACATCGGCGGCGCGTTGCTCGTCTTCAGCGGCGTGAACCTCATCAACCTCTCGGTGGACACCGAAGTGATGAATTCGCTTCTGTTGCCCATCGTGCTTGGCTTCCTGTTGCTGCTCGAGCGCCGCGCCCTTCCGCCCGAGTATCGCATGCGCGGCTGGTACCGAGCCGTTGTCACCGGCCTGTCCTTCATCGTGATGGCCTTTGGCGTGTACATGGGCCTGCAGCTCGTCATCTGACGGCGCAGGCCCTTTCGCTTGCCGCGGTTCTCGCGTCAAATCATCGCGCCCTGTCGCTCCAACTCGGCCCGCACGGTCGACGCGGCCGGCGCCTCGCCGTACGAGGCCTGCAGCGCGGCTGCGACGCCCGCCGCATGGCCCGTGGCGAGCGCCGTGCCCATGACGCGCGCGGACGCAAAGGCCGTCGGATCGCAGTCGATCACGCGCCCTGCGCACCACAGATTGGCGCGATCGCGCGCCTTGAGCGAGCGCAGGGGAATCTCGTAGTACGCGCGGTCCCGAATGTGTTGATAGCGCGGCGGCTCGCCAGGCTGGTGGATCTCGACCGGCCATCCGCCTCGGGCGATGGCATCCTCAAATTTCGCCGCATTCAGCACCTCTTCTCCGGTCAAGCGGTATTCCCCGTCAATGTGCCGGGTTTCGCGCACGCCGATGCTCGGCCCCGTGGCGACGAGGTAGGCGTCCTTGAACCCGGGCACGTGTTGACGAAACGCCTCGAGATAAGCCCAAGCCTGTCGCCGCGCCGACATCTCTGCCTGGGTGAGGCTCGCGCTGTCCAGTCCGTTCACCGCTTCGTCCGCGAAGAGCGCCAGCACGTTGTGCGATCCCGGCAACCGGACCACCATGCCTCTGTCCTTGGTGAGCACCGTGTCGCCCTGGCGCTTGGCTTGCCAGACAGCCGCGGTGAACTGGTGTCGGTGCAGTTGCACGTCGGGGGATACGCCGCCGAACTGCATGACCAACGTTCCGGCCTGTACGCGGCCCTCCTCATCGCCGTATCGGACGCCGTTGCCGCTCATGAAGGCGAGATCCGCTTCTCCGCTCGCATCCACGAACGAGGAAGCCTCGACGGCGAACATTCCGCCGTGATGAAAGCAGTGGATGGCCCGAATCCGATCCCGCTCGACATCACAGCCGACCACCGTCGTGTGGAGCCGGGCTTCGACCCCGGCTTCAAGGATCAGTTGGTCCAGCGCGAACTTCGTGCCTTCTGCGTCCAAGGGCACGATGACATTTCCGGAGCCAGGGTTTCGAATCGGACCGTAGTACTTGCCGAGCTCGTCGAGTTTCTCGAGCAGCCGCCGTCCCACGCCGCCCACCACGGGTTCGAGCGGCTCCCGCTGCGCAAACAAGCCGCAGATGGTCAACACGGATGCGTGTGTCGCCGCACCTCCAAAATACGGGTTGCGCTCGACGATGAGGGTCTTTGCCCCGAGGCTCGCGGCGCCCACTGCGGCAGCGACACCGGCGCTGCCGCCGCCGACCACGACCACGTCATATCGCAACGTCTGCTGAGTCACCTTTCAACCTCCCGGCCCAGTCCAAAGCGCATGTCTATCATACAACATCGGTGGAGCCGCGAATATGGGAGATCCGGTCGGCAGATGTCGATCGCGGCGTTTGGGATCGCTACAATGAAGGCGGGCAGGTGGTGAATGGAAGATGCGGAATGAAGCGACGATCCGAGTGGCGCTCGGATCCCTGAACCGCGCCAAGCGTGAGGCGGTGGAGCGCGCGCTCGCGGCGTTCGGCGTGCGGGGCGAGATCGAGTGCGTGGACGTGCCCTCCGGCGTTCGGGCGCAGCCGCTCACGGACGAGGAGACGCGTCGAGGGGCCGTCGAGCGGGCGAAGCGGGCGCGGCGCGCGATGGGCACAGACCTCGGCGTGGGACTGGAGGGCGGCGTCGAGGAGACGGAGCACGGGATGATGCTCGTCAACTGGGCCGCAGTGGCGTATGGAGACGACCAAGTGGCGGTCGGCGGCGGCCTGCGCCTGATGCTGCCGGACGAGATCGCCCAGGGCATTCGCGCGGGCATGGAGCTCGGCGACGTCATGGACGCTTGGATGGGCACGACCGGGCTTCGCCACCGGGAGGGGGCCATCGGCGCGCTGACCGGCGGTCGAATCACGCGATCCGGCATGTTCCGGGACGCGCTCGTCTGCGCGCTCGCGGCCGCATTTCCGGAAGGGCGAAGGGCCAGCGACCGATAAGACACGGCGAGGCCGCGCGCCCGACGCGCGCGGCCTCTTTACCATCACAGGTCGAAGTACAGCGAGAACTCGTAGGGATGCGGGCGCAGGTGCAGGGGCGCCAGCTCGTTGTTCCGCTTGAAGTCAATCCAGGTGCGGATGAAGTCTTTCGTGAACACGCCGCCTTCCAAGAGGAACTCGTAATCCGCTTCGAGCGCGTCGAGCGCCTCGCCGAGCGACCCTGGTACGCTCTTGATCTGCGCCTTTTCCTCCGCCGAGAGCTCGTAGATGTTCTTGTTGATGGGGCCAAACCCGAGTTCCGTCGGATCCAGTTTCCGGCGAATGCCGTCCAGGCCGGCCATGAGCATGGCGGCGAACGCCAGATACGGGTTTGCGGTGCAATCCGGCGTGCGGAACTCGATGCGCGCCGTCTTTGGCGACACGACCGCCACAGGAACGCGGATGGCCGCACTGCGGTTGCCGCGCGAGAAGACCAGATTGACCGGCGCTTCGTAGCCAGGCACGAGTCGCTTGTAGGAGTTTGTGCTCGGGTTGGAGAAGGCGAGAATCGCCGGGGCGTGGTACAGAATGCCCGCAATGTAATGCAGCGCAACGTCGCTCAAGTTGGCGTAGCCGCCTTCTCGATAAAACAGCGGTTCGTCTCCGTTGAACAGGCTCTGGTGGACGTGCATGCCGGAACCGTTGTCGCCGAAAATGGGCTTCGGCATGAACGTGGCCGTCTTGCCGTGCCGGCGCGCGACGTTGCGCACAATGTACTTGTACGTCATGACGGTGTCCGCGGTGCGGGTGAGCGTGCCGAATCGGAAATTGATCTCCGCCTGACCGGCCGTGGCCACCTCGTGGTGATGGCGCTCGACGCGAATGCCAGCCTTCATCAACTCGAGCACCATTTCCGTGCGGATGTCCTGCTGCGTATCCGTCGGCGCGACGGGGAAATAGCCACCCTTGTTCTTGACGTGATAGCCAAGATTTTTCGGGCCCGTGCCGGTATTCCAGACGGCTTCCTCGGAGTCAATCGCGTAGAACGCACCGCTCTGTGCGGAGTCGAACCGGACGTCGTCAAAAATAAAGAACTCCAGCTCCGGCCCAAAGTAGGCGGTCGTCGCAATGCCCGTCGACTTCAGGTATTCTTCCGCCTTCTCCGCGATATACCGGGGATCTCGCTCGTAACGGTTCCCGCCCGGTTCGTACACGTTACACGTGACCGCGAGGGTCGGAACCTCCGTGAACGGGTCCAGGAAGGCGGTCTCGAGCACGGGCCGCATCACCATGTCGCTCTCTTCGATGCCCCGGAAACCCGGGACGCTGGAGCCGTCAAAGGCAACCCCTAGCTCCAAGACCTCTTCGTCGATCTCGGTCGCGGGTACGGTGACGTGATGCTGGCGGCCCGGGACGTCCACGATGCGAAAATCCACCATTTGAACTTCGTGTTGCTTCATGAGATCAAGAATTTCGCGCGGCGTCAAGTTCGATTCCTCCCACTGTGCAACGCTGAACTGCGCTCATTATAGGAGTCGTTTGAAAGGAACGTCAATGCTTTATGTTAGATTACCTTACATAGGGCGAGAATTTGTCACACGCTGTCGCGCCGGGAAGGTACAGCTCGGTGCGTGTCGTCTTTTTGAGGTTTTTTTGAGGTTAGACAAAGTATAGTCGTATATCGGGCTCATTTTTGGCTAACCATTCTGGCAACCGTGGACATGCATCTTGTCGTCGCGGGTTATGGGGGAATTCCGAGATGAAACCGACCGCAATCATCCTCGCGGCTGGCGTGTCGCGCCGCATGCGCCCACTGACCGATGATCGGCCGAAGTGCTTGTTGCCGGTGGGGCCGAAGGCGGTCATCGACTGGCAATTTGAGGCACTAGGTAAAAACGGAGTTCGCGACGTGATCATGGTCGTGGGTTACCGAAAGCAAATGGTTCAGGATTACGTCCGGACGCACTACCCTTCGTTCGACGTGCGATTCATCGAGAATCCGGCCTATGAATCGACCAACACGCTGTTCTCGCTGAGCCATGCCTTGCGCGACTGGCGCGGGGATTTCTTCTATATGAACGCAGACGTGGTCTACGATGCGCGGATCCTCGCGCGCCTCGTCCCTGGAGAAGAAGGCGGCTATCTGGCCGTTGACAAGAAGCAGTGCCGGGACGAAGAGGTCAAGGTGGAGGTCCGTTCGGGCCAGATTGTGGCCATCGGCAAGCACCTGGACCCCGCGGTGTGCGAGGGCGAATTTATCGGCGTCGCGAAGTTCGCGGGTCAATTTGCCGAGCGATTCCGCCGGCAGGTGCTGGACCTCGCCGTAGAAGGGAATGAAATGCAGTTTTTTGAGTACGCCCTGGATCTTTTGGAGGACAAATCGGGCCTGGTCTCCGTCGATGTGACGGGCCTCCCTTGCGTCGAGATCGATTTTCCTGAGGACTACCAATACGCGGTGGAAAGCGTGGTGCCTCGGCTCCTGGCCGCGCAAGGGGCGGAGCGCGATGTCTGAGCTGAAGCGCATCGACGCATGTGCGAAACGCCCCATTGACATCTGGACGAATTATTTGTTTTATCCGCTCTCGATCCGGCTCGTCTACCTGCTGCGCAACACGCCGGTGACGCCGAATCAAATCACGCTGTTCTCGCTCTTTCTGTGTCTGCTCGGATGCTGGGGCTTTTCGACAGGCATTCGGGGCGACGTGATCGCCGGCCTTGTGCTCGTGGAAATCTCCTACGTTTTCGATTGCGCGGATGGTCAGTTGGCGCGTTATCGCCAGCAATTTTCCGCCATCGGCGGTTGGTTGGATCAGGTGGCGGATCGCATCAAGGAGTTCGCCATCTACTTCAGCTTGGCGTACGGCTACACGCGCTGGCACCCAAACGCGGCGGGCCTCTGGGCGTGGGCGATGACGGCGCTCTTTGCTCTGTATCTGCTCGAGTACTACGGGCAAATCCGGTTCAAGCCGCGGGAGATGGCGTCTGCGGTCGCGCAGGAGGCCTCGAGCCATCACACCTTTCGCCGCGCGCAACGGTGGCGGAGCTTCGTTCCTTTCCGCGGCTTCATCATCGGTGAGCAGTATTTTGCTCTCCTGGTGTTTGTGGCGCTGAACGCCGTACCGGCTCTGTTTCACTTTGTCGCCATCTTGGGCCTCGTCATGTGTGCCTATCGGCCGGCGGTGCAATTGTACAAATGGTCCCGAGGCATCGCGTGAGGCTCGTTCGCGAGTCGACCGATCTTTCGACGCAGGAGTGCCGTGTGCCGCCTGCGCCTTTTTTTGCGCCTGAGATCGGCAACAAATTGAAACCGAGTGGGACAGAAGGGTGAACGCCGCGCGCTCGAGTAGGATGGCCGGGGGAAACCTGTGCGCCCATTCCGCATGTCGGAACACGAGGCTGTGCGGCGTCGACGCCTCGCGTTAGACTGGATTTGGAAGTTGTTGACGACATCCACTTGATGGAATGCGAGGTGGAGACGCATGCGCACACAGGTGGGCATCATTGGGGCGGGCCCTGCGGGCCTCATGTTGTCTCTGTTGCTGGCGCAGCGCGGCGTGGAATCGGTGGTGCTCGAGGCGAGATCGCGCCAGGCCATCGAACAAACGATTCGAGCGGGCGTGCTGGAACAGGGAACGGCCGATCTGATGCGCGAACTCGGCGTGCATCGCCGGATGGAGGAACTGGGCGACGAGCACGAAGGCATCGAATTTCGCTTTCGGGGCCGAGGGCGCCGAATCCCGCTCAAGGAGCTGACCGGCAAGTGCGTCACGCTCTACGCGCAGCACGAGGTCATCAAGGATCTCGTGGCGGCCCGTCTCGAGCAAAGCGGAGAGATCATGTTTTCCGTTCAGGACGTGCGGCTGGAAGGCATCGACAGCGAACGGCCGCGCATCCGCTTCCGGAGGGACGGAGATGCGCCGGACGAGGTGCTGGAGTGCGACTTCATCGCCGGCTGTGACGGATTCCACGGCCCAAGTCGAGCTTCGATTCCGGAAAGCGCTCGCCAGGAGTTTGCGAAAACGTATCCAATGGGGTGGCTCGGCATCCTGACGCAGGCGCCTCCATCGAGCCGGGAACTGATTTACTGTGCGAGCGATCGAGGGTTTGCGCTGGTCAGCACGCGTTCCCCGGAGATCCAGCGCATGTACCTGCAGGTGGATGCGGACGACGACATCCGCAATTGGTCGGACGATCGCATCTGGGAGGAGCTGCGCTTGAGGCTCGCCACGGAGGACGGGTGGGCGCCTATTGAGGGTCCCATTCTGCAGAAGTCCATCGTGCAGATGCGGAGCTTTGTGTGTTCTCCCATGCAGTATGGGCGCCTGTATTTGGCTGGGGACGCCGCGCACATCGTGCCGCCGACAGGGGCCAAGGGCCTGAATCTCGCGGTGTCCGACGTGCGCGTCCTCGCGGAGGCGCTAGGGCGCTACTACCGAGACGGATCGGCCGAGTTGCTCCATCGCTACTCCGCCATCTGCCTGCGGCGCGTGTGGAAAGCGGAGCGATTTTCGTATTTCATGACGCAGATGTTGCACCGTTTCCCTGATCACTCGCCGTTTGAACGAGAGATTCAGTTGGCAGAATTGGACTACGTCACGTCCTCTCGGCACGGGCTCGCAACCATCGCCGAAAATTACGTCGGCCTGCCCATCGAGTGGGACACCTGAAGGCGCGTGCGGGACGACACCCGTTCATAGTAGCCGAGTCGATTGGAGATTTCCTTGCTGATGGACAGGAGGGTCTTCGCGAGCGACCTCATCTTCTCGTCCGTGAACCTTGCGGCAGGGCCTACAGCGGTGACGGCCCCGATGACGCGCCGCGTGTAATCGCGAACCGGCGCAGCGACGCTGTTCACGCCCGGGCGAAGTTCGCCGACGCTTGTCGCGTAACCCGCCTCGCGAATTTGCGCGAGGACCTTGCGCAGGCGGTCGGGATGCGTGATGGTGTTTGGCGTGAACGGCTGGAGTCCACGGCGAATCACCTCTTCCACCATCGATTCGTCTTGGTAGGCGAGGATGACCTTTCCGGAACTCGTGCAATAGAGCGGGTTGCGCCGGCCGACGTGCGTCGCGATTTGCACGGGATGTTTGCACTCGAGCTTGCTCACGTACACCGTGCAGAAGTCTTCCAGCACGGCAAGGTGAACCGTCTCGTCGAACCGGTGCACAAACTCCTCAAGGAGGTGCTGACCTTCGCGGCAGATCTCGAGGTTCGACATGATGATGCCGCCGAGGCTCAGCACGGAAAGACCGAGTCGGTACCGGTGCGTCTCTTCATCTCGGTGCACAAACCCCTCTTCGGCGAGGGTCGCCATGATTCGGTGCACAGTGCTTTTTGAAAGGCCGAGCTTGCGCGAAATTTCCGTAATACCAAGCTCAGGCTCGTCTTGGGAGAAGCAGCGGAGCGCCTGAAGCGCGTGGCGGAGCGACGAAAGCGTGCGTGCATCCGACTGCCGCGGCATAGGCCATCCCTCCCTGGCGAAGATGAAAGCGCTTCTAGGAATGGTGTATCACGTTCCGCATAGAGAAACAAGTGCGTACAGCGAGCGCTTTCCGCGTGCTACCATGGGGGCAGCAGTCGGGGGAAGGTCACCCGCCGAAGAAGGATCCGCGCAAGGCATTTGGGGAGGGATTCAGATGACGCTGGAATTGGCCATGATCACGCCGCACACGCCGCGGATCTGCCATCGGGATCGCGTTCCGGATTTCCAGAAGCAGATGGTCGAGGCGATGTTGAAGTGCGCGGACGTGATCGATGAAATCCGGCCTGACGTGGTCGTGATCATCTCGTGCCATTGGATGTCGAGCTTCATGCACTACGTCGATGTCACGCCGCGGCACAAAGGCATTTTGACGGCGGTGGAGTGCCCGGATCTGATCAGCGACGTGCCCTACGACCACCCGGGCCATCCGGCGCTCGGCAGGCGACTGGTGGAGGCGGGGCAGCGCAACGGCCTTCAGGTCGTCGCGGTGGACGATCCGACGTACGTGTGGGATTACGGCACGGTGGTTCCGCTCAGGTACTTGCTCAAGCGCCCCACGCCCGTCGTGGCCCTGTCCGTGTGTTGGGCCGCGTCGCTCGAGGAGTCGATGCGCTGGGGCGAAGTGATGGGGGATGTGTTCCTCGAGTCTCCCGAGCGCGTGGTGTTTTTGGCGAGCGGGGCGCTCGCGCACAACCTGGGACGCGGGCCGGAGAAATGGCCGAACCTCACGGAGCAAGCGCTGGATCGAGAATTTTGCCAATATCTCGTCAAGGGAGACAAAGCGTCGGCCGTGAGCATGTTGCCTTCGTACGTGCGGGCCGCGGGCGTGGAGTCCGGTGGGCGCCACGTGGCGGTGTTGCTCGGCGTGCTAAGGAAGCAGTTTGAAGGCGAATTGCACGGTTACGGCCCATCGTCGGGATCCGGCAACCCTGTGCTCACCATCCGATATCGCGATGCAAGTTGAGTCTTACGACGGACAGTGGAGATGGCGAGGGATGACCATGGAACGAGTGCTGCACTTTATCGACGGCGCTTTTGTGCCGTCCGAGGACGGTCGGACGTTTGACAACGTCAACCCGGCGACGGGCGAGCGAATTGGCACAGTGGCCGAGGGAGGGCGCGCCGAGATCGACAAGGCCGTGCGGGCGGCGCGGCGGGCGTTTCGGTCGTGGAGCCGCACGACCGCCCAGGAGCGCGCGGCGATTCTGCATCGGATCGCCAACCTGATTGAAGAAAACCTGGAGGAACTGGCTCTGCTCGAGACGAGGGATACGGGCAAACCTCTGTCGCTCGCAAAGAGCCTCGATATTCCGCGTTCCGCCTACAACTTTCGCTTCTTCGCCGACTTCGTGAAGGGGCTTTCGACGGAGACGTTCGAAATGGAGGGCGTGGCGTTGAATTACGCGCTCAGGCGCCCCGTCGGCGTGGCGGGGCTCATCTCGCCCTGGAATCTGCCGCTCTTCTTGCTGACCTGGAAAGTCGCGCCTTGCCTCGCGGCCGGCAACACGTGCGTCATCAAGCCTGCCGAGCTCACGCCGATGACCGCCACCAAGCTCGCCGAGATCTGCAAGCAGGCGGGCGTGCCGGACGGCGTGGTGAACGTGGTGCACGGGTTCGGGCCCGATGCGGCGGGGCAATTCCTCACCGAGCACGAGGACGTGGATCTGATTTCGCTCACGGGCGAGACGACGACGGGCAAGGCGGTCATGCGATCGGCGGCGAGCACGCTGAAGCGCCTCTCCTTTGAACTCGGCGGCAAGAACCCCAACATCGTGTTTGCGGACTGCGACTTCGAGGACGCCATCGCGACGACCGTGCGCTCGAGCTTCGTCAACCAGGGCGAGGTGTGCCTCTGCGGATCGCGCATCTACGTCGAGCGCCCGCTATATGACCGGTTCGTCGAGGCGCTCGTCGATCGCGCCCGGAAGCTTCGGATAGGCGATCCCCTGGATCCGCAGACCGACGTCGGCAGCCTTATCTCCGAAGAACACCTGCAGCGCGTGGACGGCTTCGTGCGGCGGGCCGTGGAGCAGGGCGGCCGCGTGCTGACCGGAGGCAAGCGACCGGAGCACCTCGCCCGGGGCGCCTTCTACGAGCCGACCGTGATTGTCGACGTGGACGAGACGTGCGAGATCACGCGGCAGGAGGTGTTCGGGCCGGTCGTGACGGTGCAGCCGTTCGACACGGAGGAAGAGGTCATCCGCCTGGCGAACGACACGCATTACGGCCTGTCCGCCACGCTGTGGACGTCGAACCTGAAGCGCGCCCACCGAGTCGCGGGCGAGCTCGAGGCGGGCGTCATCTGGGTCAACACCTGGTTCCTCCGGGATCTCAGGACCCCGTTCGGCGGCATGAAGCAAAGCGGCATCGGGCGCGAAGGCGGCGTGCACAGCTTCGAATTTTTCACGGAGTTAAAGAACGTGTGCATCAAGCTGTGATCGGAGTGGATGAGATGAGTGACCGGCTGGAATTCTTGGCGGAGGCGCTGTGGCGCGCGGAGCGCGAACAGGCGCCCATCCAGCCCCTGACGGATCAACACCCAGATCTTTCGGTGCAGGAAGCGTATCGCATCCAACTCGTGAACGTCAAGCGGCGGGTGGCGGCGGGCGATCGCGTCGTCGGGCACAAGATCGGCCTCACCAGCAAGCCGATGCAGATGCAGCTCGGCGTCGACCAGCCCGACTTTGGGCACCTGTTTCAGTCGATGTGGTTCGAGAGCGGCACGGCCGTCCATTTCCCGCTGATTCAGCCCAAGGTCGAGCCGGAGATCGCGTTCATTCTCGCGGAGGATCTCGTCGGACCGGGCGTCGACCTGCACCGGGTACTCGCGGCGACGCGGGCGGTTGTGCCCGCCATCGAGGTGATTGACAGCCGCATCGCCGACTGGCGCATCCGGCTCGTGGACACCGTGGCCGACAACGCGTCCGCAGGCTGCTTTGTCCTGGGGCATCTGCCCACCGACCCCTCCGGCGTCGATCTGGAGACCGTGGGCGGCGTGCTTAAGCTGAATGGAGACGTCGTGCAGACGGGCGCGGGCGCGGCGGTCATGGGGCACCCGGCGAAGGCCGTGGCCTGGCTGGCCAACACCCTGACCGAACTCGGCACGCCCCTGCGCGCGGGCCACGTCGTGTTGTCGGGCGCCGTCAGCGCGGCCGTGCCCATCCAGCCGGGCGATCGCGTCCAGTTGTCGTTCGGGCCGCTCGGCGGCGTGGAGTTCGTGTGGGCGAAAGGAGAGGGGTCGGATTGAAGAAGCTCAGTGCCGCGATCGTCGGGTCTGGGAACATCGGGACGGACCTGTTGATCAAGTTGAAGCGAAGCCCGTGGATCGAACCGCGCTTCATGATCGGTATCGACCCGGAGTCGGACGGCCTGCGGCGCGCGAGAGAGATGGGGCTTGAGACGTCGGCCGACGGCCTCAAGGCGGTCCTCGAACAGGGGGTGCGCCCGGACATCGTCTTCGACGCGACGAGCGCCAAGGCGCACGTGCGCCACGCGAAGCTTTTGCGTGAGGCGGGCATTCAGGCGGTCGACTTGACGCCGGCGGCGCGCGGGCCGTACGTCATCGCGGCGGTCAATCTGGAGGAGCACCTCGATTCGCCGAACGTCAACATGGTGACCTGCGGCGGCCAGGCCACCGTGCCGATGGTCTACGCGGTCAGCCGCGTGGTCGGCGTGCGGTACGCGGAAATCGTCGCCACCATCGCGAGCAAGAGCGCAGGTCCGGGCACGCGCGCCAACATCGACGAGTTCACCCAGACGACGGCGCGAGCGCTCGAGGCCATCGGCGGCGCGAAGCGGGGCAAGGCCATCATCATCCTGAATCCGGCGGAGCCCCCCATCCTGATGCGAGACACCATCTACTGCTTGATGGAGGACGCGAGTTCGGCCACCAAGGCCAAGGTGCTTGAGTCCATCGAACAGATGGTGCGCCACGTGCAGACGTTCGTCCCCGGGTACCGGCTGAACCGCGAGCCCATCTTCCAGGGCGATCTCGTCAGCATCTCCATCGAAGTGGAAGGGCTCGGGGACTACCTGCCGGTGTACGCGGGCAACCTCGACATCATGACCGCAGCGGCGGTCAAGTTCGGCGAAGAATACGCGCGTCACAGGATGCAGGTGGCGTCGGCGGAAGAGGCGAGGTGAGGCGCGGTGTCGTATCGGTACAAGATTGAGATCACGGACGTCACGCTGCGCGACGGCATGCACGCCGTGCGCCATCAATTCAGCGTCGAGGATGCCAAGGCCATCGCGAGCGCCCTCGACAAGACGGGCGTGGCCAAAATCGAGGCGTCCCACGGCGACGGGCTCGGGGGAAGCTCCATCCAATACGGGTTTTCGAAGGAGTCGGAGGAGGATTACGTCGGCGCCGTGTGTCAGACCGTCCAGCGGTCGCAGGTGGTCGCGCTGCTCTTGCCTGGCATCGGGACGCTCGAAGACTTGAAGCGCGCCGTCGATCTCGGCATCCGCGGGGTGCGCGTGGCCACGCACTCGACGGAGGCGGACATCTCGGCGGAACACATGGAAGAGGCGCGCAAGATGGGGCTCGACGTCGTGGGGTTTCTCATGATGAGCCACATGACGGAGACGGAGCGGCTGGTCGAGGAGGCGAAGAAGATGGCCTCCTACGGCGCCCACTGCGTGTACATCGTCGATTCAGCGGGCGCGATGCTTATGGACGAAGTCCGCAAAAAGGTGTCCGCGCTGCGCGAGGCGCTCCCGGATGACGTCCAGGTCGGCTTCCACGCGCACAACAACCTGGGTGTCGCGGTCGCCAATTCCATCGCGGCGGTGGAGGAGGGCGCCTACCGAATTGACGCGAGCCTGGCCGGACTTGGCGCCGGAGCGGGCAACACGCCGCTTGAGGTGTTCGTAGCCGCGTGTGAGAAGTACGGCATCGAGACGGGCGTGGATCTGTACGCCGCCATGGACGCGGCGGAGGATGTCGTGCGCCCGCGGATGGCGCGGCCGGTTTTGACGGATCGCACGGCGCTCACGCTTGGGTACGCGGGCGTGTACTCGAGCTTCCTCTTGCACTCGGAACGAGCCGCAAAGCAGTTTGGGGTGGACGTCCGCGACATCCTCGTGGAACTGGGCAAGCGCCGCGTGGTGGGCGGCCAGGAGGACATGATTGTCGACGTCGCGTACGAGATCGCGCACGGCAGGGAGGCGAACGCGGATGGCCCTGTCTCTTTCGTCCATCGCGGATGAGCTATACCGCCACCAGACGGCGGCCACCGAATTGAAAAAGCTGACGCTGCGTTACGAGGGGCTCACCGTGGACGACGCGTACGAGATCCAGCGGCTGACCATGCAGAAGTACATGGCGGAAGGGGCGCGGCTCGTCGGCTGGAAGATGGGCCTCACGAGCAAGGCGAAGCAGCGCTCCGTAGGGGTCGACGAGCCGATTTTCGGCCATCTTCTCTCCACCATGGAACTCACGCGCCCCACGCTCTCGATGAAGGGACTCATCCATCCGCGCGTGGAGCCCGAGATCGCGTTTGTGTTCCGGAGCCGCCTGGAGGGGCCGAACGTGACCGCGCGCGACGTGTGGTTCGCGACGGAGTGCGTTGTCCCAGCGGTCGAGATCATCGACAGCCGGTACGAGAACTTTTCGTTCACGCTGGTGGACGTGATCGCCGACAACGCGTCGAGCGCGCGCTTCTACCTGGCGGATCAGGCGTTCTCGCCGTACGCGTTTCGGCTGGACGAAGTGGGCGTGGTCATGCGCCAGAACGGCGAGGTCGTGCAGACGGGCGCGGGCGCGGCGGTGCTCGGCCACCCGGTGCGATCCGTCGTGGAACAGGTGCGCATGTTGACGCGGTTTGGCGCGGCCATCGAGCCCGGCATGGTGGTGCTGACGGGCGGCATCACGGAGGCCATCTACGTGCATCCGGGCGATCGCGTCGAGATCGCCTTCGCGGGCATGGGCGCCATCGAACTGGAGATCACCGAGTGAGGAGGGGACGAGGTGCCGCTGGTCCAGGTCACCATGGTGGAAGGGCGCACGCCGGCGCAGAAGCGGGCGCTCATGGAAAAGCTGACCGACGCGGTGGTGGAGACGCTCGGCGCGAAGCGGGAGACGGTGCGGGTCATCCTGTACGAGGTGCCGAAGGCGCACTGGGGCGTCGGCGGCGTGTCGAAAGCGGAGCAGGACGCGGCGCGGGGTGAAGGCCCGTGACCGAGTCCCGCAAAACGGCGGACGTGCACACGCATTTTTTGCCTCGCGACGTGCTCGACTTCCTTCGGCGCGAGCCTCGCATCGATGCCCGTCTGGAGCAACGCGCGCCCGACAAGGAGCCCTATCTCACGGTGGAGGGCCGGTGGTCGTTTGAGCTGAAGCGCACATTCGTCGACTTCGAGGCGTACGCCGCCGCCTACGAGCGCGCCGGCATAGGGCTGGCGCTCGTCTCGCCCTTGCCGCAGCTGTTTGTGTATCACCTGCCGGCCGACCTCGGCGCGCTGGTGGCCGAGGTGTACAACGACGCGCTTCGCGAGGTGCTGGCGCCGCACCGCGCGCGGTTTCGCCCGCTCGCCACGCTGCCGCTCGCCGATCCGGTTGCTGCCGCGCGGGAGTTGGAGCGCCGGATGGACGAGGGCTTCGCCGGGGCCATCGTGGGCCCGGGCGTCGGGGAGGCGCTCATCGGCGACGAGGTGTTCTGGCCGGTGTGGGAGGTGGCCGACGCGCGCGGGGCGGTCCTGTTTCTGCACCCGCTGCTTCACGCCGACCCGCGCGCGGCTCGCCTCATGATGCCGAATCTGGTCGGCGTGCCCTGGGAGACGACGCTTGCGGCGTCGCACCTCGTCCTCTCGGGCCTCATCGACCGGTATCCCGGCGCGCGCGTGCTCCTGGCGCACGGGGGCGGCTTTCTGCCGTATCAAATCGGGCGGATCGAACAGGGCTACGACGTCTGGCCGCAGGTGAGAGCTCGGCTGCAGGACAGGCCGACGGCGTATCTCCGGCGCATGTTCTACGACAACGTGCTTTGGTCCGACGCCGCCCTGCGGTGTTTGATCGACGTGGTCGGCGCCGATCGCGTCCTCGGGGGTTCGGACTTTCCGTTTGACCTGTCCGCCTGGCCGCCCCGAGCGGGGGCCGACGTGTCCGCGCTCTTGGGCGCCGACGCGGGCGACCGTTGTTCGCCTTGAGCGCAGGGCGATGCCGCCCTGCGCGGCGCGAGGCGCGGGCGAGATCGAGCGAAAGCGTTGACATTTGCGAGGGCGTGCGGCATCCTATGATTGTCGCCCAGATTGTCATACAATCATGTTGTGTGGGGCGTCATCCTGTCGCGGATGCGCCGAGAAACCTTGGGCGAGATCGGCCGACTGTGAGAGGGGGAATTGAGCATGAGCACCGAGCCCGTGTATGACATCGCGCACCTTGGGCACGTCGAGCTGTTCACGCCGGTCATCGAGGAGAGCTACCGGTTCTTTCGAGACCTGTTGGGCATGGAAGAGGTGGGGCGCGAAGGGGGCTCCATCTATCTTCGGTGCATGGGCGACTACGAGATGTACTCGCTCATCCTGACCGAGTCCGAGCGGGCCGGTGTCGGGCAGACAGCGCTTCGCACGACGAGTGAACAGGCGCTTTCGCGCCGAGTTCGAGCGCTCATGGAGTCGGGTGTCGACGGGGAGTGGGTCGATGCGAGCTTCGGCCATGGACCCGCCTACCAGTTTCGGGGGCCGGACGGCCACTTGTACGAACTGTACTACGAGACGAACTACTATCAGCCACCAGAACACCTGCG
>NZ_BCRQ01000005.1 GCF_001552675.1 Alicyclobacillus sendaiensis NBRC 100866
GACACGGACTTTTAGTAGTCGTCATCGTGAGTTGAGGCCCGTGGATGTGGTATGATAGGAATAACCTGAGATTCAAGCCCAACTCACCCTGTTTTTCATTCTGTAGATGACGGGGTAGGTGGATGAACCCGACGTGTGCGCTAGGCACAAGGATTCGGAGCCGACACGACGATTGGCGGGTACACAGGCAGGCACGTGGCCGTCCCCACCATGACAGTCACAAGCGCTCGTTGCATGTCATACCTCCCCTACTTTCGCTTGTACTCCGAGCAAATGGATGACGTGCGGTTCAGAAGAGATCCACGTAGGAAGCCTCTGCAACCGCTATTCAATCTGTCACACAGTCGATGATGGGCAGCAACCGTTACGCAAACGTTACATAGGCATTCACGACGAGGATAGCTTGCGTGTGAGAAAGGCGGGGAACCTTAGGTGAGCGGCCCTGCGATGAAAAACGTGCAGACTGACAAGCATCCGGTTTTCATATTGATTCCTGGCTTAGGAATGGACTGTACAGCCTACCACCAGCTCGTTCCTTTCTTATCTCCATATGGGCATCTCGTCCTGTACGATTTCCCAGGCCACGGAGGCCGTACACAATCGAAATGGCATCGCGACGTGGATTGGGGCTCTCTCATCAACGACGTCATTTGTCATCTGCGCAACCTCCATCAACCTCCGTATCACGTCGTTGGCCACGGGTTCGGCGGTACCATGGCCCTTCGGCTGGCCAAGTTGATGCCAGATTGGGTCTCCACATTGACCATTCTTTCACCTCACGCTTCTCATGGCACGCAAATGGGGACTGAATTCATTGAGGTTGTCAAGGAAATAGAGACAACTCACAGCCTCAGGCCCATGTGGGATACGCTCGCGCCCTTATTAGTGCGCAATCCTACTGCGGCCTATCTTGAGCGCATTCAACAAATGACGGACTCAGTAAATCCAGATATTTACGTACGCATGCTCAAACTCTCGTACCAAACCTCAAGCATGAAGGATTTTGTCGGTATTGAACCCCCAACGCTCATCATTCAGGGTGAACATGATCCCCTGACCGTCGTTGATCTTTCTGTCTTGGTGGTTAACGTTCCGAAGACCAAGCTGTGGACATGCCCAGACGCCGCAAATCTTGTGCACGTGGAACAGCCAAAAGCGGTCGCGCGTGAGATTGTCAAATTTGCATTGGGTCAAGAGGTCGATCGTAAATTTTCAGAAAACCATTCCGCCGTGAACCGATATCTTGTTCATAGAAGCGATGAGACAAAGAACATCTACGTCCAGTGTATCAACGAGTTCCATGTCACCGTCGATCACGACACCATTCGGCACGGTTGGGAAAAGCGCCAAGCGCAGGTACTCATGCTGTATCTAGCACTGCACAGGCGTGCTTCTCGAGATGAACTTTGCGAAGTCCTTTGGCCCTACGAGGACCCAGCCAAGTCAAGGCTCAGATTGCGCGTTTCACTTCACTACCTGCGCACGCTTCTTGGGAAGCACGAAGACATTCTTCACACCACAAAAGAGTACGTAGAATTGAGAGGGCGCGTCGTTTGTGACATCGCCGATTTCTTTGAAAAGCTGAAGATGCTTCGGGGAATGGAACCTGAAAACCGCAGAATTGCAGCAAAGAAGCTGTTGCGACAACTACCCCTTCAAATGATGAAGAACATGTACCACCCATTCGCCACGAGAATTCAGCAATTATTAGAATTTGAAATTGAGCATCTCATCGACTAGAAGTTCATAACTCGCGATTTCATCCTGACGGCCCATGCCTGTGCCTCAGCCGACAGACGCCTACCCGCGCATCCACCGCCTGACTTCTCCGTCCATCGCCGAGGTCACCTCGCCGCGGCTCTCCATCAAATCGAGGTGGCCCTGCACCTCGGACAGCCCGAGCATGACGACGGGGCCCTCCAACTTCGGGAAGAGGAAGCGGGTGATCTCCGCCACGGTCGTCGCGCCCTGAGCCAGTGCTTCTTGGATCTGTGCGCAGCGCGCCTCGTGCTCGGCGAAGCGCCTGTCGATGAGCGCCCGATGATCGGAAAACGGATCTCCGTGCCCCGGGTAGACCATCGTGAGATCCAGCGCGCGCGTGCGCTCCATCGATGCGCGGTAGTCGAGGAGCGGCTTCGGGCGAGGGGCGGACGGATCGACCGGCGGCTCGACAAACGCGTTCGCCGAGATGGTGGGCAGCAGGTGATCGCCCGCGATGGCGTGGCCAGCGGGATCCACCAAGAGGATATCGGTCCGGCTGTGGCCGGGGACGTACATCACCCGCCAGTCGCGGCCGCCCGCGCGAACCACGTCGCCGTCGCGAACGTAGACGACGTCGCGCCAATCGTGCTTCTGCATCCAGATGCGCGACTCCCAGCGGACGTCCGATCCGGCCTCGCGGGCAAACGCCGCGTAAAACGCGTCGAAGCGCCTGTGTTCTTCTTCGCCGAGCTCGACGATTCGGCGCGCCGCCTCGGAGACGACGATTCGCGCACCGGACGCCTGTTGCACGGCGGACACGCCGCCGATGTGGTCCAAGTGCATGTGCGTGACGACCACCTGCTCGATGTCCGCAAACCGCAACCCGTGCCGCGCGAGCCCGGCCTCGAGTTGCGTCAAAGACTTTGGAAACAGAAGCCCTGTGTCCACCAGCGTGAGCGGATCGCCCAAAATGAGGTACGCGTTCACGTGATCTTCGGGATACGGCGTTTCGATCCGCACCCGCTCAATGCCCGTCTGCATAGCCATCCCTCGGTTCGTCGTTGAAGTTCTCTCTCGAGGTTACCACACTTTGCCGGAGCGTGCGCAGGAATATTCAAACATGAAATCCCGTTTTGCCTGTGCAATCCGAGGCGCGGCCGGCGGGACAGGGGTAGGCGCTACCGCGCGCGCGAACGCGCCTCGAGCCATTGGCGGAGGAAAGCGGCGAGATGGTCCCAACTCGGAGCGCCGGGTGCGTCCGGCGCGAACCCGTACAGCTTTGCCTCGGCGGCGCGAAGCCAGGGACCGAACGCATCCGAAGCGCCGGCGCCATCGGCGAGCGGCCTCAGATGGCGCAACGTGGCGCTTGGAGGCAGGCCGAGCGCCGTGCGCGCCTCCTCCACAGCGCGCAGGAAAGCCTCGATCTCGCCCTGCTGCGCCGAGCGCGAGCGGCGCCGGCGGGATCGCCCGAGGGCGCCAAGCGCAAAGGCGGCGGCGACAGCGGCACCAAGCGCGACGCACGCCGCGAGTGTCCCTCGCCGGAACGTGGGCGACGATGCGCGGTGCTCGAGGTGCCACTCGGATGCCGGCGGGAGCTTCGCATGCGGGCTTCGCATCGGCGCCGCGACGGGCGCAAACGTCATGGAAAACCCGGGCGTCGGATCGAAGGGAATCCAGCCGTACTCCGGGAAAAAGACCTCGATCCACGCGTGCGCGTCGGCTTCGGAGACCACGTAGGTATGCGGCGCCACCTGGTTTTGCGCGCTCACGGCAAATCCCGTGACAAAGCGCGCGGGCACGCCGAGCGTGCGGAGCATCACGGCGGCGGCGCTCGCGAAGTTGTCGCAGTATCCGCGGTGCGTGTCCAAGAGAAACTGCGCGACGTAGTCTTGCCCTGGCTGCGGCGCGGGCACGTCCGACACGTCGTACGTTTCGTGAGCGACGAGATATTGGATGATGGCATTGACCATCCCGTACTCCGTTGCGGCGTGCGCCTGCGCCACGGTACGCGCCGCCAACTGCCTGACGCTCGCAGGCAACTCGGCGGGCAACTGCGTGTCGACCGCGCGGATGCTCTCCGGAATATCCCGTCGAACGGCATTGAACGGCGCCCTCAGGGAGGCGAGGCGCGCGTACGGATTCACCGGCACGTCCACCTGCACCTCATACGATTCGCCGGGACCAAGCGGCGCCACCTTGATGTTACCCTGCACCGTGTCGATGGCGAACTCGTTGCCGTAGAGCCCCGGCAGGCGCAGGACGCGATCGACCGCATACGGCGCGAGGAGGTCGGTGGTGTTCACGGCGCCTTTGACCGACACCAGGACGTCTATGGCGCGGTAGGGAAGATGCGCGAACGGAAGCCCGCTCGGCAGGGCCTGGCCGACAGCTGCCGCGGCGACGTCCGATCCGTCGAGCGGCACCGACATCCACCCCTGCCCCGTGTAGTCGGACAGCACCTGTCCACGCAGGTCGAGCGGCAAAGGCGCCCGCACCTCGAGGATCGGCTGTGGATCCGTGACAAGGGATCCGCCGAGATGGCTGTCGTCCAAGCTGTAGCCCGTGCGCGCAGGCGTTCTTGGCACGACGGACATGACCATCCGCGCCACGCCAGGAAGGAGGGGAGCCTTCGGTGCGATCACGGCGCACACCGCGCCGCAGAGCATGACGCCAGCGCCCACGCCCGCGGCGCGGCGCCAATCGGAAGCGGCGGAAAGCCTGGCCGTGGCCCCCTCCCGTCGGGCAAACGCGAAGAGCGCGAGCATGGTTCCGAGACAACTGAGCTCCAACGCCGCGCCTAGGGCTGGGTGCGTCAGCGAGACGGCCACGAGCCCAATCTGAGCCAAGCCGTTGTAGAGCAACCAGGTCAGCGGCCGCCGATACGCGTAGCGCACAAGCCCCATCGCGGCAAGCCCCGCCACGCTGAACGCGTACAGCCGCCAGGGCACGGCGCCGAGTCCCGCGATCCCGCCCGCGACGCGAGCCGTTTCGAATCCCGCGGGGATCTGAGCGAGGACAAGTGTGGCCCAAGCGACGCCGCGTGTCCAAACGCTCCTCGGCGCGGCGCCCAGGCACATGGCGAACCAAAACGCGGCCACTTCGAAAGCCTGGCGCCACTCGAAGTTCAACGCCACCGGCGCGAGCGCCGTCATCACCCACGCGAAACAGAGCAGGCTTCGGACCATCCGTCGAGCCGGCCGTTGGGCCATCCACTGTCCCCCCTTCCCCGTGAAGCCCGAGCGCCGGGCGGTTCTCACCTGCGCATCCCGACGCTGCCGTCCAATCCCGTCGCTCGGCCATCAGCCGCCGACACCACGAGCGCGCGGCCGCCTCGCGTGGGTTCCCGTCCTTGCCAAGTCCCCGCCGTGACATAGACGGCCGCGGGCCATTGTGGCACGTCTGCGCCTCGCGGGGCCGTGCCAGCGCACAGGTCGATCTCGGCCAGCGCAACCCCCGCCTCGTCCAACGTGCGGCACCGCCGCCACGCCGACCGGTGACCTTGGCCGGCGGGAATGACGCATTCCATCGGCAGGCCCCTGCGCCTCCCATAGACGAAGATCGACAGCACCACCGAAAGCGCGCGTTCCGCCGCGTGCGGCGGATCGCCCGGGCGGATCCACGGCACGATGCGCCACGGCCGGAGTCCCTCCGCCGCCATCTCTCGGGCGTACAAGTCTCCTGTTCTCAGCGATGTCGGCCAGTGCATGAGGCTCAGCCGCTCGCCCGGGCGATACGGCGCCACCCCACCCGTCGGCGCCAGCTCGGCCTCGCGCGCGGTCAAGCCTTGAGCCCGAATCCTTCGCTCGATCTCGCCCACCCACTCGTCGACGGGCACAAGCTTCGGGTACACCGCGATGGCGCGTTGGACCGGCAGGCGGCGTTCGACCGCAACGAGGCCGAATGCATCGGCCCATAAGAGCCGCACCGCGCTCAGCGCGTATCGCCCGCGGCGAAGTGAACAAGCCTCGAGTTCCACGCGGCAGCCCTCCCGCCGCTTGCGCCAGGCCACCGCGTTCACGGCGTCGCTCGGCTCGCGGTGGCCTTTCCACTCGAGCCACAGCTCTGCGCGCCGCTCCCATTTCCCCAACGCGCGCGCCCGAGTGGCGATCTCGACCGCGATGCGCACGCTCTCCCCCGCGAACGCGCGGGGCGGGAGCTCTGCGCGCGCGTTCGAGATGGCGATGGCGGCCGTGACGACCGACAGCTCGTACAGACAGAGCGCGTCCAGGGCGCCCCCCAGCGCCCGCAATCCCACCTGCCCCGTGCCGAGCGCGAGAGACGTCACGGCGGCACTCGCAAACAGGAGTGCCATCAAAATCCAGGGCCTGCGGACACGCGTGGTCATCGCCGGTCACCCAATTTGGGCGCGGGGATCTGATTCAAGACCTCTTCGAGGATGTCATCTGATGAATCTTCGATCCATGAGTCAGGGTTTGGACGAAGGCGATGCCGCCACACGGGCCGAGCGAGCAGGCGTACGTCGTCCGGGACGACGTACGTTCGCCCCCAGACGTAGGCGCGGGCCTTCGCCGCGCGGATCAGCGCGAGCAGCGCGCGCGGGCTCGGCCCCATCGGCGCGCGTGGATGGTCGCGAAGCGCACGGGCGAGAAGCACGGCGTAGCGGAGAATGGCCGGATCGACGTAGATCTGGTCCGCCTCGCGCTGCCACCGCAGGACGTCGGCCGCAGTCGCCACGGGCTGAAGGCGCGAGAGTTGGGCCTGTCCGCCGCCTGAAGCGAGCATGCGGATCTCGTCTTCCATGGATGGATACCCGAGCTCAACGCATATGAGGAAGCGATCCAGCTCCGACTCGGGCAAGGGATACGTGCCTTCGAACTGCCGGGGATTTTGCGTGGCGAGCACCCAAAAGGGCTGCGGAAGCGGATACCGCTGCGCGTCCAGCGTCACGGAGCCCTCCTCCATCGCCTCGAGAAAGGCGCTTTGCGCGCGCGGTGAGGCGCGATTCAGTTCGTCCACCAGCACCATTTCGCTGAAGATGGGCCCCTTGCGGACTTCCACGGCGCTCCGCTCCTTGTCGTACACCGCGTAGCCAAGGATGTCCGCCGGAAGAAGATCCGAGGTACACTGCACCCGGCTCAACGCGAGTCCAAGGAGGCGCGCGACGGCCATGGCAAGGGTCGTCTTGCCGACGCCTGGCACGTCTTCAATCAGGACATGGCCGCCCGCGACAAGCGCGCACAGGACGAGATCGACCGCGTCGTCGTGTCCGTACACGACGGATGAGATGGCGTCCCGCAGGCGCGCGAACGTCGGAGACATCGTTTCCAACTCTATCTTGGTCTGACGCGAAGCCAAGGTCCGAATCCCCATTCCCGTGTCATGTCTTCTTCCCGATTCTAGCAAACCGGCCGACCACCGCATAGCTCGCGCAAAGGGCCATATAGTGGATAGGGAAGAGACGTGCTTTCGATCCGGCCAACGGCATCATGCTTGGAAGGAGATGGGCAATTGAAAGCCCCCACCGCGCGCTTCCCCAGGGCCATCCGCATCGGAACCGCTTGGCTACCGCTCGCCGCTCGTCGCAATCCGCGTGGTCTTGTGATACGATCCATAGAGGAGACAGCGCCGAAGAGCTCGAGTCCACTGCATGAACTTCCACCGCAGCCAAAGCGTCTTTTTGCGCGGATGGAGCGGCCTCCGGACAGGCCGAAGCCCTTCGACCAAAGGAGGGAGACGCACGTGGCGAGGGACACCGAGGAGATCTCGCTGTCGGCCCTCAACCCTGAGCCTGTACCCCTGTACGGCAAGAAGCCCTTCCCCAAGAGCGCGAGCCGATGCAAGCGGTGCAAAATGCCGTCGGATCTTCAGTTTTGTGTGATGTGCCAGACGGAGTTTGTCACGCAGGCTCGGATGTGCTTTCAAGCCATTTTGGACGCGCTCGAGATTCAGCGCGATCCCAACCGGTCGTACGAGGAGAAGCGGGCCGCGTACAAGTCGGCGAAGCGCCGCTTGAAAGCCCTGCAGGAACTCAAGACGTACGGCGTGACGTTCGAGCAGACGAAGGCGTTTCGAAAAGCATTGCGCGCGCTGCGCGAGGCGCTGCGGGCGGAAAAAGCGGAGCAGCGGTTCGTGAGCCTCTCCTAGCACGGGCGATGACGAACCGCGAGCGGGCCTTGGCCTCTGAAGGTCCGCTCGGCTGCACCCCGTTCAAGCGACCAGCGGCGCTCGGAGGCTGAGCGTTTACAAACATTTCAGGCATTCGCGTCGATTGGCCCTCCCGGCAACGGCGGATCCACAAGCCCGCTCTCGTAGGCGTAGCGGATGAGCGCAGCGCGGGACGTCGTGCCCAGGCGGCGTGCGATGTGCTGACGGTGCGTCTCCACCGTTTTGACGCTGATGTGAAGGGCATCTGCAATCTCGCGATTCGTATACCCCTTCGCCAAGAGCACCAGCACCTCCGCCTCGCGCGGCGAAAGGCGGACATCGACGCGCCCACGGGCTTGCCTCTCGCACCCGGCTTCGCGCTCCACGTTCCAGCGGCGCGAGATGTAGGGGCAATCCGACCGCCCATGGTGAATGGCCTCCACGATTTCCTGCGCGTCGTCGTGCTTGAAGACGATGCCAGCGACTCCGGCGTCCAGCATCTTCTCGACGTGCAGCCGGTCGTCAAACATCGTCAACATGATGACCCGCACCCCAGGCGCGACCTGGCGGACATGGCGCGCCGTTGTAATCCCGTCGAGCCCCTGCGGCATGTGCACATCCATCAGCACCACGTCCGGGTGTTCTCGCGCGATGACCTTGAGTGCCTCCTCGCCGCTCGCGCACTCGCCCACCACGCGGATGCCGGCAATCCCGTTCAAAATCATCCGCAACCCCTGACGCACCAGCGCATGATCATCGACGATCACGACCCGAATCTCGGGCACGGCCTTCTCCCCCTCGGCTCAAACTGGCATCAACCTAGCGGATTGGATTGGGAAAAACCACTCGCACCACGGTGCCATGGCCAGGCTCACTGACCACCGTGAGATGTCCAGCCAAGGCAGAAGCTCGTTCGCGCATATTCTTCAAGCCGTAACCGGGCAGCGTGCGCATGTCCCGGGTGTCAAAGCCCTTTCCATCGTCGCGGATCTCGACCTCGCACCAATCGGCGCAGTGGAGCCGGATCTGAACTTCCCGCGCCGCGCCGTGCCGTGCGACACCGCGTTGTGAACCGCCTCCTGCACGATGCGGTACACGTGGATGGCTGCGCCGCCGAGATCGCCCGCAGGAAAGTCCTTGTTCATGCTCACTTCAATGCGGCAACCGCTCGTCGACATCTCTTCGGCGAGGAGGCGAATGGCGGCGCTGAGGCCGAGATCGAACAGGAGCGCTGGATACAAGCTGTGCGACAGCGCCCGCACCTCCTGCGAGCAGCGCTTGACCTGGGCGCGAAGATCGTCCAGCGCCCGGTGCAGGCGGCGCGGGGCCTGCCGCTTGAGATGCTCGATGCCGAGATCGACGGCGTAAAGGGACTGGCTCACGCCGTCGTGCAGCTCCTGCGAAATGCGCCTGCGCTCCTGCTCCTGCACTTCGAGCGTCATGCGGTTGAGCGTCGCTCGCAGTTCGAGCTCCTTCGCCTGCCGCTCGCGGGTGACGTCCCGGATGACGATGACCATGTCACGACTGGACTCGACGCCGTCAGCATGGAGAAAGGTGCGGCTCATGCCAACCGGCACAAAGCCGCCGCATTTCATGGGAAGTTCCGATTCGAAATACGACACGTCGGTCTGACTGGCGAGAAAACAGCGCTCTTCACCGTCGCCGACTTGGCGCTCTTGGCAAAAGCGGCAGTACGGAATCCAGTCTCCTAATTCCCACCCGGTGATCCGCGTCGCAGAGGGGTTGATGAACACGATGATGCGGTCGCTGTCCATCACGATAATCCCGTCGTTCAGCGCATTGAACAGGCGCCTCAGCCGTTCGGCGCTGTCACGTCCTGGGCTGACAGCCATGTCCACCACCCCACCGGCGTTTCCCTCACCATAACGCATCACGGCTCGACAGGAAAGCCCTTTGCCCGCCAGGCGGTGTAACCACCAACCATGTTGCGCACATCCGCGATGCCGTGCGCCTGCAACACACTTGCGGCGATGGCGGAACGCCCGCCCGTCCGGCAATACACATAGACGGGTTGATCCCGCGGCACGTCGTGGATGCGAGCGGCGAGTTTGGAGAGCGGTATGTGGTGGGCCTGCGGCAGGTGCCCTGCCTCCCATTCGTCTGGATTACGGACGTCCAGCAGCCAGACACCTCGCGTGTCGAGCGCGCCACGCACCTCCTCGGGCGACACGTTCGCATAAGACGCGACATCGTCCGGGGCAGCGCGCTCGACGGCGGCCGGATCGGCCCAGTCCACCGGGCCGTCGATGCCGATAGACCGAAGCGCGCGGGTCACGTCGGGGACCACCCCGTCCGCAGCGAGCAGGTGGATGGGCTGGTCGGCGTTCAGCAGCCATCCTGCCCATGTCACGAACGACTTGTTCCAGGGGATGTTGATGCTTCCAACGATGTGAGCGTTGGCAAATCGGTCTGCCGGTCTCACATCCAGCACCACGCCGCCTTCTCGCCACGCGCGAAGCCTCTCCGGCGTCAGGTCCACCCGTTCGGGCACGCCGAGTTCCGCGAGCAGGCGGGGACCGTTCTTATTGACCTGCTTCATGCGGGCGAAGTAGACCGGGGCCTCCGGTTGACCGGCGAGGAGGGCCTGGACGAACGCGTCCTCGTCCTTGTGCTGAAGGGCCCAGTTCACCAGCTTCTCGTAGCCGACCGTGGACGACGGGACGGCACCGAGCGCCTTTCCGCACGCGCTGCCCGCGCCGTGGGCCGGCAGGACCTGGACGTGATCGGGGAGCGCCTCAAATCTGCGCAGAGACTGAAACATCTGGCGGGCGAGCGCCTCCGAACTGCCTCGCTCACCTGCCACGCGCTCGAGAAGGTCGGGACGCCCGACGTCGCCCACAAACACGAAATCTCCGGAAAAGAGCGCCATGGGCACATCTGGCGAGGTCTTTCCGTCATACAAAAGGTACGAGACGTGTTCCGGCGTGTGACCTGGCGTGTGCATCACGACAAGCTTCACGTGGCCGAAGTGAAGCTCGTCGCCGTCCTTCAACAGGCGGTGAGGATACGACCGGACGTACTCGGACTTCCACTCTGGCGGTCCTTCGTCGGACACGCAGATGGCCGCACCGGCCCGCTCCGCCAGCTCCCTCGCGCCGGAGACGAAGTCGGCGTGGATGTGGGTTTCCAGCGCGGCTACGATACGCAGTCCCTCTCGCTTCGCAGTCACCAGGTAAGGCTCGATGTCGCGGGCGGGATCGATCACGCACGCCTCCCCCGTTTCCTGACAGCCAACCAGGTAGGAGGCGTGCGCCAACCCCTCATCGTAAAAGCGGCGAAGGTACATGTCACCCATCCTCTCTTGTGTTTGGATACCCGGCGCGATGGCGCCAAGGGTTCACAGGTTGCTCAACGTCGATGCGTCATCCCGCTCCTGAGCGGCCTGCAAAAAGGCCTTCGCGTAGCGCAGGCCCTTCTGCACGACCGGTTCCTTCAACAGGCGAATGAGCGACCAGACGGTCACGGGCGTTCGGTCCTGTTCCGCCATCCGTCCGGCCTCTTGCGCGATGGCGCGCACCTCCTGCAGCCTTCGCTGCATCGTCTCCCATTCGGATGTCAGGCTCGTGACGAGGTATTCGACGGACGCACGGTCCTCGAACACGGCTTTGGCAAACTCGGCCAACTGCAGGAGAGGCCGCATGAGGGCGACGAGGGTCGGCAGCGCGTTCAGGAGGTCGACGATCGCGACGAGGGTGTCGCGATCGACGCGCAACGGGATCTCCTCAGACGCCGACTCCATGAGATAGCGCATGGATTCCCGGTCCTGCACCAGCTCCCGTCCAAACGAAATCGCGGCGGGCAAATCGCCAAGTGCCTCGTCCCACTCGGCCAAGCGCTCGATCACGCGCACAAACTTCGCCTGAAAGTCGGGATCGCCGAGGGCTCGCTTGGCTGCGTCGACCTCCATGGTATGATGGTTTGCCATGATCTCACCCCCCAGAGCCTACATCAGGCCCTTGAGCATGCCGTCCCAGTATAAAATCGGCAAGAACGACTTCTTGAGCACGTACATACTGAACCGCTCCTGTCCCTGATCAAACGGGAACGTCTCCTCCGGCTCATGGCTGTAGTCGAACTCGGCGAGAATCAGTCGGCCGTAGCCCGTGACCAGCGGGCAGGAGGTGTAACCGTGGTACTCGGCCTCGATGGGCCGATCTTTCAAGTAGGCCGTCAGGTTGTTGACCAAAACAGGCACCTGCTTGCGAATGGCCGCGCCCGTCTTTGACGTGGGAAGGCCCGAACAGTCACCAAGGCTGAAGACGTTCGGAAAACGGACGTGTTGCAACGTGAATTTGTCCACGTCGACCCACCCGGCTTCGTTGGCCAGCGCACTCCGCTTGATGACGTCCGGCGCACTCATGGGCGGTACTACGTGCAACAGATCGAACTCGAGAGCCATGGTCTGGCCCGTGTCGAGGTTCTCGAACACGGCGACCTTGTCGTCCGCCCTCACCTCGATGAGGCGATGCTTGAAGTGCAGCTGAATCTGTTTGCGTTCGACGACTTTCATGAGCGCATCGGCGTACTTCTTCACGCTGAAGATGGTGGGCGTTCCGGTCACGAAGTGAAGCTGCGCTTTGTGGCGGATTCCTTTTTTCCTCAGGTAATCGTCCGCGAGATACGCGATTTTCTGCGGCGCACCTCCGCATTTGATGGGCGTCTCCGGCATGGTGAACACGGCGTTGCCGCCGCGGAAGTTTTGCAGCGCGCTCCAGGTCGTTTGGACATATTCGTAGGTGTAGTTGCTACAGATCCCGTTGCGGCCGATGTTGCCCTCGAGTCCTTTGATCTTGTGCCAGTCCATTTGGATCCCCAAAGCGACCACGAGTGCGTCGTAGGCCACGGTGTCTCCAGAAGCGAGTTCCACTTCGCCCCGCTCGGGGTGGAACGCGACCACGGCATCGCGAATCCATACCGCACCCGGCGGGATGAGCGATTCTTCGTCCCGCACCGTGGCCTCTCGCGGCGCCGCACCCGCGCCCACGAGCGTCCATAGCGGTTGGTAGTAGTGCTTATCGGCAGGTTCAATGATGGCCACCTGGCCTCGCCATCTCGGGTGCTCTCGCAGCAGCCGAGCCGCTGTGGAGATGCCAGCTGTTCCGCCGCCCGCAATGACGATGGGATAGCGCATGAGGCTCCCTCCTCTTGTGAAAGCCTTTTCATCCTCAAGCCTACTCCCGCCCGCAATTTCCGACCATCCGGGAAAACCCTGATTTCACAAACGCGGCGGGCGATCTCGGCGCCTTCAAGACGGGAGACTGCCAAGGTCCTCCTTGCCGTGCCTCCTGGCAATAGAAAAGGCATCCGAATGGTCGCCCATTCGGATGCCTTGATTCCTCGGAGAATCCTCACATCATGTCGCCCATGCCCGCGCCGGGAGCCGGAGCCTTCTCCTTTTCCGGCTTGTCGGCAACCGCAGCCTCGGTCGTGAGGAAGGTCGCCGCGACGCTCGCCGCATTCTGCAGCGCAGAGCGCGTCACCTTCGCCGGGTCGACGATACCGGCCTCGAACATGTTCACCCACTCGCCGGTCGCCGCGTTGTAACCGATGCCCGGTTGCTCCGTCTTCAGGCGCTCCACGATGATGGAGCCCTCGACGCCCGCGTTCTCGGCAATCTGGCGGACCGGAGCTTCGAGCGCTTTGCGAACGAGGTTCACGCCCGTCAGCTCGTCGCCCTCAGCCTGCACGTTGTCGAGCGCCTTGATGACGTTGACGAGAGCCACGCCACCGCCAGGAACGATACCCTCCTCGACAGCCGCGCGCGTCGAGTTGAGCGCGTCCTCGATGCGGAGCTTCTTCTCCTTGAGCTCGGTCTCGGTCGCAGCACCCACCTTGATGACCGCGACGCCACCCGCGAGCTTGGCGAGGCGCTCCTGCAGCTTTTCGCGATCGAAGTCGGAGGTCGTCTCCTCGATCTGCGCCTTGATCTGGTTGATGCGAGCCTGGATAGCCGACTTGTCGCCAGCGCCGTCCACGATGATGGTGTTCTCCTTGCTCACGCGCACCTGGCGAGCGCGGCCGAGCTGATCCAGCGTCGTGTTGCGCAGCTCAAGCCCCAGCTCCTCGCTGATAACCTGACCACCCGTGAGGATGGCGATGTCCTGCAACATGGCCTTGCGGCGATCGCCGAAGCCCGGCGCCTTGACGGCCACGGCGTTGAACGTACCGCGGATCTTGTTGACCACGAGCGTCGCGAGCGCTTCGCCCTCCACATCCTCGGCGATGAGCAGCAGCGAACGGCCAGCCTGCACCACGCGCTCGAGAACCGGCAGGAGCTCCTGGATGCTCGAGACCTTCTTGTCCGTGATGAGGATGAGCGGCTCGTCCAGCACGGCCTCCATCTTGTCCGCGTCCGTCACCATGTACGGCGAGATGTAGCCGCGATCGAACTGCATACCCTCGACGACCTCGAGTTCGGTCGTGAAGCCCTTGGACTCCTCGACGGTGATCACGCCGTCATTGCCGACCTTCTCCATCGCGTCCGCAATGAGCTCGCCGATCTCGTTCGAACCAGCCGAGATGGCGGCAACCTCCGCGATGTTCTTGCGGCCCTGCACCGGCTTCGCGATCTTCTTCAGCTCCTCGACCGCAGCCGTCACGGCCTTCTCAATGCCGCGGCGGAGCACCATCGGGTTCGCACCAGCAGCGACGTTCTTCAGGCCCTCGCGGATCATCGCCTGCGCCAGCACCGTGGCTGTCGTCGTACCGTCGCCCGCGACGTCGTTCGTCTTCGTCGCGACTTCCTTCACGAGCTGAGCACCCATGTTCTCGTACGGATCCTCAAGCTCAATCTCCTTCGCGATGGTCACACCGTCGTTCGTGATGAGCGGAGACCCGAACTTCTTCTCCAGCACCACGTTGCGGCCCTTCGGCCCGAGCGTCACCTTGACCGCATCCGCAAGCGCATCGACTCCGCGCATCATCGCACGGCGAGCTTCTTCACCAAAGCGAATCTCTTTTGCCATGTTGCATACCTCCCTGACGACTGTGGAATGTTCCGTTCATGGAGCGTTCGTCACGCGAATCTGGCATTACTTCTCGACAATCGCCAAGATGTCGCTCTCGCGCAGGATCAAGAGCTCCTCGTTGTTCACCTTGACTTCGGTGCCCGCGTACTTCGAGTAGATGACGCGATCGCCAACCTTGACCTCCATGGCCACGCGGTTGCCCTTCTCATCGAGCTTCCCCGGGCCGACGGCGATCACTTCACCCTCCTGCGGCTTCTCCTTCGCGTTGTCCGGCAGGAAAATCCCACTAGCGGTCTTTTCCTCACGCTCCACCGGACGGACCACCACGCGATCAGCGAGCGGCTTCAACATTGCGAACGACCTCCTTGCGAGATTGTAGTTCCGAACCTTTGTTAGCACTCTCGCTCGGTGAGTGCTAACACCATGGACTATGATAATCGGTTCGTTGCGAGAGTGCAACAGGGAATTCAACTTTTTTGCGGGCGATTTAGGAGGAACCGAGGACGCCCCCTTGTCAGCCTGAAATCGTGGGCGCAACCAGCGCGCCTTCCCGCCACCCATTGCGCCACCAGGCCAGGAGATCCCGCGCCTGATGAGGCCGAAACACCGGCACGGGGAACCCCTCCGGCGCCCAATCGGGCGAGACCACCGCCGCGATGGCCGTGGCGCCCGCGGCGAGCAACCGCCTCCACTCGTCCTCGCCGCGCACCACCACGACCTTCGCGTGCGCCTCCCGCTTGCCTCCCTCGGCGATCACGACGTCGACGTCCGCGACGGCGCGGATGGCCGCGAACCACTCGCGAAACCCGCCCTCCTGGCGCGATCGCAAAAGAAAACCGCGCCGACTGGCGACCATGGTCACCGACGCGCCGGCCTGCGCGGCGCGCGCGGTGTCGGATCCGGGCTTCTCCCAATCGTCGGCGTCCTCGTCCGCGTGCCCGTCGTGCTTCAGGTAGGCCACCCGGAGCCCTTGCGCCGCGGCCTCGCGCACGAGGGCCTCCGCGAGACACGATTTGCCGGAGCCCGAAAAACCGGCGATCCCGATGATGACGGGCGCCTTTGCGTCACGCATTGAGCCATCCGCCCACGCCCAAGACCGCGATGTCCCGCTTGCGGACGCGAAGCCCGGTGAGGACGCGCGGCAAGAGGCGATCGAACGACGTGATGGGATCGTAGATGACTGCGCCCGGCAACCCGAAGATGGCAGTGTCGTTCCGGTACGCCAGCATGAGCATGGAGCCTGGCAGCATCGGCGTGCCGTACGTCACGACCTCCGTGGCCGCGTCCCGGATGGCGCCGGGCGATCGGTCGTCGGGATCGACCGACATCCCGCCCGTGACGAGCACCAGCGTCGCGCCCTGTTCGCACGCCTCGACAATCGCGTCCGAAATCCGCTCGCGCTCGTCGCCGACGAACACCTGGTGTACGTCCTGGATGCCGTAGCGCGCGAGCTTGGCCCTCAGCACCGGGCCGAACTTGTCCTCCACTCGCCCGTGCAGGATCTCGCTGCCCGTCGTCACAATCCGCACCTTCTGGGGCTGATACGGCAACACGTCGATCACGGCGCGCTTCTGCGCCTGCGACGCAATGACCTCCACCGCGCGCACCTTGTCCTCGGCGATGACGAGCGGGATAGGGCGCACGGCGGCGAGGCTCGTCCCCCGACTGACGTGCTGAAACGGCCGCTTGGTGGCGATGGAGATCTCGTCGATGGTGTTCATGGCCGTCACGCGCCGCGCGTCCACCCACAGCATGCCGTCCCGCTTGGCGCGAAGGATGACCTTGCCCTCCGACACCTCGGACAGCTCCACGCCGTCCCCCGCGATGGCTTGCGCCATGCGCACGGCCGCGTCGTCTTCGTGCAACTCGCCCGGCTCGAGCTCCAGGATGTACAAATGCCGCTTCCCCATGTCGAGCAGGACCGGGATATCCTCTTCGCGCACCACATGCCCGCGCTTGAATTGGCGCCCCTTAAATTCTCCGGGCACGATGCGCGTCATGTCGTGCGCGAGCGCCAACCCAATCGCGTCTTCGACAGGCACTTCTCGCCGGATCACGCCATCCCCTCCCTCTTGCGCCAGTCCTCGTAGTCCTCCGGCCGGTGCACCGGCCGCACCGTCCACTCGTCTTCAAACGCGACAGTGCAAATCTCAAGCCCCTCAAGGGCCTTGAGGATCCGCTTCTCACCGCGCGCCGCCGCATCTGCGATGGCTCGCACCGCCCGCTTGGCGTAGACGGCGGCAAGCGGCTGCATCCTCCCCTCGCGCTCCGCGGCGGCGACGTCCGCGCCGGTGCCCGTCAAGGCGTCCACGAGCGCCCGCACGGCGTCCGCGGTGATTCCCGGCAGGTCCCCCGCCAGCACGACAAGCGGCGAGACGTCCGACGTTTGCCCCTCCAAAAAGCGGCCGAGCGCCGCGAGCGGCCCCTGGTAGCATTCCCTGTCCCTGACCCAGGCGATCTCGCCTTTCGCCCATGGCGCGACCGCGGCTCGCAGGGCATCGTCCGCGTACAGGACGGCGACGCGAGAGGCCACCTCTTCCGCCACGCGCACGACATGCGCTGCCATCGGCATGCCACGCGCATCCCGAGGAAGCCAAAGCTTGTTCCCCCGCTCCGCCATCCGCCTCGACGCGCCCCCCGCGAGCACGGCGGCCCAACTCACCCGCTGCAGGGCGCAAGCCCCCTCTCGGTCAGGAGGGCATGCATGCGCACGTCGTGCGGATGGCGAGGGAGTGCGTCCGCCAGCTGTTCGACGAAGCACACGCCAATGCGCCGGATGGATGCCGCCTCCGGCCGCTTGAAGTAGCGATCGTAAAACCCGCCGCCGTACCCGAGCCGCGTGCCGTCCTCGGCAAAGGCGAGGCCCGGCACCAGGACGGCCACAAGCTCGTCGGGCCGGACCACCGGGGCGCGAGGCCCTGGCGCCGGGATGCCGTAGGCGCCTGCGTGCAGATCCGCGAGGGACAAGACGGCGCAGAACTCCATCCGCGCCGGTCCCTCTACGCGCGGGAAGGCCACCTTCGCCCCTTTCCGCAGCAGCGCCTCGGCCAGCGGGGCGAGATCGACTTCCCCGTGGACAGCCGCGTACAGCCCGATGAACCCATCAAGCTGGAGAGACGCCTGCGCGTGTGCGCAAATGGCCTCCTCCTGGCGGCGCCTCGCGTCGGGCAAGATGGCGGCTCGTTTCACGCGATATTGTAGGCGCAGCGCCTGTTTATCTTCGATGGGAATTCGCCTCCCGCGTGTACAGCCCAAGCACGTGGAACAGCCATGGCGCAAGCACCGTGGTCCAGGTCGCCACGGCAGTCGCGCGCACGTACTGCCACAGGGGCTCATCCAGATGCGCTTGCACCGCCAATTGTACCGCAACCACACCCCCGAGCGCGATCACGCCCGCCGCCACGCGCTTCCACAGGACGGGATCGATGGAGGTGCGAAGAAACCGCCTCTCGATGGCCGCGCCCGCGCCGCCCACGAGTAAAAACACCGCGTACACCGACGAGGTGACGTCGCGCGCGAACACGAGGAGGACGGCTGGAAACAGCACGGCGAGTACCAGGGAAACGCCAAACGGGACGCCGCGATACGTCCACCAGCGCCCGATTTGCCAGCCGACATAGCCCACCGCAAGGCCAGCCGCCCAGCCGATGACGACATCCATCGGCCAGTGAAGCCCGAGATAGACGCGCGAGATGCCGACGGCGATCGAGAGGAGGACGGCGACAAAAAACGCCACCGGTCGGCGCAGCCACAGCGCGATGGCCGTGAAGAAGGTCATCGTCCCCTGGGCGTGGCCGCTCGGCATGGACAGCCCAGTCGCAGAGCTGACATCACCCGAGCGAATCCCGGGCACACCGATGGGCCTGGCGATGTGATAATAGGACTTGAGCCACGCGTTCAGGTACATGCTGGTGAAAAACACGTAGGCGAGCCGCATGCCGAGGGCGCGATCGACGGCGAGGATGAGCACGGGCAGCGCGGCAAAGTAGAACGACTCGTTGCCCAAGTAGGAACATGCCACGGCCATCCGATCCAGGATGACCGCGTGATGCGACTGCAACCACACGATGAGGTCATATTGCCAACTGAAGCCTTGCGGCAACGGGAACGACGCTCTGGACATGACGGAGCCTCCCCACCTCGTCCGAACTTGGCTGCTAGAGTGTATGGACAAAGGAGCGTACGTATGATCCTTTTGCAAGCGAACCGGGTGAACAAGCGTTACGACGGCGTGGAGGTGCTGCGCGAGGCTTCCATCACGGTGCGCGCGGGTGACAAAATCGGCCTCGTGGGCCCGAACGGCGCGGGCAAATCCACGCTCCTGCGCATTCTCACGGGGGAAGAGGCGCCGGACGAAGGCCACGTGTACGTGAAGAGCGGCGTAGAACTGGGCTACGTCGCGCAGTTCGTCGGCCGTGGAGAGGACATGCGCGTCTACGATTTTGTCGCCGAGGCGAAGCGCCCCGTTCAGCAGCTGGAGCACGAGCTGCGCGAGCTCGAGGCTCAGATGAGCAGTGCGGCGCTCGATGAGGACGCGGCGCGATTTGCGGACATCGCACACCTGTACGAGGAGAAGACGCGCCGCTTCGAGGCGCTCGGCGGCTACCAGTGGGAGACGGACGTGCGCCGCGTCCTCGCCGGACTCAGCTTTCCACGCGAGATGTACGACCTCCCCATTTCGGCCCTTTCCGGCGGACAGCGGACGCGACTCGCCCTCGCGCGGCTCCTGGCGTCGCGCCCCGACGTCCTCCTGCTGGATGAGCCCACGAACTACCTCGATATGGACACGCTCGCCTGGCTGGAGGACTTTCTGTCGCACAGCGAGATGTCGCTCGTCGTCGTCTCCCACGACCGGTATTTCCTCGATCGCGTCACGCGCCTCACGGTGGCGCTGGAGCGCGGGCAGACGCGCGCCTACCCAGGCCCTTACCGCGTCTACCTCGAGATGCGCGCCGCCGAGCGCGAGGAGATGTGGCGGCGGTACGAGGCACAGCAGGACGAAATTGCCCGCATGGAGGCGTTCATCGAGCGAAACATCGCGCGGGCGTCCACGCACCGAAGGGCACAGAGCCGCCGCCGGATGCTCGAGCGCATGGAGCGGATGGAACGCCCTCCGGGGGACGATCCGTCGCTTTGGATGCGGTTTCCGGTGCGACGCACCTCGGGCGAAGACGTGCTCGAAGTGCGCGATCTCGCCATCGGCTACGGCACTCAGCCGCTCGCGCGCCACATCAGCTTCCGCGTCCAGCGCGGGATGCGGCTCGCCATCCTCGGCCCAAACGGCGTCGGCAAGACGACACTTCTGCGCACCCTCGTCGGAGAGCTCCCGCCGCTTGGCGGCTGGTTCCGCTTCGGCCAGGGCGTCGACCTCGGCTATTACGCGCAGGAGGATGGCGGGCTTCCGCCCGACGAGCGCGTGCTCGACGTCGTGTGGAACGCATCCCCGGAGCTGGATCACACGTCGGTGCGCAAGCTTCTGGCGCAGTTCTTGTTCCGGGGCGAGGACGTCTTGAAGCCCGTCCGCGCGCTGTCCGGCGGCGAACAGAGCCGGCTCAGGCTGTGCCTCCTGATGCAAAGCGGCGCGAACGTGCTCGTCATGGACGAGCCCACCAACCACCTCGACATCCCGAGCAAGGAGGCGCTCGAGGCCGCGCTCGAGGATTACGACGGAACGGTGATCTTCGTCTCGCACGATCGCTACTTCATCGACAAGCTCGCGACGCACGTCGCGGTGTTACAGCCGGACGGAGTGACGTGGTACATCGGCAACTACACCGACTACGTCGAGAAGGTGATGGAGAACGAGCGGCTCAAGCGCATCGAAGGCGCGGAGGACGGAGCCGAAGAAGGCGAAGCCGGAGCGGGCGGAACTGGCTCGCAGGCGACGTCCCAAGCGTCACCGGTCCGCCGGCGCATCCGCACAAGCGAAGCGCGCAAGCTCGAGGCCGAGATCGCGCGGTGGGAGGAGGCCGCACACCGCATGGAGCGCGAGATGGAGCAGGTGGCCAGGGAGCAGAGCGAAGCCGCGGTGGCGCAGGAGGTGGACCGCCTGCGCGAGCTCGACGAGCACTACCGTCGCCTCGAGGCGGAGTACCAGCGCGCGCTCGAGCAGTGGGAGGCGAAGTCGCTGGAACTGGAGGAGCTGAAAAAGGCCCTGGAGGCGTGGCGCGGCTAGGAAGATTTCGCCGGGACGCGCGCTTTCGAATGCGAGCAATGTTCAGTTATCCACATTGTCCACCGACTTATCCACAGGCTCGATCCCGACCGTTTCGAGCCTTTTCGACACGTTTCCACATCATCCACAGCGCGATTGGCCCGAGTTATGCACAGGAACGGCCGTTCGCCGCGGAAGGCTGCGCCGCCCGTCCTCGGCGCGGCGAGATCCGCCACACGACAAAGGGCGAGGCCGAAGCCTCGCCCGCTCCCGTTCATCGTCCGATTCAATCCGCCGGATAACGCCCGCTCTGCCACTCGTCCAGCGTCAGATCGGCGTACGCGCCGAGCTCGAGCGTGTCGAAGCGGCCTTCCCGCGCGCGCGCGTAGGCCGCCGCCGCGATCATCGCCGCGTTGTCCGTGCACAGGCCAGGCGACGGAAAGTGCACGCCGATCCCTTCCTCCGCCGCCATGGCGCCCATGGCCGCGCGCAGCCCGCGATTGGCCGCTACGCCTCCGGCCACCACCACGGTCCTGTGGCCCGTCAGGCGGATGGCGCGCCGCGTCTTTTCGACGAGCACCTCGATCACGGCCGCCTGGAAGCTGGCGCACACGTCCTCCACCGGCACGGCCTGGCCCTGGCGCTTGAGCTTGTCCAGCGCCACGAGCACGGCCGTCTTCATGCCGCTGAAAGAGAAGTCGAGCGACGGATCGTTCAAGAGCCCGCGCGGGAAGGCAAAGCGCGCCGGATCGCCCAAGCGCGCCAGCCTGTCCACCTCGGGCCCTCCGGGATAGGCGAGGCCCAGCAGCCTCGCCACCTTGTCGTACGCCTCGCCCGCGGCGTCGTCGCGCGTGCCGCCGAGGCGCGTGAACCGAAACGATGCATCCACCTCGTACAGTTCCGTGTGGCCGCCCGAGGCCACCAGGCACAAAAAGGGCGGCCGCACGGCCGGCCGATCCGGCTCTTCCAACATGGCGGCCGCGACGTGCCCAGCGATGTGATGCACGCCGATTAAGGGCAGCCCTGTGGCGAGGCTGTACGCCTTGGCGGCGGTCACTCCGACGAGCAGCGCCCCGAGCAGCCCCGGCCCCATGGTCACCGCGATGGCGGCGAGATCGGAAAACCCGATTCCAGCCTGCCCGAGCGCGGCGTCCACCACGCGCGTGATGGACTCGACGTGCCGGCGCGAAGCCACCTCGGGCACCACGCCGCCGAACTGGCGGTGAACCTCCGTCTGGCTCGCCGTCACCTGGCCGAGCACGCGCGCCCCATCCGCAACGACGGCCGCGGACGTCTCGTCGCAGCTCGTCTCGATGGCGAGGATGTTCATGCTTGCACCTCTCTGTCGCGCATCACCTTGGGCGGGAGATCCACCCACATGATGAGCGCGTCCTCGTTGTTGTCCGTGTAGTAACCCTTGCGCACGCCGACGCGCTCGAAGCCGTACTTCCGGTACAGATTCTGCGCCACGTGATTCGTGACCCGCACCTCGAGCGTCATCTTGCGTCCACCGAGGGCCATGCACATCGACATGATGGCCTCGAGCAGCCGTTCGCCCAGCTTCAGCCCGCGGAAGTCGGGATCGACCGCGATGTTCGTGATGTGCCCCTCGTCCATGATCATCCAGAAGCCCGCGTAGCCCACGACGCGCCCGTCGTACTCCGCCACTACGTAGCGCGCGAGCCGGTTCTCCACCAATTCACCCACAAACGCCTGCCGCGACCACGGCGCTGTGAACGATCGCGTCTCCACCCGCATGACGTCGTCGAGATCCTTCAGCATCATGCGCCGGATGGAGAGCTTCTGCGGGTCGAAAGCCGCCGCGGTCACTCGGCGCCCTCTCCCTTCGCGCCAAGCTTCGCCTCGGCCTCTGTCGGCAGCACATAGAGCGGCGCGAGGAGGTGCACCCGCTCGCCCTCGAACCGCTCGTACGATCCCGACAACCCAAGCCGCACGAGGGCGGTCGGCATCATCGGGGCAATTTCGTTCCACGATCTCACCCGCACGCCCTCCGCCTCCGCGGAATCGCCGAGGCGCCTGCCGCTCGCCACAATGGACGCGTGCTCCCTGTCCGCGATGGCCAACCAGTCGCTGAGCGACTGCACCGTCGGCTCGCACTGCGCCCACAGGCGCCCGTCCTCCAACCTGTACCAGCAGCCAAAGGCGCGATCGCGCCTCGCGTCGATGAGCGCCATGAACGCGCCCAACCGTTGGCCCTCCGCACAGGCCAGCGCCATGGCCATGCCGTCGACCGTCGGCACCGCGACGATGGGAATGCCGCACGCGTGCCCGATGGCCTTCGCCGCCGCCACCGCGATGCGGACGCCGGTGTAGCTGCCGGGGCCGACGCCGGTGACGCAGAGCTTGACGTCGTGAATGTTCATGCGCGCGCCGGCCAACAGATGGCCGAGCGACGGCTGCAACAGGCGCGAGTGGGCCCGCGGCAGAAACTCCACCAGGGAAGACATCAGCCTCCCGTCCTCGTCCGCGACTGCAAGCGCCAACACGTCGGTCGCTGTATCCATGGCGATCACGCTCATGAAGCCGTCCACTCCTTCAGTATCGATTCCGGGCGCTCTCCGAACGCCTCTGCACGCACCGTGCGCGCGCTGCCCTCGGGACGGAGGACGATCCGAAGATAGGCGTCCATCTCCGCGGCCATGGGCCCCGGCCACTCGATGAGGACGATGACGCCGCCGGCGAGATCGTCGTCCAGCCCGAGCGCCCATACGCTTTCGACATCGAGTGTCTCCGGCCGATCTGGGTCGGCGTACAACCGGTACAGGTCGTAGTGCGCCACGCGGAAGCGGCCCCGGTGCTCCTGCCGCAGGACATAGGTGGGACTCGTCATCGGCTGGGTCACGCCTGCCCCTGCACCGACGGCCGCCGCAAAGGTGGTTTTGCCAGCCCCCATCGGCCCCTCGATGAGCACGACGTCGCCAGGTGCAACCAGCGCGCCGAGGCGCTCGCCCAGGCGCTGCATCTCAGTCACGTCATCGACCCGCCACTCGTGTGCCTCCATCGTGCCGTTACCTCTCAAGATGATTGTATCCCCTGCGCGCAACCTCGGAGAGCTTTCCGGCTCGGCGCATGACCACGCCGTCGCCCTCCTCGACGCGCCCTATCGCCGTGACGGAGGTCCGAACAACCGGTGCGACGGCGAGCAGCCGCGCAAACACGTCTCGCGGCGCCGCGCCGACGAGCTCGTAATCCTCTCCGCCGAAAAGCGCGTACTCCAGCGGATCTTTGCCCACGGCGCGCGCGTATTCGACGACCTCCGGCTGAATCGGAACGCGATCCCCCTCCAACACCAACCGCACGCCGCTCGCCTCGGCGATTTCATGCAGCTCGCTCGCCAAACCGTCGCTGATGTCGTCGAGCGCCGTGGCTCCGAGCCGCGCCGCTTCCCGGCCGAAGGCAAGGCGCGGCGTCGGACGCCGGTGCCGCTCCACGAGAACCGCCTGCGCGACGGCGGATCCGCCCCGCCTGCCGAGCAGGATGTCGAGTCCCGCCGCGCTGCCACCCAGGCTGCCCGTGACAAACAACACGTCCCCTGGGCGGGCACCGGCGCGCGTGACCGGGCGCTCGACGCGGCCCACGGCCGTGATCGACATCCAGAGCGGACCTGGGGTGGAGACGACGTCCCCGCCGACGACGCTCGCACCGAAAGCTGCGGCCGCTTCCGCAACACCGTCGTAGATGGCCACCACGTCGTCCTGCGGCCAGGACGGCGGTACGGCGAGCGCAACCGTGACAAAGGCGGGCTCACCGCCCATGGCCGCGATGTCGCTCACCGCCGCCGCCATGGCGCGATAGCCCACCTGCGGCGGAGACATGGTATCGCGGCGAAAGTGCACGCCCTCCACCACGGCATCCGTCGTTACCGCCAGACGACCGCTCGCCTCCACCACCGCGCAATCATCGCCGATGGGGACCTGCACGTCCGCACCGGGAGGCGGCAGTTTCGCAACCAGCGCTCGGATCAGCGCGAACTCGTCCATCCCCTCGCCCCCTCCTTTCACCGCGCGGAGTCGTTGCCGTTGCCAATACCATAACAATGACAGCCCCCGAGGTCCCCGTCAATCATGAGCCGCGCCTCTTGTCCATAGACATCCATTAGGGCGCGTCGCCCACGACGGAAGCGGGGTGGACATGTGGACGCCATCCGGGAGATGCTGCAGTCGATCAACGCAGGCCTCCTTTTGCTGGGCTACCCCGGCACGTATGTCGCCATGGTCATGGAGGGGCTCGGCCTCCCGTTCCCAGGCGATGTGTTTCTGGCCTTTTACGGTTACGCAATCGCGCTTGGAACCATGCGCGCGCCCGCCGTCTTCAGCCTCAGCGCGCTCGGGTATTTCACCGGCGTGAGCATCGTCTTCCTCCTCACCCGCCGCTTCGAATCGCTGCTGCTGAACCCGCTGTACCGGCTTCACCTGGTCAACGAAACGCGCCTTCGGCATACCGGCAGCCTGTTGGAACGCTACGGCTGGATGGTCCTCATCCCCGGCCGGTTTTTGCCCGGCATCCGTTCGCTCAGCACGTACGCCGCGGCGCTGTCCGACATGTCCTACGCGACGTTTGCGCTCTACTCCATCGTCGGCTCGATGGTTTGGTGCGGAGCTTGGCTCGCGTTTGGCTACTGGTTCGGCGAAAATATGGACGAGATGATGAAGCACGTGCAGTCGGGGCTCAGCTGGATCACGGTGGGCATGGTCGCCTCGGCTCTGCTGTACTGGGCCTGGCGCCACGTGCGGGCGAAGCGTGGGGAGCGATGATGGTGAGCCTGGAATTGGCATGGTGCGTGAACAACGCGCTCACAGGGGTGCGCGAGGCCATCGAGCGCGTCGCGGCCGAGCGCCCCGATCTGATGGTGAAGAAGTACGCGTGCGTGGAGCAGTGCGGCCTTTGCGCGCGCCAGCCGTTTGCGCTGGTCGGCGGCGACGTGGTGACGGCCGAGAGCCCCGCGTCTCTCGCGCATCGCCTGCTTGCCGCCGTGCGCGAGGCCGAACGCCAACCCGGCCCTCGTGAGCTTCCACCGGCATGAGCGTCCCCTCCCCGGCGGCGCGGTCGCCGAGGAGGGGTTCTGGTTTACGACACGCTCTGGGTATCGGTCTGGGTTTGCTCAGCCGGGAGCGCCTGCACGATTTTGCCCTGCGGCAGATCGAAGACGCCCTTTTCCACAATCAGCTGTGCGGCGTTCTGCACGGCGGTCGGATCGACAGGCTGCTTCGGATTGGGAATCGCGATGCGAACCTTCTTGTTTCGATCCGTCATGAACATCAGGTGAAGGGATACTTTCGCGGCCATCGACGCGCCTCCTGTCCATTCAAATCGGAATCCACGCCCATCCATGTTGGGCTCTGCGGCCGTCACGCGCTCGGCCCCTGCCCGCCGGAGCCCGCGCCGCCGCTCGTGCCGCTGCCGCCAGCCCCACCGCTGCCCGCGCTCCCGCCGGCGCCGGACGCGTTGGTCAACAGCGCCACATCGACCCGCTCCACCTGCACGAGCGGCTCGTCGATGAGCTGCGCGAGCGCGAGGCCGACCGCGAGCAGATCTTCGTTCGCAGCCTGCGGAGACACGTGGTTGAACTTGTGGACCTTCAGTTTGGGTTGCCCATTGGCGCGCGTGCCCGACTGCGTTTGCAGCTGCAGCGTCGTGCCGAGTGCGAGGCTCGTTCCTGCCATCGCTCGTTCCTCCTTCCGCTGATTCCGCCGCCCGGGCGGGCACCGAGAGACATGCAGCGACGGCCCCCACGCGTGGACACCCCCCGCGAATCGCGCCTGGCAGCTTGACGCCCGTGATCCTGCGCAAATTTGCGCGATGGATGGCCACATCGGCAGGAAACGAGCGCAGCAGGTGGAATTATTCGTTCGAATGCGCCATTGCGTTCGACGAGATGTGGGGTGCGGTATGAGCTGGACGGCGAACTACGAATTCAAGCGCTTGGTCAAGCGGCTCATCCTGAACTACTTCGCGGGTTCCATCGTCGCCGTCCTCGGCGTGGGCGGCGCGCTCATCTTCACCACTCTCCACCTGACTCAACAAGACCTGCGGATCATCTGCGCCATCCTCGGCGGATCGCTCGTGTTGATGCTTACCGCAGATTCCATCGCATTTCGCCTGCAAATTCGCCCGATTCGGAAAGCGCTCCTCACCGCCCATCCGACGGAAGATGTGCTTGTCAACGGGTACAAGCGAGCGCTGCACCTGCCGGCGCTCGCCGTGATCCGCGTCATGGGGCCGCACTGGCTCACGTTCCTCATTCCCGGACTCGTGTCGTCCTCCATTCTCGTGCACCGCGGGCTTTTGCACTTGTCGATGGGCTACGTCTGGCTGGCATCGCTCGGCACGCTGATTGTCGCGTCGATGCACGCCGTGATCGAATTCTTTCTCACTTCCCGCTCCATCGAGCCGACGCTGGTCACCATCCGACGCAGGAGCGAGCACATGTACGGCGCGTCCGTCTTGCTCCGCGGGCAGGTGGTGGTGCCGCTTGCGCTCAAATTCGCGATGAGCGCCGTCGTGTTTGGGGCCCTGCCGCTCCTGTTGTTCGGATTGGCGAACGCCGTCCGTCTGACAAACGCGGGGCTCGGCTCATCCACCTATTGGACGTGGGCCGGCGGCATTCTGGCGCTCGGTTCGCTGTGTTCCGGTCTCGGGGGATTCCTGCTGGCGAGCGACGTGCAGCGGCCCATCCGCAGGCTGGAGGCGCTGATGCGGCGCGTGGAGCGCGGCGACTTTTCACTGCGCGTGGACGACACCTACATGGACGAGTTCTCGGATCTCATCCAAGGCTTCAACCTGATGCTGAACGGCCTGGCGTATCGCGACGCGATGAACCGCCAGCTCATCGACAGCTATTTCGCCACGCTCGCCGCGGCCCTGGACGCGCGAGATCCGTACACGGCCGGCCATTCGCAGCGCGTCGCGCGCTACGCCGAAGCCATCGGCCGCAAGGTGAACCTGTCCCCACAGACCGTGCGCGAACTGAGACAGTCCGCGCTCCTGCACGACATCGGGAAGATTGGCATCCGCGACGAGATCCTGCTGAAGGAAGGGAAGCTGACAGACGAGGAGTTCGCCATCATCAAGCAGCATCCGGTGATTGGCGAGAACATCATCAAACAGATTCAACCCGACTACGCGATGAAGCCGCTGTTGCCGGGCATCCGCTCGCACCACGAGCGATACGACGGCAAGGGCTATCCTGACGGGCTGGCCGGCGAGGAGATTCCGCTGTTTGGCCGCATCCTCGCCGTGGCCGACGCCTTCGACGCCATGACCTCCGACCGCCCGTACCGTTCCGGCATGCCCGTGGAGCGGGCCATTCAGGTGCTTCGAGAAGGGCGCGGGACCCAGTGGGATCCGCACTTCGTGGACGCATTTATCGAGGTATATCGCGAAGTCTACATTCCGGACGAAGCCAAATTCGCCGCGCGCGAAGCCGCGGCCTCCACGAGCCAGTGAAAGAGAGCCATCGCGCCCTCGTCCTCTCGCCACAGGTTTTCCGGGTGCCACTGGACCGCCACGACGGGCCAGCGCCCGTCCGACTCCACCGCCTCCACCAGCCCCTCGCTGTCCCACCCCACCGGCTTGAGCAGGGGCGCCAGGTCCTTCACCGCCTGGTGGTGAAAGCTGTTCACCCGAATGGCGGTCTTTCCGTAGCACTGCGCCACGCGCGATCCCGGCTTCAGCTTCACCGTGTGCGTGGACGCGTTGCGCGGCGCCTTTTGGCTGTGTTGGATTTTCCCCTTCCACTGGCGCGGCAGATCCTGATACAGTGTCCCGCCGAGCGCCACGTTCAACATCTGCATGCCGCGGCAAATGCCGAGCACCGGCTTCTGTTCCCGGCGCATCACCTGCACGAGCAGCATCTCGAGCCGGTCTCGCTCCGGCTCAAGCGCGCCCAGCCCCTGAACAGGTTCCTGGCCGTACAGATTGGGATCCACGTCGTTGCCGCCCGTCAGGACGAGCCCATCGAGCCGCATGCCAAGTTCGATGGCACTCGCCTCGTCCGCGAGATACGGCACGACCACCGGCAATCCGCCGGCCCGCTCCACGCCGCGGGCGTAGTCGTCCGTCAGCATTACGGCCTGGAGCGGCACTCCAGGCACCGCGCTCTGCCTCAACTCGTGCGATCCCGTCAGCCCAATCAACGGCCGCGTCAAGCGCCCCACCTCCGCCCCTACCATCAGGCGTTCCAGCTCGCGAGATACTGCTTCTGCGCTTCGGTCAACGCGTCGATTTCGACGCCCCACGTCGAAAGTCGCATGCGCGCCACCTCTTCATCCATATGCGCCGGAATCGCGTGCAACCCAGGCGGATACGGCTTCGTCATCACCTCGCGCAGGCCGAGCGCCTGGAGCGCAAACGTCATGTCCATCACCTCGACCGGATGGCCATCCCCCGCCGCGAGATTGACGAGCCTTCCTTCGGCGATCAGGTACAACCGGCGCCCGTCGGCCAATCGATACTCGTCCACATTCGGGCGGGCGGTGCGTACCTCGACGGCGAGATCGGCAAGAGCAGCCTTGTCCACCTCGACGTCGAAATGGCCCGCGTTGCCGAGAATCGCCCCGTCCTTCATCCGCTCCATTGCGTCGCGCGAGATGACCGCCTTGTTGCCCGTCACCGTGATGAAGATGTCGCCCACCTCGGCCGCCTGCCGAATAGGCATCACGCGAAAGCCCTCCATCACCGCCTCTACCGCGCGAACGGGATCCACCTCGCACACCACCACCTGCGCGCCGAGGCCTCGCGCGCGCATGGCCACGCCCTTGCCGCACCAGCCGTAACCCACCACCACCACGGTCTTGCCCGAAATCATCAGGTTCGTGGTGCGCATGAAGCCGTCCCACACGCTCTGCCCCGTGCCATACCGGTTGTCGAACAGGTGTTTGCACTGCGCGTCGTTGACGGCGAGCATCGGATATTTGAGCACACCCTCGCGCGCCATGGCGCGGAGCCGGAGAATGCCCGTGGTCGTCTCCTCGCATCCCCCGCGGATCTTCGCCGCCTGCTCCGGCCGCTCGCGGTGCAGGATGGTGGCGAGATCGGCCCCATCGTCAATCAGTCCCTCGGGATCCCAGTCGAGCACCGCCTCGAGGTGATGGCGGTACTCCTCCGGCGTGGCGCCGTGCCACGCGTACACGCGCACGCCGCGGCGGGCGAGGGCCGCCGCGACGTCGTCCTGCGTGGACAGCGGATTCGACCCCGCGATGGCCACTTCGGCGCCCCCCGCCTGAAGGACGAGGGCAAGGCGGGCTGTCTTCGCCTCGAGGTGCAGGCACATGGAGATGCGCTTGCCGCGAAACGGCTTTTCCGCTTGGAATCGGCGCTCGATCTCGCCCAACAGCGGCATGTGCGCCCGCGCCCACTCGATCTTCTCATCGCCGGATGAGTAGGCGTCCGGGTTGCGGATCATCGATGGCTTCGGTTGTGGCATGTCGGTTTTCCACGCTCCTTCTTAGGCATGAAAAAAGACGGATGGCCCATCCGTCCTCCTTGGCTTCGAACCCGCATCTCCGGCGGGAATGTTCAGAAATCGACCAGACCGAGGCTGATCAACAGCCCCTCGTTGACGAGCTTCATCGCTTCGTCGTCCAGATGCGTGATCTTGTCGGTCAGGCGCTGCTTGTCGATGGTGCGCAGCTGTTCCAGCAGAATCACGGAATCGCGCTCCAGACCGTACTTCTCCGCCTTGATCTCCACGTGCGTCGGCAACTTGGCCTTCTGGATCTGCGCGGTGATGGCCGCCACAATCACCGTCGGGCTGAAGCGGTTGCCGATGTCGTTTTGCACCACGAGTACGGGGCGAAATCCTCCTTGCTCCGAGCCGACCACGGGCGACAGATCCGCAAAGAAGATGTCCCCACGCCTGACATTCAATCGTTCACACCCCGCTCACCAAGCGCTCCACGGTGTTGCCGGCCTCCTGCTCGACCAGAAACGCCTCACAGGCGATGCGCAGGTTGAGAGGCGCCATCTCCTGATACCCGCGCTGCATGGTCTCGCGCAGATCTCCGGGCTCTCTCCTCGATACATACATACGCAGCGCCTCGCGCACGATGTCACGCGCGCGTTTGTCTCCGGATTCCCGACCCGCGGCTTGATCCCAGGCGTGAAATTTCGAACTCGACAAGCGCGGCACCTCCACTGTTTGCAGCGACGTCCCAGACGGCTTCCATGCCGCCATTATAGCCGTCTGCTTCCTTCGGCGCAAAAGGCGTCGAAACGCGACGGGCGCCCCGTCAATCGCACACGACGCGCGGCACGCGCCGGTGCACGCGGCACAAGATCTCGTACGGGATGGTCTGCGCCCGCTCCGCCAAACGGTCAAGCGACAACACGCGCCTCTCTTCTACATTCGACGCCATTCGATACGTTTCCTGCACGCGAGCCGCACGTTCTTCCGGGCGCAGTCGGCTCCACCAGCCGCCGCGCCAGGCGACGGGCGGATCGTAACCGAAGAGCGCCGCGATGTCGCCCGCAACGGCCTCGAGCCCCGTCGCGTCCACCATGAGCTGATCCATGCAGACGCGACCGATGACAGGTCGCAACTCGCCGCCAATCAGGACCTCGCCCCGGTTCGACAACTGGCGCGGATAGCCGTCCGCGTACCCGCCCGTGACGGTGGCGATGGTCATGGGCCGCTGCACCGCGAAGGTCGCGCCGTACCCCACGGTTTCCCCCGGCTGTGCCTCGGCGACGCGGAGCACGCCCCCATAGAGGCTCATGACCGGCCGCAGCGAGGGCGCCGGGAGAACCGACGGATCTGGGGAGTACCCATACGCGGCAATCCCCACGCGAACCATGTCGAGGTGCCACGCAGGGTTGCGCAGAAGCGCCGCGCTGTTCCCCGCGTGGACGCGCGGCGGGCGAAGTCCGGCGTCCTCGAGCGCGCGCACAAACGCCCCGAGGCGCTCCATTTGCCCCTCCGCGTGCGCCGGATCCTCCGCGTCGGCCGCGGCCAGGTGCGTGCCGGCGCCCACCAGTTCCAAATCCTCGCGCGCCGCGATGGAACGCGCCAGCGCCACCGCCTCGTCCGTTCGCTTGACCCCCAGCCGATTCATGCCCGTGTCGAGCGGCAGGTGGACGCGGAGCCGCTTCGGCAGTCGCGGGATATGTTCAATGGGGCTCAGGTCGGTCAGGGCGATCTCGACCTCGGCCTCCGCGGCCTTCACGCACGCGTCCGGCGTGACCGCGCCCAGGACCAGGATGTTCACCTCGCGATGGAACGCGCGGATCTCGAGCGCCTCCTCGACGGAAGCCACGGCCACGTGGTGCACCCCCTCGCGCACCAGGCGGCCCACCACCGCGCGCACGCCGTGGCCGTAGGCGTCCGCCTTGACGGCCACCATCAGGCTCGTGCCCGGGCGCAACCTACTTTTGAGATACCGGATGTTGTGGGAGAGATGAGCGAGATCAATCACGGCAAACAGGGGTCGATACATTCGGGGTCACCTCATGTGCTGAGTGTAACACAAACGCGCCACCCAGAGGCCTCGGGCTTCCTCTGAGATGGCGCGGATAGCGCGGCGGAAAGCGACGTGGGGTCACTTTCCGACCTCGGCAAACGTGGAGATGGCGATGTTCTCGAGCTCGGGCAGGGTGAGATCGTTGGACGTGAGATCGAACTCGATGCCGTTTTGCATCCAGGTCAGATTGGCGACATGGGTGCCAGGCGCCTCGTCGTAAATGGCGGGAACCCCGTACAGGTCTACCAACTCCGCGTTCGGCAGCCCCGCGGCGCCCGGCGTCAACGCGGACTCCGTCAGCACGTAGTGATGGCCTCCGCCCTGGTAGCGCATCATGATGCTCGACTGATCGGGCTCGGCGAGATCGGTCAGTTTCGTGCCGTACATGGCCGGTGGTTCGATGTAGTCGAAGGCGTGATCGGATGCGAGGGTGGGTTTGGCGGCCTGCCCGGCTTGCGCGATGGTCTGCGGGTCGAAGGCGTTCTTCGGGAACTCGACGCCGGTCTCGAACGACTGATACGTGATGACGACCGCGGCCTTGCCGTTTTTGTCGAGCAACGTGACCGACTGCGGCTTGAGGTCCTTGGAAAGCACGATTTGCTCCCGGCTGATCACGTCGCTCGCGGGCACCACGGGCACCTCGAACGCGTAGGCGTCCTTCTCGCGGCTCACCTTCACGGATTTGTCGGACGCAATCCGCTGCAGGAGCTGATCATACAGGTAAATCTGCCCCTGGTTCTGCGCCCAATTGCCGTTGAAGCGGAACACCTTCCCGAGCGACGGGCTGACGATGAACATGCCGTTTGGCGTGCGGACAATGACCTGGTTGATCTGCTTGTCAGCGTTGCCGAGCTCAATCTTGTACAGATCCTTCGACTCATAGGAGACGCGCACGAAGTACTTCTGGACGTTGTTGTCCATCTGCACCGTCATGATGGCCTCGCTCTTGTAGTTCTTGTTCTCGAGGGCCTGCGCCTCCGACTGGATCTTGTGACTCACGGAACTGGTGGTGCCGGAGATGCCGCAGCCAGCGACGACGCCCCCCGCGAGGGTGAGCGATAACAGGACTGCCGTTAGCTTTCGCATAGCCACCTCGCCTTTCTCCGCCACGCACCATCCTCACTCCGAGCCGTCCACCTCCGCGCGATACGCGCGCACCGCGTCCGGAAGCCGCGCAATGACGTCCGACGCCGTGACGGCGACCTCTGTCCAATCCTCTCCCGCGCGTTCACCGGCCCGGCCGTGCAGCCACGCGCCGAGCGAGGCGGCGTCAAACGCGTCCAGCCCCTGGGCAAGGAGGGCGCCGATGACGCCGGCCAAGACGTCCCCCGTCCCCGCCACCGCGAGCGCGCTCGATCCCGTCGGATTCACCCGCACCCGTCCGTCGGGGTGGGCGATGATGGTCCTGTGCCCCTTGAGGAGCGTGACCGCCTGACTGCGTGCCGCGATGGTCCTCGCGGCCTCGAGCCGCCGCGCCTGTACCTGGCGCGCATCCCAGCCGAGCATCCGCGCGGCCTCCTTGGGATGCGGCGTCAGCACGAACTCGCCCGCCACCGGATCGAACTGGCCCCCGTGGCCCACGGCCGCGAGCGCCTCCGCGTCGATCACGCCGCGCGCCACGCCCGCCCGGACGAGATCGTACAGCCAGGTGCGCGCCTCGCGGCCGAGCAGCCCGAGTCCCGGTCCGACGATCACGGCGTCGACGTCCTGCAGTAGCTGGGCAGGATCGCTGCCTTCTCGCACCACAATGTCGGGCGCAAACAGGGACGCTTCCGCGCGGGCGCCTGCGACGACCACCAGCCCCGCGCCTGCGCGGAGAGCCGCGAGCGAGGCCAGCCGGCTTGCGCCCGGCATCTGGCCGAAGGCGATGCCCACCTTGCCGAAGGTGCCCTTGTGGCTCATCGCGCTGCGGAAGCCGAAGCGGCGGCCAAACGCTGCGGGCGACACGTAGGACGCCTGGACGCGCGCCGGATCGACCGGGATGCCGACGTCGGCCACGCGCACGCGCCCGGCGTGGAGGGCGCCCGGCGTGACGGCCGTGCCGAGCTTCTCCGCCGCCATGGCGATGGTCTCGTGGGCGAGAATGGCGGGCCCGGGGACCTCGCCGGTGGACGCGTCGACCCCGGAAGGAAGATCTGCGCTCACGATGTAGGCCGAGGACGCGTTCGCCTCTTCAATCATCTGCGCCACGACGCCTTCCGCCGGACGCGAGACGCCCGTGCCAAGGAGCGCGTCGATGAGCACGGCGCGATCGCGGCGAGAACGCCCGAACCCTGCGAGCGACTGGCGAATGCTTCCGGGCTCGTAGATGCGCCACGGGACGCCGAAGCGCGCCGCCGCCTCGTGCGCCGTGCGCGCGTCCCCCTTTAGGGCGGCCGGATCGCAGGACGACAGCACCTCGACCTCGATGCCCGCGTGGCGAAGCCACCGCGCCGCAACCCAGCCGTCGCCGCCGTTCATGCCCTTGCCACACAGGACCACCACTTTTTCGGGGCACAGTTCCCGGACGCGCTCCGCGATGGCGCGGCCCGCGTGATCCATGAGGACGATGGCCGGGACGCCGAAGCGATGGATGGTGTCGTGATCGAAACACCGCATTTCATCACTCGTGACGAGATACACACAAGTGCCCTCCCCGAGGATTGGTATATGCATATGAGCCGTGTCCACGAAGTATGTACAACGTTGACAAGCGCTGAGGGCGGTTACCGCTGCTCCACGACGGCGACGGCAAACGCCACGCCAGCGGCATGGGTGAGCGCGAGGTGAATGCGCACGCGGGCGTCCTCCGGCGGACCGAATTGCGCCCAGAGCGCGGACGCCTCTTGCCAGGTCACGTAGAGCCCCGCTTGCCCAATCGACACGGACACGTGCGGCATGGACAGGCGGGCGAGGCCGCACCCCACCGCCTTCGCCAAGGCCTCCTTGGCGGCGAACCGACCCGCGACAAACTCCGCGAGCCTGTCGGGATGGGAGATGGCCGCCGCCCGCTCCTGCTCGTCCGGGGCGAGCACGCGCCGGAGAAATGGCGCGCCGTGTCGCTCGACAGCTCGCAGGATGCGCCGCGTTTCGACGACGTCGTTGCCGATTCCGACGATCACGTCTTCACCACCCTCATGGCCCGATTGTACTACGGCGCAAGCGACGCCGCGTGGGTCGCTGGAAAAGATTCATCTACGATGCGACATTCTGTGGACGAATCGGAACCCATTTCCGCGCGCGGACATCTGCGGTAGACTGGGAGGCGGGGGAATGCGCATGCATATCATCGGTCACATGGTCCGCTTCGTCGTCTCTGCACTCGTCCTGTTGCTGGTCAGCCACCTTGTGCATGGCTTTTACATCCGCGGATTCTGGCGCGCCATCATCGCCGCGATTGTCATCACGCTGTTGGGCCTGGCGATGGAAGCCCTGTTCGGGCGGCAAATTTCGCCGTACGGGCGAGGCATCATCGGCTTCATCAGTGGTGCCATCGTCATCTATGTCGCGCAGATCTTCGTGCACGGCATGCACGTGAGCATCATCGGCGCGCTTCTGGCGTCGCTCGTCATCGGCATCATCGACCTGTTCATCCCGACGAGCTTCCGCCGCCCGCGGAACGAGTAAGCGCGTTGCGGGAGAGGCCGGTCCGCGAACCTGCGGGCCGGCCTCACTTTTTTGCGCGTGTTCTGACGGGCACCACGATGTACCCTCCCGGAAGTGCTTCCCGTCGCCATCCCAGGTGGGCACATCGCCAAGCGCTCTGACCTGGCCGTTCAGCAGGTGTTCCGCCGCGACGGCGCAGAGCATGGCATCGACCTGATCCACCGTCGGTTGGATGACGCTCGTGCATTTCTTGTTCGTTTATGGCACAATGATTGGGATATGTCCACAGAAAGGGCGGACAGACGTGCATCACGTGCTTGAGGCCATCTTCGTTCTCTTCGTCGGCGTCGCCTTCACGTACCTGATGAAGATCCGCCCAGGCGCACAGCCCATGTCGCGGGCGAAGATGATCGCGTACTTTGTGCTTGGCGTCGTGATTGGCGTCATCTTCATCACCACGGACCACATCTACGCGCCCACGACGGGGCTTTGAACCACGCTGCCCCGCCCGGGCCACGACATCGAACGGAGCGATACATGGCATGCAAGGGTTGATCACGCTCAAGAGCCGGCATGAACAAAACCTGATGCGAGAGGCGGGCAAGGTGGTTGCGGGTTGCCATGAGGCGCTGCGCAGCTTCATCCGGCCCGGCATTCGAACCCTCGACATCGACCGGTTTGTCGAGGACTTCATCCGCCGGCACCGCATGGAGCCAGCGCAGAAGGGCTACCGGGGCTATCCGTACGCCTCGTGCACGTCGGTGAACGACGTCATCTGCCACGGCTTCCCAGGCGAATACGTCCTCCAAGAGGGCGACATCATCACGGTAGACATGGTCGCCGTGCACAAAGGGCTGCACGCCGACTCGGCCTGGAGCTACGCGGTCGGCGAGGTCAGCGAGACGGCCCGCCGTTTGCTCGATGTGACGCGCCAAGCGCTCTACATCGGCATTGAACAAGCGGTGCCGGGCAACCACATCTCCGACATTGGACACGCCATTCAGACGTACGTCGAGGCGCAGGGGTTCTCCGTCGTGCGCGATTACATCGGCCACGGCATCGGGCGCCAGATGCACGAGAGCCCCGAGGTTCTTCACTTCGGGCCGCCGCACCGTGGGCCCAGGATCAAGAAAGGCATGGCGTTCACCGTGGAGCCCATGGTCAACGTCGGAACCTACGAAACCAAGCTCGATCCCGACGGCTGGACGGCTCGCACCGCGGACGGCAGCCTGAGCGCGCAGTACGAGCACACGCTCATCATCACGGACGAGGGGCCCGAAATCATCACCAAACAAGATGGCGAATGAACCCAAAAAAGCCGCCGGGGCAATGCGCCTCGGCGGCCCTCATATTCACCCGTGAACGGTCTTCGGCACTCGCTCCCGTCGGGGAGGTCGGACCTGGAGCCACTGCTCGTCGATTTCAAAGTGCGCGTCTGCGAGAATCTTCGCCAGGTGTTCGAGCGGCGTGCGGGCAACCTCGCGATACGATTTGCGCGTGTAGAGGTCAATCGCGTTCGGCAGCTCGCGCTTCAGCTGCTTGCGCAACCGATTCCCGGCCGCATCCGCGTCCACCAAGATGTACACCTCTTCGTGCTGCAACGGGACGATGTCGTTTTCCACCTGCTCGTAGCTCAACGTGCCCTGCGTGCACACCACGTCCACCTCTTCGCGCAGCACCTTCAGAATCCTCGACTTGTCCGTCTTGCCTTCGACGATGATGACTTTTCGCGAAGTCGCGTGCGTCCGCATGTCGCTCAACTTCCTTCCGTCATCGCGCGCGGCCGATGCCGCGCGGCGAAGGTGACTTCGTCGGCTCACGTCCATCATAGCACGAGTCGCGCCCCACCGGCAGAGGTCGTCCCTGGCAGCTGCGGCGCCACGGCGCGCCGGATGGAACATGCGTGCCAAGATGCCATCTCGCCCCCTTTTTCGCAGTGTATGCAGGGCTCACTCGTCCCCATACGGACGGGGCTGTCGGCGATATGTAGAAAAAGGCCGCCTCCAAGGTGGGGGCGGCGGTGCGGACGCTTCCCGGCCTCACGCCACGGGCGTGCAGACCGTGGTCGTCGAGCACGTGTACGCGGGAACGAGCAGGAAGAACAGCACGAAGATAATCAGAAACACCACTGCCCAACGCGTGTAGCCACCAAACACTCCGTACATCTGCGTTCCCTCCTCCGACAGGTTTGTGCCGGCCGGCACATTGCCATAGAATGCGGGAAGAACGCGATGGTGCGGGCGAATGGCCAGGGCCCATGCCAAGTCCACGCCGAAGGGAGATGAATCCCCATGTTCACCCCGTTGCCCCTCAAAGGCCCCGAGGCGCTCGACACGCTGCCCACCGTGGCGCTCGTCTTCGTCCACACGCCGCTCTGCGGCACGTGTCAACTCGCGCGGCGCATGCTCGAGGTGGTCGACGCCGCCCACGCCAACCAACTCCCGCTCTACGATCTCGACGCCAACCTCGCGCCCGAGGCCATGCAGGCTTGGAAGATCGAGAGTGTTCCGGCGCTTTTGTACGTGAAAAACGGCGAGATCGCCCACGTCCAATACCGGTTTGGCGACGTGGTCTCTCTCGCCGAAGCGATTCACCAGTTTCTCGGACGTTAGCGCGGAATGCCCGGCACAACCGCCGCGAGCTCGTCCCAGGTGAGGTATTTGCGCTCGATGTCCTCTTCCACGAGCCCGCGCCCGCGCTGAACTTCGATGAACTGCATGCCGGTCTCCGTGCGAATGGCGTGCCACACGCCCTGCGGCGCGCGCACGATGTCGCCCGCCGCGACCTTCTGCCAGCGGTCATCGACGACGATCTCGCCCTCGCCCTCGATGATGGTCCATATCTCTTCGCGCCACTTGTGCCGGTGATAGCTGAGATTGCGGCCCGGCAGAAGCTCGACGCACTTCGTCAGGACCTCCGTCTCGTCGTCGAGCAACTGATAGTCAATCACGCGGTAGCGCCCCCAGCGGCGCTCCTCGTACATGGGCCGGTTGTCGAGCGGGGCGACGACGTCCTTGAGGCCGGCGGCCATGTCCTTGTCCGCCGCGAGAATGCCGTCCGGCGTGGCCACCACAATGGCCCTCTTCAGCCCGAGCGCCACGACCGGGAGCCCCAGCTCGTTCACCACGTGCGTGTCCTCGCACTGGGAGAGAATCGCGCGCCCCACGGCCTCGCTCTCCATCTGCTCCGCGAGGGACGACCAGGTGCCGAGATCGGACCAGGTCCCCCGGTACGGGTGTGCCACGATGGACGTGAGCTTCTCCACGACCTCATAGTCGAAGCTGCGCTTCGGGAACTGATCGAAGCCATGGCGCGCCTCCGCGTACGTCGAGGGCAGGCCGCGATCGCGCAAAATGCGGACGATGGTCCGCGGCTGGAAGCAGAACACGCCGCAGTTCCAGAGCGCTCCCTGGCGAATCAACTCCTCCGCCACGGCGCGTTCGGGCTTTTCGACGAATCGCTTCACGCGGAAACAGTCGCCCTGCGCCGGCGCCTCCGGGACGATGTAACCGAACTTGCTCGTCGGCTCCGTCGGCCACACGCCCATGAGCGCCATCTCGGCGCCTTCGCGGAGCAGAATCGGTCCGAGGTTTTGGATTTCCTGGAAGTAGTGATCGTCCACGAAATGGTCCACGGGGCAGACGACCACCGGCTCGTCAGCGTCCACGCCCCGCTCGTCGAGCAAGTACAGCGTGGACAGGGCGATGGCCGCGAAGGTGTCACGCCGCGCAGGCTCCTCAATCACGTCGATCTCGCCGAGCTGCGCGTGAATCATCTCCACCTGCGGCTTCGACGCGCACACGAACACGTCGGTCGCGGGGAGCCCCGCCTGGCCAATTTGCCGCCAGACACGCTGAAGCATCGATTCGAGCCCCTCACCTTCCGGGCGGGGCAGGATGCGCAAAAACTGCTTGGACCGGACGTCGTTCGACATCGGCCACAGGCGTTTGCCAGATCCGCCGCTCAAGAGAACCAGTTTCATCGTTCACCACTCCCTTCCCCGGAATGTGCCGCCTTGGCGGATGGATACACTCCCCATCAATCACAGTTCTCACTATAAAACATCGGCAGGTGTTTCGTCCATGGGTGGACAGCCCTCGAGGCAGACGAAGACGGGGCCGCCCGCCGCTGGTGCGGCTCGGGCTGCCCCGCTTGACTCAAGGTGTATTGGCTTTGTTGGCCAGCGCGCCGTTCGCTTCCGAAGCGTTGGTGTCCCCACCTCCGCTGCCATGACCGCCTTTCCCAGATGACACCACCTGCGACTTCGGACTCGGGCTGGCGGTCTCGGGAGGTGTCGATGTCACCGTCGTGTTGGCCGGTGTCGTGTTCGCCGTGTTGGTGATGTTGTTACCCGTGCCCGTGGTGGTGTTTCCCACGGTCGTGTTGCCCAGGCCCTGGTTCCCAAGACCGCCCGAACCGTTTCCCGGGAGCGTATTGTTGAATCCGTTGCCCGGCGATGTCACGTTCGTCTGGTTGTTCACGCTCGGCGGCGCCTGACTCGTCGTCACCGTCACGGACACCGGCTGGCCCAGCGCTTGACCGGTCGCTTGGCTGGTGGCCTGCACGGTATAGATGTACGTCTCATTGGGCTGAACGGACGTGTCCGTGATGGTCTGCGCGGTCGTCTGGCCAACCGGCACCGTCTCGTCCGCGCCGTTGGTGGACACGCGCGTCACCACGTACGTCACGGGCTGCGAAAAGCTGCCCGACCAGGACAGGGTCACCGTGTTGGCGTTCGGGTCGTACGTCGCGGTCAGGTGCGTGATGGCATTGGTCGGATTCGCGTTCGTCTGCCCGCCGTTCATCTGATTCACGTAGTCGACCCCTTGCGCAGTGCCGGTGATGTACGGATACGGGCCCGCCGAGAACTGCTCGGGCGTCTCGTTCGCCAGCGCGAGCGCAATGATATCGTGGAAGATCTGCGCGGCGTTCGCGGACGGATCGACCGGCGACATGGTCATATGGTGTTCTGGCGTCGACACGTCGTAGCCAATGTGAATGCTGCCCACCAGATTCGGCGTGTAGCCGTCAAACCAGCCGTCGCGCACCCAGTTCGGGTGATCGCTCACGAGGCCGGCGCTGTACTGCACGGTCCCCGTCTTGCCGGCGACGCCCCAGCCCGGCAGCTTGGCATTCTGGCCCGTGCCGTAATCCACGACATCCTCCATGAGGCGCGTCATGTCGAGCGCCACCTGCGGCGTCATCACCTGCGTCTGCTGCGGCCCCTCGTGGTAGATAATCCCGCCCTGGCTGTTCACGATCTTCGTGACGAGATACGGCTGAGATCGAATGCCGTTGTTGTCAAACGGAGTGTACGCGGCCACCATCTCCATGGGCGTCACCCCATTCTCCAAGCCGCCGATGGCGATGCCGAGGTGCTCATAGTCCTTGGGCGTGAGCGGGATGCCGTCCGCCTTCGCGAAGTTGGCGCCCGTGTCAATACCGATCTGCGACAACAGCCACACCGATGCGACGTTCTGCGACCACTCCAGCGCATACTGGAGCGTCACCTTTGGCGGCGCATTCGGATCCCAGTTCTGCGGGATGTACCCGCCGCCAAAATCCTGAGGCGTGTTGTCCAGGATGGACGTGTAGGTCCACTTGCCCGTGGCCAGGGCCGGCGCGTAATCCATGATGGGCTTGATGGACGATCCCGGCGAGCTCGCCTGGTAGACGCGATCCAGCCCGAGCGGCACGTACCCTTGGCGGCGCGAACCCGCGGCGCCGAGGATGGCGCCGGTCTTGGGATCCACGAAGATGGCGGCACCTTCGACCACGGTTCCCGTCGTCGGCCCCGGGAAGTCCGAGTCGTACTTCCCGCTCCAGAACACCTCGTCGATCGCGTTCTGCACGTTCGGCGCAACGGTCGTGTAGATCTTCAGCCCGCCCTGCATGACCTCCTGAGGCGGAATGCCATGCCGATTCAGGTAATCGAGCAGGAAGTTCGTCAGGAGCGGCTGCGTGTTCCAGCCATCCCCCGGGAACGAGTGGAACGAAACCCCGAGCGGCTGCTTCTCCGCCGCGTCGGCCTGTGCTTGCGTGATGTAGCCGTACCGCACCATGTTCTGCAGCACCTGATTGCGCCGCGCGAGCGCGGCCTGCGGGTGCACGAGCGGATCGTACGCCGTCGGCGCCTGCGGCAGCCCCGCGAGCAGCGCGGCGTCCGCGAGCGTCAACTTGTTCGGCTCCGTCTTGAGGTCGATGCCGAAGTACCGCAGGGCTCCTTGCTCAATGCCGACGGCGCTCTCCCCCATCGGAATGCGGTTCAAATACATCGCGAGAATTTCCTGCTTGGTGAAATTCCGCTCGATCTGCATCCCCAAGATGACCTGCTTGAACTTGCGCACAAACGTCTTTTGATCCGTCAGATAGACCATCTTCGCGAGCTGCTCGGAAATCGTGCTCGCGCCCTGGGCCAAGCTGCCCGAGGAGACATCCACGAACAGCGCGCGAAAGATGGATTTGATGTCGATGCCCGTGCTGTTGGTCCAGAACGTGTGATCTTCCGTCGCGACGATCGCGTCCTGGATGTCCTTCGGGATCTGGTTGTATGTCAGATCTGTGTTCGGCGAGCCGAGCGTCAGGAGCTTCGTCCCGTCGGCGGCGTACACGACCGTCGGCTGATGCGATTCCTCCAAGAGACTCGCGTTAAACGGCGTGAGTCGGACCGCGAGGTAAAAGCCTACCGCAATCACCACGACAAGCGCGACGACCGTTCCGAGGGCGATGGCAATCCATCGTCGAACCAAACGGCCCACCTCCATCGATATGGACTTCTCAGAGCCGCTTCATGCGCCAACTGAGCGTGGGCGCCGGAACCGGGGACAGAGCGGCCACCGGCACGCGCACCACCTGCGATCCCACCTGAACCTGGAGTTGGCCTACCACTTGGTTGGCCGCAATCGGCTTTTTCGGATCCAGCGCATCCGCGCGGTACGACTGCTTTACCGAAAGCCCTCCCCAGCCGATGACCGAAACGGGCGCCGTCGCGACGAGCGAAACAGGCTTCGCCCACGGCGCGGACAGCGTCCCGACCGTCTGCCCGGCGGAGACAAGCTGCACAGAGCGCAGCGCCTTCTGAGCGTCTTGCGACATCGAGACGGCCGCGTTCAACGCCTCGGCGAGAGGCTGCGGACCCTTCTGGCCCAGCACCGCGCCAATGATGAGCACCTCGCGGCTGCCGATCACCTTGCGCGCGGCAAACACGAAACAGCCGCCCGCCGCGAGGGTCGATCCCGTCTTGCCCCCGATGATGGTCCCATGCCCCACCACCGAATCGACGTTGTACACCATCCCAGCGACAGGAAGCACGGCTTGCGCCTCACCCACAATCTGGCGGAACACCGGGTTCCGCATCGCCAACGCAAACAACTTCATCTGATCCGCCGCGTCGCTCTGGCTCGCGGGTGAGTATCCCGTGGGATCCGCGTAGTGCGTTTCGGTCATGCCCAGCTTCTTTGCCGTCGCGTTCATCTCCTGGACAAACGCCTGCACGGATCCGTCGCACCACTTGGCCAAGAGCGTGCCCATGTTGTTGCCGGACGGCAAAAGCAGCCCCTCGAGCGCCTGGTACTCCGTGATCTGCTCGCCCGCCGCCACCTTCACCACGGACTGCCCCTGAGCCTTGTCCTTCTGATAGACCTTCACGTCCTCTGGCGTGACCGTGATGGAAGGTCCCTGTTGCCCCAGCTGGAGCGGGTGCTTCTGAAGCACCAGGTACGCGGTCATAACCTTGGTCACGCTCGCGATGGGGACAGGCACCTGGGGCCCGTAGGTCCCGAAGCTCCCCACGCCGTCGGCCATCAGCGCGGCCTCCCCCTGCGAAGGCCAATGGATGACAGGCTTCTCCCCCGGGATGACACGCGGAAGCGGCGCGACCACGTCGGCGGCCGCCTGCGGGATGGGGCGCACCAGTTGCACAATCGGCACGCCGATGACGATGATGGCGATCACGATAGCAATGACGAAACCGCGCAAACTACGCACAACCATCCTCCTATACTGCTGGTCCCGCGCCCATCAGGTCGCAGGCTGTTCTGTCTTGGCGCCGGACTTCGACGCCTCCATTTCGCGCATCAAGCGCTTGTAGCGCACAAACATCGCGATGCGCCACGGCACGAGCATGCCGAACGCCAGGCAGAAAAAGAGCGATCCCGTCTGGTACACATCCACATACCGCTCGACGACGCTGTGGAGGACAATGCGCACCACCAACAGTCCGAGCAGGATATAGATGAACGCCCGCGACCGCTTCAGGTAGACGCCATCTTCTCCTACGTAAAAATGGCTCGTCGCGATGAGCGGATAGCTGAACATGCACCCCACCAGGAACGCGGCCACGGCGTAGAGAATCGGCTCGCGCGTGAACGGAAACAGATACATCAAGAATCCCGTGCTCATGGCGAGCGGCGGAATGAGGATCTTCCGCGCATTCGTCGGGCGCTTCGATGCCCTCAGCCGCACAAAAATGACCGTGACGGCAAACACGATGGCAACCACGGTCGCAATGAGCGTGGTGACTTCGCTGTGATTCACGCTCTCCCCTCGCCTTCCTGCGAGATCCGACGAGCTCATTTGGCGACAATTGCTGCCCCCATGCGGACTACGTGTGAGTATACCACCATTGACTCAACGCTTTCTTGAACAGCGATCTACAAAACTACGAACTTTGCACACGCGCGGGCGCGGCGGGCGGCAGATCATCTGGAAAACCTGACAGCCGCCTGCTAGAATTCTTTCGGTCACTAAATCAGTTGTCAAGCCTGTCCCAGGGAAGGAGGCGCGTCCGTGGCAGAACGTTACGCGCATTTCATCGCGCGCTTCAAGTACGCCATCATCGGCGTCTGGATCCTTGCCGTGGCGCTGGCGCACGTGTTCTTGCCGCAGTTGAACGCAATTGTCGCCCACAAGAACACGGAATTTTTGCCAAACTCGTCGAGCGTCGTGATCGCCAGCAACTGGTTGAAGTGGGTCGACCCGTCCCGCCAGGCGGGTTCAAGCGCCGTGGTGGCCTTGTACAACCCGCATGGATTGACGCCGGCGGACAAGGCGTGGTTCACCCAGAAGCTGAGGCAGGTGGCCGAGCACAAGCGTGCCTACGGCGTGAAGACCGTCACGGCCGCCTACAACCAATCGAAGTCCGTGGCGAACCAGTTTTTCAGCGCCGATGGCACCGTCGAGATCGCGACCATCGGCTTCCCGGGCAACGACGTGTCCAAAGCCACCGACGCATCGCTGAACCAGCTTCATCAGGTATTTCAGCAGCCGCCCAAGGGCGCACAGGTGCTATTCACCGGCGACACGCCCATCGAAAACGACAACATCAACATCTCCATGGACGGCGCGTCGAAGACGGCGGGCGTGACCATCGCCCTCGTGCTCGTCATTTTGCTCATCGTCTTTCGGTCTGTCGTAGCCCCGTTCTTGACGCTCGTCAGCATCGGGCTCTCCTATCTTCTGACCACGAACCTCGTGGCCGTCCTCGCGAACGTGGGCCTGCCGGTCTCCACGTTCACGGACACGTTTCTCATCGCCATCATCTTCGGCGCAGGCACGGACTACAGCATCATCGTGCTCAATCGGTTCCGGGAAGAGGCGAGCCGAGGCCTCGCGCCGGTGGACGCCCTCGCGCGAGCGATGTCCGGCGTGGCCAAGACCGTCGTGTACAGCGCGCTCACCGTCTTTCTCTCGTTTGCGACGCTTTACTTCGCTCGTTTTGGCCTCTTCCGATCCGGCGTCGGCGTGGCCGTCGGGCTGGCCGTGACCCTGTTTGCATGCCTGACGTTCCTCCCGGCGCTGATGATGGCGCTCGGGCGCTACGTGTTTTGGCCGCGGCGCAACCTGGATGGCGCAAGCCACAAGCCCTCTCGCATCTGGGATCTGACGGGCAGAACGGCGCTCCGCCATCCTTGGTGGACGCTCGCCGGCGTGCTTGTGGTGCTCACTCCCGTGGCGCTGTCGTTTACCGATCAGCGCACGTTCGATCCGACCTCCGACATCCCGACGGCGCCTTCCGTCGTGGGCTTTCACATCGTGTCCAAAGCGTTCGGCCCCGGCAAGGTTCTGCCGATGGATGTCGTGATCGACACACCGGAAAACCTGCGCACGCCGCAGGGGCTGACGACCATCGAACAGGTGTCGGAGGCCATCGCGAAGCTACCATTCGTGCAACAGGTGCAAAGCGCCACGCGGCCGACGGGCAGCGTCATCACGGAATTTGAATTGGCCAAACAGAACCAGCTCGCAGCCAACGGCCTGGGCAAGGTGCAGAACGGCCTGAATCAGGTCGCGAGCAGGGTAGGGCCGGCGGGCGCAGCGCAGGCGGCCGACGCGGTGAACCGGCTCGCGGGCGGCGCGACGGCGCTCGCGCTAGCGGGAGGAAAGCTGAGCCAGGGCGCGGCGCAAGCGCAGGCGGGTGCATCGAAGCTCGCCTCCGGCGCGCAGGCGCTCGCAAACGGCGCAGCGCAGCTCGCGCAGGCCAACGCCAAGCTGCAGGGAGGCGCGGCCCAGGTGGCGGCCGGATCGCAGCGAGTGGCGCAAGGCGCGGGGCAACTCGCCGGTTCTGCGCGCAGCCTTGCATCGGGGCAGTCGACGCTTGCGCAGGGGGCGGCTCGCGAAGCGCAGGCGGCCGAGCAGCTCGCGAACGCCATCGCGGCCTGGACGAAGGCCCATCCGGCGGAAGCCTCCGATCCCAACTGGCAGCAGATTGTCGCCCTGGCGCAGGGCAGCGCATCGGGGGCGCAGCAGACGGCGAAGGCGGCTAGCGAGCTTGCGAATGGCACAGCGCAGTGGGCGAATGGCGCGACCTCACTGGCGGAGGGGGCGAGCAAAGTCGCGGAGGGCGCAAACCAGATCGCGGCGGGCAGCCAAGGCGCGGCATCTGGGGCCAAAGGCCTGAGCGACGGAGCCCGCCAAGTAGGACAAGGCGCTTCTTCGCTGGCGCAGGGGCTGGATCAGCTGAGTGGCGGCGCTCGCCAACTTCAGGCGGGGCTCGGTCAGTGGTCGGCCGGCGCTCGCCAATTCTCCTCCGGCCTTTCGAGCGCGGGTGCAGGGGAAAATCAGCTGCACAGCGCGCTCGTCAAGCTGTCGAACGGCGTGGGCACCGTCAAGTCGGCGCTCGACGAGACCGCCAAGGCGCAGACCTCGGGCGATCCCGGCTTCTACGTGCCGGCGTCCGCCATCTCGTCGAACAAGAGCCTGCGTCAGGCGCTGGACAGCTACATCTCTCCGGACGGACACGTCGCGGACATTCGCGTCACCCTGAAGTCGGATCCGTATTCCATGACGGCCATTCAGGAGATGCCGCGGCTTGAGGCGGTCGCCCAGGCGGCCTTCACAGCCGCCCCCATCCATAGCGGGCAGGTCGGGTTTGCGGGTACCACGCCGACCCAGTACGCGCTGAACCAACTGTCCAATCAGGACTTCGTCCGCATGATGGCGCTCATCCTGGGATCCATCTTCGTCCTCCTCGTGGTGATGCTGCGGTCGCTCATCGCGCCGCTGTACGTCATCGCCTCGCTCACCGGGACGTACTTCGTGACGATGGCGTGCCTGCAGTTTGTCGCGGTGGACGTGATGCACAAGGCGGGGATCAGTTGGACGGTTCCGTTCTTCGCCCTGCTGCTTTTGGTCGCGCTCGGCGTGGATTATTCCATCTTCCTGATGTCGCGCTTCGACGAGGAGTTGCGGCGCCATCCGGAGCTCAACCTGCGCAGCGCGATGCTCCACGCCATGCGCCAGATGGGCGACGTCATTTTTTCCGCGGCTGCCATCATGGCGGGCACGTTTGGCTCCATGTCCGTCTCCGGTGTGACCACGCTCGTGGAAATCGGCCTGTCGGTCATCATCGGGCTCGCGCTGTACGCGCTCATCGTGTTGGCGCTCTTCGTCCCGGCCTGCACGGCGATTGTCGGAGCGGCGCACTTCTGGCCATTCCGCCGAGCGCCTCGCGAAGAAACCGAGTTGAGGCTGCCGCAAGAAGTCGCGGCGGAGTAAAACCGAAGCTCTCGGGAGCGGACCGAAGACAAACGCCACCTGCCGGCCGTTACGCCGCAGGTGGCGTTTCGCGTGCATTCCGCGCTGAGCATCGAGGAGCTCACCCAGGGGATGGGCGACGCAGATCCCATGTCGGGTCGAAGATCAGTCGGTCACTAGGCCGGGCGCGGCATCTGGTGTCAGAGCGCGCTGAAGGTCTGGTTGCACAAAGACTACCCGCTGATTCCCGTCGGGCAAGCTCGTTTTGAACCGCAACCCGAAGAACTACTTCGCGGAAGTCGAACAGGCGGCCTTCTCCCCCGCCCACGTGGTGCCCGGCATCGGCTTTTCGCCCGGCAAAATGCTGCAGGGGCGGCTCTTCGCCTACGGCGACGCGCACCGGCATCGCCTCGGCGCAAATGACAACCTGCTGCCGGTCAACCGGCCGCACGCGACGAGCGCGCAAAACGACCAGCGGGACGGCGCCATGCGTTTCGACGACAACGGTGGGTCGGCGCCGAACTATTATCCCAACCACCCGGGCCACCCGGCGCCGACGGAACGCGCGCGCGGGCCCGAGTACCCCGTGCAGGGGCTTGTGGGGCATCACGAGTATCGCGATCGCGACTTCTACACCCAGCCCCGCAAGCTGTACCACGTGATGCCAGAACAAGAGCGGGCCGATCTCGTCGACAATCTCGCCGCGTCGCTGCGACAGGTGGATCGCGGGATTATTGAGCGGCAGATGGGGCATTTTGAGCAGATCGACGGAGATCTGGCACGGCGAGTGGCCGAAGCGCTCAAGAAAGGTTAACCCTCGAGGGTGCCGCACACGCGAAGGGGCGCCCGCGCGGTTCTCCGCCTGGGCGCCCCTTCCGTTGCAACCTTCACATGTTTAGCCCTCACACGCGCAAAGCGCGTCACCACTCCGACTGCGCATCGCGAACCCAGCGGTCCACGCAGTCGTCACAGAGCCGATCCCACTCGCGCTCTTCCCAAGGGCGGCAAGGCTCCGGGATCTCCGTGCCGCACAGCACACAGGTGGTGGTCTCCGCCGTCCTCTGCATCCTTCTCACCACTCCCGTCAGAATCACGTGTCTTTTCGATTGACACCCATCATACCACGGGAGCGCGAGAGTTTCAACAGAATGTTCAGAATATGCAGTTTCGTCGGCGCGAGCCTCGCACCCAGGGCGCCTGGAAGGCGCCCCGTGCGCCCATAGCGATTCGACGGGAGAACGAACTTCAAATGAGCCCGTACGAAGACAGTACGCCGCGCAGCTTGGCCGTCATCTCATCGCCAGGCAGCGCGAGCGGCGGCCTCACCACTGGCCGAATTTTTCCGAGCATCGCAAGACACGCCTTCACCGGACCCGGATTCGTTTCCCAGAACAAAGCCTCGTTGAGGTCCGCAAGTTGAAAGTGGAGATCCATCGCCTCGTGCCACTTCCCGGCCTGCACGAGATCGTACAGGCGAGCGACTTCTCTCGGCAGGAGATTGGCGGTCGCGCTGAAATGCCCCGCACCTCCGAGCGCCAGCATCGGGTAACACAAGAGCTCGATGCCCGAGTACACCAGAAAGTCCCGGCCGCACGCCTGGAACACCCGCGTGACCTGATCAAAGTCCTTATTCGACTCTTTGACGCCGATGATGTTCCGGCAGTCGCGCCTGAGGCGCGCCATCGTGGCGGGCTCGAGGTTCACGCCGGTGCGCCCAGGAATGTTATAGAGGATGATGGGGATGTCGACGCTGTCCGCGATGGCGCGAAAATGCCGATAAAGCCCCTCCTGCGACGGTCGATTGTAATAGGGAACAATGACGAGCGCGGCGTCCGCCCCCAGCCGCTCTGCGGTCTTCGTCAAGCGAAGGGCCTCTGCGTGATGGGTCGATCCAGTCCCTAACACCACGGGCACCCGGCCGCGCACGGCATCGACCGTGACTTCGAACAGGTACTCCCGTTCTTCGACGGTGAGCGAACTCGGCTCGCCGGTGGTTCCTGCGCACGAAATACCGTGAGATCCGCTCTCGATTTGCCACTCAATGAGATCGCGATACGACCTCTCATCAAACGATCCGTCTTCCAAAAACGGCGTCACCATCGGAACGATGGAGCCGCGAAGACGCGAATACACGTCCAGCTCGCCACGCATGTCTCGTCCCCTCTCACCCTCATTTGATGTACCCAGCGGCACGTGCGTCCGTGACCCCGCGCAGCTCCACGGGAGAGCGGCGTCCCCAGTCCATCACGACGGTGCCGTCCCGCCACCAGCTCTCAGGCGTCTGATGCCCCCACAGTGTCTGCCGCCTGGGATCCGTCGCGCTCCAGCGGATGGGCCTATGATCAGGGTCAACTGTCAGGTAGTCCGAGGTATACAGTTCGATACGGTGACCGTCGGGATCGCGCAGATAGAGGAAGAACGCGTTCGATATGCCGTGTCGTCCGGGCCCCCGCTCAATGTGCTCGTGCATCTCCGCCCCGCCCAGGATGTCGCAGGCCCGTATGATGCTCCCCATGTCGTCCATCCAGAAGCCGATGTGGTGCAGGCGTGGCCCCTGGCCCTCCATGAGCGCGAGATCGTGGACATTGCCCTTACGCTGAAGCCAGACCGCCTTCATCGCGCGAGGCTCTTCATCCGTCTCCACGTACTCCGTCACGCGAAAGCCGAAGCCCTCGCGCCACATGGCCTCGCAGCTTGACAAGTTGGAGACAAAGCAGTTGAAATGGTCAAGCCGGCGCACCCCGGCGCCCTTGTGCAAGTGGTATTTCTGAAGGAAGCATTCGGCGGGCGACATCTCGGCATAAAACTCGAGCGGGAAGCCGAACGGATCTTGCACGCGCAGCGCCCGACCCTGGCCGGGCTCTTCGCCCGCGTCGACGAAGTGCACCTCACATCCCAGCGCCTCAAAATAGGACGCGATGGCATCGAGATGATCGTCCTCCGCCACGCGGAAGGCCAGGTGCCCGAGCATGGGCACGTCGGACTCCGTCAGCACGAGACTGTGATGGTGGCGCTCCTCCACGCCGCGAAGAAACAGCTGTCCGTTGCGCTCCTCGGTGACGACGAAGCCCAGGATGTCTTCGTAGAATCGACGAGACGCGGCGAGATCGCGCACGAAAAGTTCCGCGTGGCCCGCGCGCACGACCGAATAGGCAACCCGGGGTGTCACTGTGCCTCACCGTCCAAAAACGCCTTCACACGCGACACGTAGGGCGTTTTGTCGTAGGAGTCGTAGAGTGCGCCGTGCATGCGGACGGGATCGCCGAAGAAGAACCGCTCGTACAACACCTGGCGCGAACCGAAACTCGAGAGCGCGGCGTCCCAGGCGAGGCGGAACAGCTTCAGGCGGTGGAACGCGTCCACATTGCGCCCTTGGAGAAAGCGCTCGAGATCTTGGCGTATCTCCGAGTTCCAGTCGGCCTCGGTGGGGATGGCCATCAGGCCGCTCGCGCCCAGTTGTTGGATGATTTCAACCAGGCGAGGATACGTCTTGGGGAAGAGATTCCTCGCCGCGTTCAGCGGCGCCCACGCTGGCGTCATCACGCCGTATTCATCGAGCTCGGCGTCCGCTTCGGAAGCCCGCAAAAACGCTTTCATACTCTCCAGCGCGAGGATAATCTCGGCCACCTTCTCCTTGACATGCTGGAACTGAGCAATGCCGATGGCGTCCACCATGGCCTCCGCGAGCCCGAGCAAAAACTCACACTTCGCGATGTTCTTGTGCATCACCTGGTACGTCATGTGGACGACGGCGTGGGTCGCCTGGTGCAGCTGGTTGCAGCGCTCCGCATCCTCGAGCAGAAAGACGCGGTCCCAGGGAACCAGAACGTCGTCAAACACGACAATCGCGTCCATTTCCTCGAATCTCGAGCCCAGCGGGTGATCGAAGTGAGACCGCCCGTAGTCGAAGCTTTCTCGGCAGATGTAGCGCAGGCCAGGAGTCGAGCTCGGGATGGCGAACGCGAACGAGTACGGCGCGTCCTCTTCGGTGTTCCGAAGCAGGGTGGACGGAAAGACCAGGATTTCATCGGCGATGGGCCCTTGCGTGGCCAAGAGGCGAGCGCCGCGGATGACCACCCCGCGGTGATTTTTCTCGACCACGCGGGCCGCGATGTACGGGTCCTGAAGTTTGCCCACGCTCACGGAACGGTTGACCTGTGGCGCGATCAGCGTGTGCGTCAGCGTGAGATCCCGTTCGCGCGCGTATTGATAATAGGCCTGGATGTTTTCCGCATACGACGGGTGATTGCCCGCAAAGTGAGCGCTCGCTTGAGCCATGGCCATGATGGCGACGTTGAGGTAATCCGAGGTCCTGCCCATCATCCCAAAGGTTGCGCGCGCCCATCGCTGCATCATGCGCCCTCTGCGGGCGAGATCGTCATGCGTCTTCGGAACCAGCCAGGACAGGCCGTAGCGCTGACCACCCTCTTCATAGGTCATCTCGTCAAGCGTGGCAGGATCCACCTGCATGTCGTACAGCCTCGCCATGCTTTGGATGACGTTGCGAAACGCCGGGTGTTCGGAGATGTTGCCCTGAAGACGCTCCCCATGAATCCACACCTCGCGAGGCTCCGCATTCAAGCGCTCCACGTATTCAGCGCCACTCTTTGCACCCATCACTCATCACCCACCTTGAGTTGATCAGCTTCTGGTCTTTGCATCCGACGCGCCGAAGCGGGGAATGGGATGTTGCCCGAGCGCCACATGCACCGTCTTCCATTCTGTGTAAAACTCGAAACTGTAGTGACCACCTTCCCTCCCGACGCCGCTCTGCTTCATTCCTCCGAACGGCGTGCGTAAATCGCGGACATTCTGCGAATTGATCCAGGCCATGCCTGATTCGATCCGCCTCGCCATGCGGTGAGCGCGCTCGAGATCCCGTGTCCAAATGTATGCGGCAAGGCCGTACTGCACGCCGTTGGCGATCTGGATGGCCTCCTCCTCCGTGTGGAACGGGATGGACACGAGTACCGGGCCGAAAATCTCCTCCTGCGCGATGCGCATATCGTTGCGCACGTTGACGAAAAGCGTAGGCATGACGAAGTTTCCGCGCGCGAGCTCCTGCGGGACGGGGCCGCCCACGGCCATCGTCGCACCCTCGCGCTGGCCAATGTCGAGATACTGCTCCACGCGCCGCTTGTGCTCCGGGTGAATCAAGGGGCCCACCTCGGTCTCGGGATCCAGCGGATGACCAAGGCGAATCCTTTTCACCCGCTCCGCCAAACGGGCTTCGAACTCGTCGCGGATGGAGTCCTGAACGAGCAGGCGAGAGCCCGCCGTGCAACGCTCCCCGTTCAGCGAGTACACGCCGAACACGACGGCGTCCAGAGCCCTGTCGAGATCGGCATCCGCGAACACCACGACCGGAGACTTCCCGCCGAGCTCCATCGAAAACCGCTTTAGCCCGTCGGCCCCGTTTTTCATGATGGTGCGGCCGGTCACCGTCTCGCCGGTGAAGGAAATGAGCGGAACCTTCGGATGCTTCACCAAGGCGTCTCCGGCGACTTCGCCAAAGCCGTGGACGACGTTGAACACGCCGGGCGGGAGATCGACCTCCTGGACGATCTCGGCCAACTTGGTCGCCGTGAGGGGGGACCATTCGGCGGGCTTGAGAACCGCCGTATTGCCCGCAGCGAGGCAAGGCGCAATCTTCCACGTCGCGAGCATCAAGGGCGTGTTCCAGGGCGTGATGAGTCCCGCCACCCCAACCGGAACGCGGATAGCGTAGTTGAGAAACTGCTCCCCCACCGGAAACGTCTCACCGGTCATGCGCGTGGCCATCTCGGCGAAGAAACGGAAATTTTCCGCGGCTCGCGCGGCCTGCCCGCGGGCCTGGGCGATGGGCAGGCCCGTGTCCGCCACTTCGAGGCGGGCCAGCTCCTCGCCGTGTCGCTCGATGGCATCGGCAATGTGCACGAGGTATCGCGCCCGCTCCTTCGCGCTCATTCTGCCCCAAGGCCCCTCGTGAAAGGCCCGATAGGCTGCTTCCACGGCGCGATCTACGTCGCTTGCCGTTCCTTCGGCGACCCGGGTCAACACCTCGTTGGTCGTCGGATTCAACGTGTCAAACCATCCGCCCTCCACGCTCTCCACAAACTGGCCGTCGATGAAGTGCAGCGCGGGGCCGGAGATGGGATCAAACGCAAGGCGCTCCTTCGCCTCCGTCGGATGTACGCCGCTCATGACAGCACCTCCCTCGCCGGCTCGCCATTCGACTCGCCCACCACGGGGTTCACCAGCCGGCCTATGCCCTCGATTTCGATGTCGATCACGTCCCCCGGTTTCACGGGTGAGATGCCGGGCGGCGTGCCTGTGAGAATGACGTCGCCCGGGCGGAGCGTCACAAACGAGCTGATGAACGATATCACCTCGTCGATTCGAAAGATCAGATCGCGCGTGTTGCCGTGCTGGCGGACCTCGCCGTTCACGTAGGTCCAGATTTCGAGCTGGTGTGGATCGGGCACATCCGCGGCATCCACCCACCACGGGCCGAGCGGCCCAAACGTGTCGAAGCCCTTCGCACGGATGGGAGGGCGGAACATGTTCCCTACGAAATCGCGCACCGTGACATCGTTCGCGATGGTGTACCCGAGGACGTGATCTAACGCGTGGGCGGTCCGAATGCGCCGTCCGGCGCGCCCGATGATCACGGCCAATTCGGCCTCGTAGTGCATGTACTCCACGCCCTCGGGATACACGATGGGCGCCCTATGCCCGATGAGCGACGCGTTCGGCTTGATGAACAGAACGGGCTCCTTGGGCCTCTCCAAACTGAGTTCCGCCGCGTGGTCGGCGTAGTTCAAGGCAAGCCCGTAGATGGTCCTCGGCTCTATCGGCGGCAGCCAAGTGACTTGCTCCTCCGAGACCACATGTCCTTCCTCGTCGATGAGCGCTCCGCCTTGCCAAACGCCCTCATGAATCCGCCCCCGGTCGATGAATCTCGCGTGGCGCACGATACCCCTCCTTCCGCTCCTCCACCAGGCGCATGTGTTGCTCGTTCCACCGCCTGAAGGCTTCCAGCGTCGCCAACCGGTGTTGGCGGGCAAACCGTTCCACCGCATCCTCGCCGACATCGACCGCCATCAACTGAATCAGCTTGTCGTGTTCGGCAATCGAGTCGCTCGCGCGATGCGGGATCAGGTTGAACACGGACACCCTCATGGCGTCCATCCGCTCGCGCACCCCATGGATTTCGTCCACGAGGAAGCGATTGCTGCAGCGGCGCAGAATGATCTCATGGAACTGTTGGTTCAGCCTGCTGTACAGCGTGAGATCAAAGTCGGTTCGGGCCTGGCGCATCGCCTCGTTGGTCTGTCGAAGCGCATCGAAGTCCTCATCCGTGAGATGTCGATAGGCCTGGGCAGTGGCGTAGCCTTCGAGCACCGCGAGAGCCGACAGGATATCCTCGTACATCTTTGCGTCGATGCGAGTCACCTTGGCGCCGCTGAACCGTTCCACCTCGACAAATCCCTCTGCCTCCAGGCGGCGGATGGCCTCACGAATGGGAATCGCACTCACCCCCAATTCTCTCGCGATGCGGTCGATCACGATGCGATACCCGGGCCCATACGTGCCGTCGAGAATGCGCTGCTTCAACGTTTGATAGGCAACCTGTTGCTTGCTCGGCGTGTGTTTGGTCATGACGTTATCGTATACGATTTCCTATTTGTGCGAAAGCAACACGAGCGCTGCGAAGACATCCTACGGCGAAATCTCTTCCAGAACCTTGCCCCGCGACGCGATGCCGCCGAGGGCGATGAGCGCAGCCACCAGGAGGAAGCCCGACATCGCCACAAAGCCCGCCGTCACACCCAGGGAGGGGATGAATGGCGCAATCGCCCACAGCCCAACCCCAGCGCCGATGTGGCCCGCGCCATCCACCAGCGCGAAACCACTCGTTCTCGCGCGAGACGGGAAGTTTTCCGCCGTCCACGCGTAAAACACCGGCACCCACACGTTTTGTCCGAAGAAGAGCAAAACCGCGCCGAAATAGGACCACCCAAGGTGATGCCCCGCAAGCCCTACCACGAGCCCACCCGCAATGGTCAGGACCGCGGCGACCAACAGATACGTTTTGCGTTCCAGGACTTCACCCGCGAGGTACGCCACCACGCCGGCCAGCACCATGCCGAAGACGCCGACGGCCACGATGAGCCCCGCCTCGCTCGGCGCGTAGCCTGCGCCGACCAACAGGGTGGTCATCCCTGCGGAAAATCCGTAGACGGTGACGTAACTAAAGAGCCAGACGAAAAACAGGAGGAACACGCGCTTGCGATACCGCGAGCTGCCCAAAAGTTCACCATAGGGCATGCGCGGATCGGAGACCGACGAGCACGAAGCAGGTCCATCCCTCTGCGGAACCGAGTCCAGGCCCAAGCGCTCTTCCATCGCGGCGACCACCGCGGAGGCTTCTTCCACGCGGCCTTTCGCGGCCAACCAGCGCGGTGACTCCGGGAGCTCCAGCCTCAGCAGGATGGCGATGAGGGCGAGGACCGCCCCGATGGCGTACATCAGCCGCCAGCCCCAGTGGAACGACGGCGTCGCCAGCGCAAACGGAAGCCCTTCCGGAAATGGCGCGCTGGGCGTCGTCAACCACAAGCCGAGCCAAATGCCGAGGAGTGCTCCGACGCCTGAGAAAATGAACAATCCGGACGTGTACTTCGCCCTCGCGCTTCTCGGCGCAATCTCGCTCATGTACGTGTTGACCACGGCGAGGTCCGCGGCCACGCCCACGCCCGTGATGCCGCGCGCGAGGACAAACCACCAATCGCGCGTCGCGAGAGCCGTCAACAGCGACCCGATGCCGGTGATGAACATGGTGGTCATCAACATGCGCCTTCGCCCGAGGCGATCTGCCAGCGGGCTCAACACGAGGGTACCGACCACATATCCCAACAGATTCGCGAAGATGGGCAGCCCAATGTATCGACTGGCATTCGCCGGCGTCGCGCCCGGGATGATGGATGTGGCGGTTTGGACAAAGGAGACGTTGACGTCGAAGATGTCGTAGAACGTGAAGAGGTATCCCAGGCCGATGACGAGGAAAAGCCGCCGCGGAAGCGGCCATGCCGTCAACCGCTCCATCCGCGCCAAGATGCCCGCTGCGCTCGAAACAGGCACCTCCGTGCTCATGGAATCTCGCCCCCTCACGAGAATGATGAGCGCCATGATTAGACTATCCAATCTGATTTCCTATACGATTTTATCCAAACAGGTGCGCCTCGACGTGTCACTGGCGAGCGACGTGTAGGTCCCGCGCCAGAACACGAGCGGAATGCCCTCCTCTTGCTGATAGATGTCCTTGACAAGACCGAGCACGATGATGTGATCCCCCGCCGGATATTGAGCGTACACTTCGCACGACAGCGCGGCCAGGCAGTCATCGAGGCGAACCGATTCCCCAAAGGGCACGAACGTCCCCCGCCATTCGCCGCTCGTTCCGGCGAAGTGGCGCGATACCTCCTCTTGATGTCGACCGAGGACATTCACTGTAAACGCTTTCGAAGACGACAGACATTGCGCCATCCTACTGCGCTCGTCAACGCAGACCAGGATCAGAGGCGGGTTGAGCGAGACGGATGTGAACGAATTCGCCGTCATCCCGTGCACTTGCCCGCTGACTGATGTCGTGATGACGGTGACGCCCGTTGTGAACAGTCCGCACGTGCGCCTAAACGCCTTCGCGTCGACCTCAGGCATGGCCTTCCCCCCCTTTCCTTCCATCTGCCCTCAATCCTCAATCGGCGATGCGGGCTGTGTTGATCATATATGATTTCATACACTCTGTCAATTCCAACTTCGGCGCCCCATTGCGCGCGCGAGGGGCGTCCGCGGCCAGATGGCCTCGTGCCCCTCGCGCACAGCCCCGGTTTCCATGCAACTCGCCGCTCAGTTGTCCGATGAACCCTGCCCTCCCTCGGCTTGGCGCTCTGCCTGTGCAGCTCGCAGCTTCGCAAGAACTTGATCGATCTCGCCCCGCGGCACGCCGAACAATGTCGTGGTGCGCCCGATGGGCGTGAAACGCATGAACGCCTCGAACATGGGGTTCGCGTCCACCTCGCTGCCAAGCGGTGAATCGGCGAGCTTCTCCTGCAACAACTGGCGGAGCACCGGACCTATTGCCGGATCGTCCAGCAGATCTCCGAGGGTCGCATTGGCGTGGACTTGGACAGGCCGGCGCGGCGCCGTGGAGACCACCTCCACGGTGGCGGCGAGGCGCAGGTCGCGCGAGGACGATCCGACCCGAATCTCGTAGCGGCCGCTCTCCGCGATGAAATCCCCCGCGTCGACGTCGTAGTGCGCGAACGCGCGGTTGCCGAGTTGAAATTCCACGGTCTGCGCCTCGCCCGGCGCCAGCGCCACCTTCGCGAATGCGCGCAGTTCGCGGCGCGGCCGCACGATTCGCGAGGACGTCGGCTCGACGTACAGCTGGACCACCTCTTTGCCCGGGCGCTGTCCCGCGTTGCGCACGTCCACCTGGACGGTGAGCACTTCGTCGTCCCGTATCTGCTCGCGAGACACGCGAATGGCCTCGTACTCGAACGCGGTGTACGACAGCCCGTGCCCGAAGGGAAACAGCACGTCCATCTCCTTGGCATCGTAGTAGCGATATCCCACGAAGATACCCTCTCGGTATTCGGACCTGTCGCCTTCGCCGGGGAAGAACGGATGGGACGGGTTGTGCTCAAGCTGAAGCGGAAACGTCTCGGCCAGCTTGCCGGACGGGTTCACGGCGCCCGAGAGGACGTCCGCAATGGCGCCGCCGAACGCCTGCCCGGCGAGATACGCCTCGATCACGGCCGGCACGCGGTGGATCCAAGGCATTTCCACGGGCGCGCCGTTCGAGAGCACCACCACCGTGCGGGGTTGCACAGACGCCACGGCCTCAATGAGCGCCACGTGGGCGTCCGGCATGCGCATGTGGACGCGATCGTACCCCTCCGACTCCCAAGACTCCGGCAATCCTGCGAAGACGACGGCGACATCCGCCTGCGCCGCAGCGCGCACGGCCTCGTCAATGAGCTCGGGCCGAGGCGCGTCATCGTCGAGCGCGTACCCCGGCGCGTACAGGACAAAGTCGTCGCCAAACGCGAGGCGCATCTCGGCAAGCGGCTCGTCGAGGCGCGCAGGGTTGACGTGCGAGCTACCTCCGCCCTGGTAGCGCGGCGAGACGGCGAAGGCGCCCAGCACGGCCACCCGGCGCCCCGGCGCGATGGGCAGGACGGGCCCGTCGTTTTTCAGGAGCACCATCGACTCTGCGGCGACCTGGCGGGCAAGGCGGTGGTGCGCGTCGAGATCGACCGGTTGGCCCTGAGGCCGGTACGCCCGGTCGATGAGTGCGAGCAAGCGCTCCACGGCCGCGTCGAGCACGGCTTCGTCCAGGCGGCCGTCTCGCACAGCCTGCACAATCTCACTGTCCTGCGCGTACGGCCCGCCGGGCATCTCAAGATCCAGCCCTGCGGCGAGCCCTTGCACGCGATTATTCACGGCGCCCCAGTCCGACACCACGACACCGTCGAATCCCCATTCCCGGCGCAGCACCTCGGTGAGGAGCCACGGGTGTTCAGAGCAGTAGGTGCCGTTCAGGCGGTTGTAGGCGCACATGACCGTCCACGGGCGGCCGCCCTTGACGGCGCCCTCGAAGCTCGCGAGGTAGATCTCGCGCAGCGTCCGCTCGTCCACCTCGGCGCTCGTGGTCATGCGCCGGTATTCCTGGTTGTTGGCGGCGAAGTGCTTGAGCGACGAGCCCACGCCGCGCGACTGCACACCGCGGATGTGTGCCGCGGCCATCTCACTCGAGAGCAGCGGATCCTCCGAAAAGTATTCGAAGTTCCGGCCGCACAGTGGGGAACGCTTGATGTTGGCCCCTGGCCCGAGCAACACATGCACGCCGAGCGCGCGGCACTCGTCGCCGAGCGCCTGGCCCACCCGCTCGACAAGCGCCGGATCCCAGGAACTCGCCAAAGCGGCGGCAGTGGGAAAGCAGGTCGCTGGCTCCGAATCGGTGAACGATCCGCCCGGCCGCTGCAGGCGAACGCCGTGCGGGCCGTCCGTCATGCAGAGGGACGGGATGCCGAGGCGCTCGACGGGCTTGGTCTGCCAGAAGTTGAGACCGGAGCAGAGAGAGGCTTTTTCTTCGAGGGTGAGGTGAGATGTTACCGGAACACCATTCTTCAAGACGTTTCATCCCCCTGTGTCATGTGTAGATTTTTGAGTCATTTGCCGTAGATGTTGACTTTCTTCTCACAAGCCGAACGGGAAGGGTCACGCTCACGGTTGATTGCTTACCTTCCAAGGTGTCTATAAGCATTCGTGCCGCGTACTTGCCCGAAAGGTAGACGTCCTGTCGTATTGTTGTAAGTGGAGGCTGAACTAATTCGGCGTACGGCGCGTCATCGAATCCAATCACAGACACATCATGCGGAACGTCGAGTCCCAAATCCTTCAACCCATCAATGACGCCAACAGTCATGAGGTCCGTACACACCAAAAAAGCAGTCGGAGCGCCGCGAACCCTCTTCAGTAGCCTTACGACCGCTTGCCTTCCTCCCGCTCGGGAATTGGGGGCAACCGACATCCAATCGGCCTCTAGCGGCAGTCCGTGTGCGTGCAGGGCCTTTTTAAATGAACGATACCGGTTGACTACATAATGGTACTTCGGAGGTCCGGCGATGAACCCAATTTTACGGTGGCCTAGGCTGACGAGATATTTGACAGCCTGCATGATTCCCCCTTGCGTATCGATGTCGACGGAAGGTAACGTATCGTTTACCTTCCCCATGCTTACAAAAGGGATTTTGAATTTCCGAAAGAGATCGACGTAAGGATCGCGTCCCTTAAGTTCAGTAAGAATTAGTCCGTCCACTCGATAGGTGAGATGCTCGTGAACGGAATCCTCATATACGATCGAAACCAAATATCCAGCCTTTGTTGCGACCTCGGTAATTCCACGGAGAATATTCGAGAAGTAACTATCGAGGAAAGCGCTCGGCGACGAAGGAATGAAGAGACCCAAAGTGTATGTTCTCTGCTGAACGAGAGCGCGAGCCGAAATATTGGGTATGTACCCGAGTTCATTGGCTATCCGGACAATGCGCTGCTTCGTCTCTGCACTAACGCCTTGTTTGTTATTAAGTGCCATCGAAACTGTCGCCGCAGTCACGCCAGCCCTCTTCGCAATGTCTTGTACCGTATAGCGCTTGTGCAAAGCCGTCACACCGCCTTCGAAGAACATTTCGTGAAAATCATTATCGGCTAAAACCAGCTGTAAGACCTGCAAGTAATTGTCTTCTGGCAACAATGTAGGCAGCAATGAGCGGGACGGCCGACAGCAGGACTGACGCCAATATCGCCGGAACATTCATAGTATATTGGCCTTGGAAATGTTCCAGCGCCAGCGGAAGGGTTTGCAAATTTGGGCTCTCGGTCATGACTAGAGGGAACAAGAAATTGTTCCACACTTGAACAAAGTTGTAGATCACAACGGCTGTCACTGCCGGCCGCGCAAGAGGAATGGTGAGTCTGAGCAGCAAGCCCCATTCCCCAACTCCTTCAAGTATCATGGCTTCATAGAGCTCAGTTGGAATATCCCTCACGAAGTTAACCAGGATTAGTATAGAAAGCGGCAAAGCAAAGGCTGCTGACGGGAGAATGATTGCCCACAGCGTATTATATAGCCCCATCTTTTCAACGATCGCATACAGCGGTATGATGGCCGCTTGAACTGGTATGGCCAATCCAGACAAGAAGAGGGTAAAAACTCTCTCTGTACCCTTCGACTTCATTCGCACAAAGGCGTATGAACCCAAAACAGCGCACAATAGCAGGATTATCAACGTCAGCACAGCGACGATGATGCTGTTCAAGAAGTATCTGAAGAACCCTTCTTCTAGTACTGAAGAAAAATTTCCCAAATAGATTCTAGTGGGAGGTAGCCACGGAGTTCCAGTCAGGTATGTCTGTTGCGTACGCAAACTTTCAAAAAGCATGTACAATACAGGATAGAATGAAAGTACTGCCCACACTATTGACAAGACCGAAACTACAAGCTTTTTCACACCCTCGCCTCCTCCACTAACATACTCACTTGATGTTTTTATGCTACGCAACACCTTGTTGCTGACTCTCCATCCTCGTGAAGCCGGTAAATCTCGTTAACATCAGAGAAAGAACTATTCCCATGAGCGCTATGACTACTGCCATTACGCTTCCATAGCCCATCTGCTGCTTGCTGAAAGCAGTATCGTACATGTTCACAGCCAAAACGTTCGACGCGTTGTCAGGCCCTCCGTTTGTCAATATATATATCAAGTCAAAAAATGTTAACGAGCCAGTCAGCATAAGAGTCGTTGATGTAATGAAGGTGTACTTGAGTTGGGGGACAGTGATGTACACGAATCTTTGCAGTTCATTTGCACCGTCAATGATAGCAGCCTCGTAGAGGGAGTTTGGAATTTGCCTTCTTCCCGATTGATATAGCAAGCTATGAAAAGGTATATACTGCCACGAAACAATGGCAACAACTGTCCATAACACGACACTAGGCGATCCTAGCCAATCAAGCGCTAGCCTCCCTAGCCCAACCTTAGTAAGCAACTCATTTAGCAGTCCAAAATTAGGATCCAAAATATAGGACCATACGATTGCAATCGCGACGGAGGAAAAAAGAAGAGGAAGAAAATAGAATATGCTCAGAATTTCTCGATACTTCGACCTCCCTGCCAAAAACATTCCAATCGCCACGGATAGCGGTGTCTGAATAACCCATGTCAGTCCCATAACTTCTAGCGTCAAGACAAGAGAGTGCCAAGCTTGCGGATCGTGCGCAAATGTAACCCAGTTCGTAACTCCGACGAACTTGGGCGCATTGAGCCCGTTCCAATTGGTAAGAGACAACAATACAGCGCCCAACATAGGCAACAACCCAAATATGGAAAATAGGATAACAGAGGGGGCTATAAATATAATTCGAAGTACACCTCTAGTCATACACTCACCTCTCGTTTGTAGTGATGCGTGATGGGCTAAGTGGGAGCAGAACGCAATGCAGCCCCCACTTAGCCCTCGTGCAAATCAAGAACGAGGCATGGAGCTGTTCATGCTCTGTACAAACTGTTGCGGCGTCATTTTTAGAAGGAACACACTACTAAGATCCTGCAGCAATGTCTGTGCCTCCTGAGGAGGTAGCAGCTGATCCCAACCGGTCACGAACACAGGAGCCTTTTCTGCCTGCGTATACGCGTAATACAGAAACCGACCATCTGGTTGGTTCCTGACCTTCGCCCCCAAACCCTTTACTGGCGGAACCACACCGTTCTTCAGTTCTTGGTTTACCATATAAGAATTCAGCACAACATCCTTCAGATACGTCTCATCAGCCCATGGGTACTTTGATGTCGACGATATATAGTAGTACGTCGAGATGTTGCCCATCAGGTCCGCAGGGTTGCCCTTTCCTCCCGGAACAGAAGGAAACATCGTCCACCCAAGTTGATTAGCTGTAAATTGAGGAGCTGCCTGTTGCAACGTCGGGTAAATCCAACTTCCCTGAAGAAGCATTGCCGCTCTTCCCGAATACAACAAGGCCTGGTCCTCATTGCTATCTGCGCTTACTCCGGAGTAACCGGGTTCGAACGCGCCCATCTTAACCAACTGCTGAATCATTTGTACCGCCTTTATAATAGCTGGATTATCCCAAGCGTTAGGTTTGTTAGCAATAATACCATTGAAGACCGATGGCCCTCCAATTCGATCGGTCAAGTACATCAACCACATTAAATCGGGCCATTCGTCGCGCGCACCCAGAGCAATCGGAATAACGCCATGATTTTTAAGCGCTTTCACGTCGTTGATCAATTGATTCCATGTCGCAGGAACAGGAAGATCGTATTGCTTAAAAATATCCTTGTTGTAGAACAGGAATTCAGGTTGCGTCCCGCCTCCCTCGGGCACTCCATATATGTGTCCATTAATGGTTACGTTGCCCCACACAGAAGGGAAAAACTTGTTCTTGTAAGCCGGGTTCGCCTTCAAAAATGTGTCCAATGGTATCACTTTATGGGCGTCGACATACGTTTTCAATATTCCTCCGCCCCAACCGTAGATCAAGTCCGGTGGTGTATTAGCCCCCATTGCTATTTGGATTTTCTGCTTGTAGGCGTCATTGCTAAAGAAAATAATGTTAGCCTTGATTTTGTGCTGCGACGTGTTAAACGCGTTGGTCGCTGTTTGCGCAATCTGCTGCATCGGCCCCTGCTCATTATCCCAAATGGTAATAGTCACGGGGGTTGACGCACTTGCGGCTTCATTCGTCGACGAAGTTACGTTGGTGCTTGCTCCGCATCCAGTTAAAAGGGACAGGGGCAAAAGCGTCGCACAAGCCGCAACGCCCCATCTCTTCTTCCGAACCAACATACGTTTCACCTGTTTTCCCCCTTTTAAACGTTTAAGATACGACGCATAAAGAATACTGCACTTTACTCTAGCTAATTCACCCCTTCCTTTTAAACGTTTAAGCAAGCCTAAGTATAAAATCAGCTTGCTCACTTGTCAACGTATTCGCAATAATCCGCCATCAACTCAGGTCGACGACCGTGCCAGGTCTGCATATTCGTCATAATGGTCATCCAACCTACTCGCACAGAGACCCTACGCAAAGGAGAGTGACCCATGCCCACCATCGCACAACCCGAAGTCGGCCAGGCACCGTCCTATCCGACGTCCTTCCCGCCGCAACATCAGGACCGCCAGCCGGGTGTGGAGTCACAAATGAACCCGCGCCCGTTCTTCGATCACCCCGACTACCGGGGCGCCGGGAAACTCAAGGACAAGGTGGCGCTCATCACAGGCGGCGACAGCGGCATCGGTCGCGCGGTGGCGGTCGCGTTCGCCAAGGAGGGCGCGGATGTGGTCATCGCGTATCGCGAGGAAGAGGCGGATGCCACCGAGACGGTCCAGCACGTCGAGCGGTACGGCCGCCGCGCGCATCCCATCGCGTTTGACGTGTCCAACAAGGCCGAGTGCGATCGCGTCGTGCAACAGGCCATCCAGCATTTCGGAAAAGTCGACATCCTGGTCAACAACGCGGCGCGCCAACACCCACAGCCGAGCATCCTGGACATCACGCCCGAGCAACTGTATCAGACGTTCGCGACGAATGTATTCGGCTACTTCTACATGATCCAGGCTGTCCTTCCGCACATGAAGGCCGGCGCGTGTATCATCAACACCGCGTCGATCACGGCCTACCGCGGCCACGAGACGCTGATCGATTACGCGTCGACCAAGGGCGCGATTGTGTCGCTGACGCGATCGCTCGCGCTGTCGCTGTCCAAACAAGGGATTCGCGTCAACGCGGTGGCGCCTGGGCCGGTATGGACTCCGCTGATTCCAGCGAGCTTTGCGGCGGACGAGGTCGCCAAATTCGGGACCGACACGCCGATGGGCCGGGCCGGGCAACCTGCGGAACTGGCGCCGTCCTACGTGTTTCTCGCGTCGGCCGACTCGTCGTACATGACGGGTCAGGTGCTGCATGTCAACGGCGGCGAGATCGTGAACGGCTAAACAGCGCAAGGCGCCACCCGGATGCGAGTGGCGCCTTCGCTCAATTTTGGGGCACCAGGCTGACCGTCCCGTTGGCGGGGATCACGCCAGTCAGCAAGGTGTCGGCCGCGTAGCCGTTTGACACCACCGGATCCTGCGCGGCGATTTGGATGGTATACACGCCGCCGGAAGGCTTCGGCGAATTGGCCACGACCCAATCGCCGCTGTGCAGGTTCAGCAGCACCTTCGACAGATTGCCGACTTGATAGACCGGAATGGTGGTGGCTGTTCCTGCCGGATTCTGGACGACGACCCGGTACACGTTGGTCAACTTGATGTACTGCGAGTCCACCCATCCGTAGCCCACCACATGGTACCAAGGGACGACGTACGGCCCCGCCATCCCTTCGGCAACCTGATCGATCTTCACCGTCGTGCCTGCGGGGATCAGGTTCGCGTTCGACTGGGACGGCTGGATGTACTGCACCCACATGCTGAAAGTCCATACGCCGTTCGGGTTCGACATGTGCATGACCTGCGACTGGAACTTTTCCACCGCCGCTTGTGTCAGCTGGCCGAACTGACCGTCGACCGCGAGCCCCGCGTTGATGGTATGGTTCAGGAAGCGCTGGATCTCCACTACGGGTTGGCCGAAGCTGCCGATACTCAACTGGCCAAAAAACTGCTGATTCTCGCCCTGCGCGATGCTCGGGTAGTATGGGACACCGTTGTTCGGATAATACGGGTCCTGCTGCGTGACGCCCTGCGCCCCGTTCATGTAATACACTGGCTCGGCCGTGGACTTCGGTGCCGGTGGGTTGTTGGAAGGCGAATACTGCACGTATGCGCTCACGCTCGATTTCACGGATGTGGCAAACTGCTTCATGATGGCCGCGATGCCGCTCGCCCACGTCTTGGCCGTCGCATAGTTGACGTTCATGCCGCTCAGCGTCGGCGAAACGTACAAGCTCGCGCCAGGCGTGAGGTAGTTCATCCGCACCGTCCACGCTTCGAAGCGAATGGCATAATCGTCGCTCGGGAAGACGCCCGCGTCTTGTCCGGGATTGGAGTCGTATGCGCCGTAGCCAAACAGATTGTTCTTCTGCAGCGCAATCTGGCTCTGGCCCCACGCACTCTCGAGGATGGCGTGGGAGACCAGATAGTTGGCGTCGACGCTGTACAGGTTCTGCGCATCCATGAACGAATTGCCGAGCCCGTTGAGCGGCGAGCTGTTCTGTAGCAAGAACTGATTGATGCTCTGCGCATTGATGTTGGACGGCGCCGGGTAGCGCAGATCCACGTTGGTGAACGATCCCCCGCTCGATCCCGTCGAGTTGCCCGTCGAATTGCCGGTGGCGTTCCCCGTGCCGTTCGACGTGGCGTTGCCCGTCGAATTCGACGTGCCGTTTCCGACCGCGTTTGACGTGGCGTTGCCCAGGCTGGTGCTGTTGCCGGTCCCGTTGCTCGCACCGTTGCCCGTGACGGTGTTCGATCCGGTGGCATTCGTCACGTTGGCGACCGTGTTGCTGCCGGGCAGGGCGCCGGAGACGTTGCCCGTGGCATTGCCCGTGCTGTTGCTCGATCCGGTGGAGTTCGAGGTTGGATCGCCCGTCTCCATGACCACGGGGGCGGGCTTCATGTCCCATTCGCTTCCCTGCCAGGTCGACGCGATGCCAAGTCGCTGGAGCGCCGTCATCACGTACCACACGGGCATGAAGGTCGTCAGCTTGCCGGACGCCGGGTCTGGATACACCACCGCCGGCACATTCGCGACGACCGTCTGGCCGATGGCGATGGCGGCGCTGCCGGGGCCGTACGAAATCTTACCGTAATTGACGGCCTGCCCGCCGGGCGGCGTGAGGATCCAGACACCCCCTGACCACGTGCTCGCGATCCCGGCCTTGCGAAGCGCCTCCATCACGTACCAAATGGGCATGTAGGCCGTCCCCTGATACGTGAAGCCGACCGGCTTCGAGATGAGTTCCCCGTTCCACACAATCCGTTTCCACTCGACGTGCTGCACGAGAGGGCTTTGGCGGTCGAGCACGGTCATCACCTGGTGGTAGTCCGCGACGGCCTTGGCCAAGGCCCCCCACGTCATCGGCCCGACAATCCCGTCGACGCCGAGCCCCTCGGCCTGTTGAAAGGCCTTGACCTGCGCCTGCGTGGTGGCGTCAAAGACGCCGGTGGCTTGTCCCACGTCATAGCCCAGTGCGTTCAGCGCGTTCTGCAAAATCGCCACGTAAGTTCCCGTGGCCCCGTAGCTCAACATGGGATACGATTGAACACCCGCGAGTGTGAGCGCCGCCACGGGCACGTTGAGGGATGACGCCGAAGCGCTCGGCGAGCTCGAGGTCTGCGCCAGCGCAGACGAAGGCGTCGTCAACATCACCGTGGCTGGCAGCGCCATGACCGCGAGCAGGCGATGCGTCTTCACAACCATGACCTCCATTCTCATTGCTGCGCATGCAGGGAAGCGACGGGCGACGTGACAGGTGGGGGCAAGTGGGGCGATGCGATGTTCAGGCGCTGGACCCGTGGCCCAGACGGCCCGGGACTGACTTCCAACGCCCCGAGTGCCACCGTCCCGCCCAAGGACGGCATCATCTGATTCCAAGTGATGATGAGCCCCTCCGGCGGAATGGTCACGACCAGCCGGCCCTGTTTGCGGGCGGGCAGATCCCGCGTGTCCACGGACGGCGCAGAAACCCACGCGCTTCCAGGCTTCGTCTGGTACGAAAGGCCGCCGAGCGCAGAGATGGTCGCAAACCCGTAGCCGCTCTGCACGGCGGGCAGGGTCAGGAACCAGCGCTTGCCGCTCAGGGTCACCACAAGCTGATTGAAAAATTGGTAGGTCGCCGAGATGGCCGCCTGCGCATCGGCCGTGGACGCAAACAGCGGCTGTCCGCCCCCGGACGCAAACGTCGCTTGATATTCATCGGCTGGCGGATACCACAGCCGCCAGGTGTTTGCAGCCGTTTCGACATCACCTTGCAGACATTCGTGCAAATTCGACGCCAGCGTGTCCAATTCCTGCGCTGTCATGTTCGAAGATGGATCCCAGTTTTCTGGAACGAGACCGATGGCTCTCGCCCACTGAACGGGCGATCCCCCGGGCTGATACGCCGCATCTTGCGCCGAGATGCCGAGCGCATTCCACAGGATCTGCGCGGCCTCCCCCCAGGTGATGGGCTGAAACGCGCCGGACGAGGTCGGCGAAGGCGGCTGGTACCAGCCCGCGCGAATTGCGGCCTCAACCACGCCCCAAGCGGGCGACGCCGCCGATAGGTCCGTGTAGCCGCTCGATCCCGCGGACGACGCGGGTAGGCCGAGATCGGCCGCAAACGCGGACAGCGCGTTCCAGACCGCCACCTCGTTGTTCGGCAAGGGCTGCGGCACGGCCGACGCGTCGAGATCGAGTTCGTTTCCATTCAACGCCGCCTGAATGCCCAGGCGCGCGAGAATTTCTTCCGCGTTGGTGAGCGGGAGGAACACTTCAGGCGACGGCGCGCCCGGCGGCGTCGCGATGGCCGTGGGGACGCGCTCGACCTCTTGCCCGTCGATCACGACCTCCGCTCCCGCCGCGCCCGCAGGGCCCGGCACCTCGTTGACCGGCACGGATACCGGCGCCGCGATGGTCAGCTGGCCCTTCGACCACGAAGCGGCAAACCCCAACGGGTTCAACACCTGCATCAGGCCCCACAGCGCGATGTACGTCTGGTTGCCTTGGACGAGCGTAGGAACCGACAGCGGCGCCGAGGTGCCAACCGATACGCGGATGGTCGAAAAACTTGTGTGCCCCTTGCTAGACGAGGTCGCGGCCTGAACCGGCCAAGGAAGACAAAGCGCACCCGCACACAAGGGCGCGGCGAACCAGGCCTTACGAACCACCACGAATCGCCACCCCCGCAATGAAGCTCGCCGTCGTGTCGTACGCGACCCGGGCCTGGCCCGTGGATCGCGCCGAGGTCAAGAGAAGCTTCGAGCCGTCGTAGTAGGCGTGCGACGCCTGATTGGTTCCGAAGCCATACGCCGATAGCTGCGCCAGCGAGCTGTCGTAGAGCGCCTGATCTTTCTGTGTGATCCCGGTGAGCTCCACCTCGACCCCCATGCCGTACTGGGCTGCGGTCTGCGTAGCGTCGACCATGCGGGCGAGGTACGCCTGCGAACCCTGCTCGACGAAGTTGGGCTGAATCCATGCGGCGGAGAATCCGAGACTCTTCCAGTCGGGGATGCCTGAGGCCCCGTAGAACGGAATCCAGAAGAGCGGGAGATGGTGCGCCGCGGCCAGCTGAGAAGCGAACTGCACGTACGCCGCTTCGCCCGGCATGGTGTCGCGAAACTGTTCCTCATCCCAGTACAGGCCGACGAGCTGGAGATTGCTGAATCCTGCGCGGTTCCAATCCTGGAGCAGTTGCTGCAAGTACCACGTTTCAGCGGTTTCCCGGGCCGCGAGGGCGTCGGGATCGGCCGGAGAACCAGCGAAGATGACGGTCGATCCGCCGATGGTGCCGAACGTGGCCTTGCCATAGGCGAAGTAGGGCAACGAGAGCACCACGCGCTCCTTGTAGCCGGGGCGGTGCAACACCTGATTGACGTAGCCCACGGCCTGGTTGAGCGCCGAAAGCTGCCGACCAGGTGAGAACAGGTCCTGCAGGTACGCGGAAAGGCCCGCCTGCGTCGTGGGCACGGAGCCGTAGGGAAGAAAGAGCATCGTGTCGAATAAAGGCGCCGTGATCTGACCACTTTCATTCACGTAGGCGAGCATGGGCACGAAGTCCTGCTCGCTCCACGTGCCGAGCGAACCGTTGGCGCCCGTCTCGACGAGCAACATGTTGCGGATGCCGTAGGCGTTCGGCGACGTGGGCAGAAGGGGGCCAACGGGCTTGTCCGGGTTGGCCGCGACCGGCGTCAGCGCGCTGGCCGAGGCGCCTTTGGCGTTCAAGAATCCCTTGACGTCAAAGCCGTCCAAGAAGACCCACACGTCGACAGGGACGATGATTCGAACCGCCGACGCTTCGACGCCGGTTTGGGAAGCCCATGTGAAGGTCTGCGCCATCACATTGCGCGTGCTCAGCGGATACGCCGACACCTCGCGCCCGGCGCTGTACCATTTTCCGTTCGACTCAAATTGAAACTCGACGTAGCGCGGGAAGTAGATGCCCAGTGGAAAATCCTGAAGGGCTCGGACCGATACGGAGACCACATCCGCCGGCTTTGGCAACGCAAGGGTGATCACGCGCTTGCCTTGATGGCTGAAACCTCGCCACGTGTCGAACGAGGTGACGTCGCCCGGATATTTGGCCTCTTCGGCCGCAAACACCGGATCCGGCACACCGTCGATGGACACCGAAACCTGACCTAGTCCAGTCAGGTCCTGCGGAGCCTTGGCCGGCGAGGATTGCGCGTGCAACTGCACCTGCGACGCCGCCATGACGGCGACCACCGCGCTCGCGCCTCGAGCGATGGCTCCGCGCAAGCTGAACGCCAATGTGAACACACCCTTCTTTCCTGGTGATCAGACCTCATCGACAACCAACGACATGGATACGGTTCGATCGTTAAGCAAATTTTTTAAGGGCCTATCGGAAACGTTTCTCAAGATGTTCGGTGCCTCCTTCGCTGACAGTCGCGCACCCGCGTCACGCACGAGGCTCGC
>NZ_BCRQ01000006.1 GCF_001552675.1 Alicyclobacillus sendaiensis NBRC 100866
CGAGGGCGATGGAACTCGTGCGCGTGGAACGCGGCGTGGAGCTTCGGAACGATGAAGGGGAGCGGATTGGCTACATCACCTGCACTGATCGGGGAGATGGCGTCTGGACCATCGACCACACGGTGGTCGATCCGGCCTATCAAGGTCAAGGGCTTGCCGCCAAGCTCGTCGACGAACTGGTGGCCATGGCCCGCGAGCGGGGTGTGAAGCTCACCCCCGTGTGCTCGTACGCGGTGCTTCGCTTCCGGCGAAGGCCGGACTACGCTGACGTGCAGGCTTGATCGGCGCGCCGGACGGTCACAGAGGGGTCTTCCCCGCCCGATTTCGGGAAGGGAAGACCCCTTGTGTCAGCGCACCAAGGCATCCAGCGCGGGAAGCGCATGCACGCCGTCGCCGATGTCGGTGACGTAAAACGAAGGCGCGCGGCCCGTGGCGCGTTGATACGCCGCCTCCACGTGCGTCGTGAACGCTTCCACCGCATCCTCTCGAACCAGGCTGACGGTGCATCCGCCGAAGCCAGCACCCGTCATGCGCGAGCCGATGCAGCCCTCCGCGCTCCACGCGGCCTCGACGAGCGCGTCCAGCGCTTCGCCGGTTACCTCGTAGTCCTCGCGGAGCGATTGGTGGGAAGCGTTCATCAGTTCTCCGAACGCCTCGATGTTCCCCTCTGCCAACAGCCGCGCCGCCTGCCGCGCCCGGTAGCTCTCCATGACGACGTGCCGCGCTCGGCGCACGAGTGTCTCCGCATCGAATCCCGGTGCGCCCTCGGCTCGCAGGATGGCCTCTACCTCGGCCCACCGGCTCGGCTCGATCTCGGCGAGCGCCTGAACCTCCGGGAAGCGGCGTTGGATCACGGCGAGCGCCGCCTCGCATTCCGCACGCCGCTCGTTGTATTTCGATCCCGACAACTTCCGCGGCACGTTGCTGTTGGCAATCACCAGGCGATACCCTTGCGAATGCACCGGAACCAATTCGTACGCAAGCGTGAGGCAGTTGAGGGAGAGCGCCATGTCCTTCTTCCCCATGGCGACAGAAAACTGATCCATCACACCACAGCTGACACCGACGAATTCGTTTTCCGCCTGTTGCGCAATCACGGCGAGCGTCTCGCGGTCCAAACCAGCGCCCACGAGGTCATTGATGGCGAACGCGGTGACCACCTCGACGGATGCACTCGAGGACAGGCCCGCGCCAATCGGGAGATCCCCGAGGAAATACAGGTCCATGCCCGGCACGTTCACGCCTCGGCGGTTCAGCACGTCGATCACGCCGAGCGGATAGTTGGCGAAGTCCTGCTCCGGGCGGAACCGCACGTCGTCGGCGTCCACCTCAACGACGTGGTGGGAAAACGTCGTCGCGAATCGAAACTGGCGGTCGGCGCGAGGGCGTGCCACGAGCCACGTGCCCATGGTGAGGGCGGCGGGCAGGACGTAGCCGCCGTTGTAGTCCGTGTGCTCGCCAATCAGGTTGACCCGCCCGGGCGCGAAATACGCCCGCAGTTCGCCAGGGTGGCCAGGCGAGAAGGCGAGGATCTGGTCCATCAGGTTAGGCCAGGGGATCGACATGTCGGTTCGCTTCCTTTCGCTTCTGAATCGCTTCCCGCAATTGCGGCGCGGTCGCCTCGACCGCCATCGGGTTGCACGGCGCCCATGCCCCTGTCTCCGACGACGCGAGGTATTTCAGGCGCGTGGCGGTTTGCAGCGGCGGGTAGAACTCGATGTGGAAATGGAAATCCACGGGTTTTTGCGCATTCACCGGGCTCTGGTGAAGCACCATCATGTACGGAAACTCGCGGTCAAACAGCGCATCCATGCCGCTCGTGACGCGCTTCAGGATGCGGGCGAGATCGGTCCGTTCGTCGTCCGTAAACTCCAGCAGGCTGCCGACGTGCCGCTTGGAGGAGATGAACGCACCGTACGGATAGTCCGTGAAGAACGGGATGTACGCGTAAAAGTGCTCGGTTTCTTCCAACATTCGCCGCCCGAATGCGACCTCCTCGCGGTTGATGTCGCACATGAGGCAGCGGCCGGTCTCCTCCCGGTGTGCCGCAAACGACTCCAATTCGACCCGCAGCTTCTGAGGCACGTACGGGTAGGCATAGATCTGCCCGTGCGGATGCGGCATGGTCACGCCGACCTCAGGGCCGCGGTTCTCGAAGATGAACACGTACTTGTGACGTGGATTCGAGGCCAGATGGCGGAAACGGTCCGTCCACAAGTCCACCAGCTTGCGGATGTGCGCCACCGGGAGCTCGGGCAGCGTCGTGGTGTGCTCCTTCGAGTATAAAATGACTTCGCATTTTCCGTAAGCGGGTTCAACGCGATAGAGCTCGGTCGCCACGTCGTCCGGCTGCGGTGGATTCGGAGACAACGCGGGAAAATCGTTGTCGTACGCCAGCACGTCGTAGTCGTCGGGCACCTTGCCCGAGCCAGGGCAGAACGGGCAGTTGTCTTTGGGCAGGTTCGGGCGCTTGTGGCGGTTCGACGCCACCATCGTCCAGTCGCGCAACAGGGGATTGTATCGCAGTTCCGTCATTTGGCATCACCTCGATGAGGGTTTGCGTTCGGCGCGTCGGCGATGATGAGATCCACGTCGGACTCCGCGAGGCTCGCGGCCTCCGCCTCGCCCGGCCATCGGTCGGTGATGAGCGCATCAATCTCGCTGAGCTTCGCGAAGCTCATCAGCGACTCCACGCCCCACTTCGTGTGGTCGGCGAGGACCACAACGCGCGCGGCGCGTTCCATCATCGCCCGGTTGACCGCTGCCTCCAGCACGTTCGGCGTCGATAGGCCGTGATCGACGTGCAAGCCGCTCGCACCGACGAACAGGATGTCCGCTCGAAATTGGCGGATCATGTGTTCCGCCACGGGGCCCACGAGGGCGTCGCTCGGCGTTCGAAACTGGCCACCTGTCAAAAAGATATCGCTGTACCCGTTCTTGGACAGCTCCGTGGCGACGTTCACCGAGTTGGTGAGAAACGTCAGGTCTCGAAAACCCGCGATGTGTTGCGCGAGGACCCACGTGGTGGTACCTGCGGCAATGGCGATGGTCATCCCAGACTCAATCTGACGAAGCGCGGCTTTGGCGATGGCGATCTTCTCCGGGATCTGGAGAATGCGCTTGTCGGTGTAGGGCAGCTCGCGGGCCGCGCGCGCCACCTGACCGCCGCCAAACGCGGTCTCGACGAGTCCCTGCGCTTCGAGCGCTTTCATGTCCCGGCGGACCGTGATCTCCGACACGCCGAGCCTTTCCGCCAATTGGCGGTACGACGCGAAGCCGTGCTGGGCGAGCAGTTCCAAGAGCACGCGCTGCCGCTCCTTCGGATACACCGTCCTCACCTCGCGCCCTATGATCATGGTTTATCATAACATAGTCGACTTATTTTCAACATATGATACTCTGTGAGATTCCGGCGCATGTTTCCACGGTTGGCCTACATACGGCTCGGTTTCCTGCGCATCCTAAGGCCGAAGACACCACAATCGCCTTATAGGAGGTCGAGCCATGCAACAACAGCCGAACATGCAGCCCTCCATGCAGGGCAACATGATGTCGAATGCCCAGGCGGGATCGCAGGGGCAGTCGCAAAACGCGCCCAACGCGCCGTTTGGCGCGCACGAGATCATCGGGATGAACGAGGTGCTGCAGGCCACGTCGGCGAACGCCGAGGTGCTGAACTTCCTCGCGCATCACGCGCAGGACATGCAGGTCCGGCAGCTGCTCGAGCGCCAGGCCCAGGCCATGCAGCAACACTACGTGGAGGGCGTGCGCGTCCTGCAGACCCAAAGCCCCATGGGCGGCCAGGGCTACCAGGCGTTCATGCACGCCCAGCCCAAGCTCGGGCTTCGCCATCCCACGTATCCCGCGCCCAACCTGCAGGCCCAGGCGCCGTCCGATCGCGCCATTTGCGCCGTCGCCCTGAACCTCCACAAGTTCGGGGCGATGATGTGCACGATGTTCGCGTTGGAATGCGCCAACCCGCAATTCCGGACGTTCCTCATGACGAGCGCGAGCCTTTGCGATCGCATGGCGTACGATCTGTTCGCCTACATGAATCAGAAGGGCGACTACCAGGTTGCGACCCTGCAGAAAAACACCACACAGACGATGATCGACTCGTACCAGATGCCCGGGGGGATGGCGCAGCCCGGCATGCCGCAGGCGCCGAACGTCCAATGAAGTGGGCGGCCCGCGCCGGGCCGCCTGCTTTCAATCATGATTCGAGAAATCGCGCGTATGCTGGTTTTTGGGGAATTTCGCGTTCCAGATCTCTCGCGCAAGGAGTCGATCGAGATGCTGACAACCGTGGATCACATGGTGGCGTACTGCTTTGGCAGAGCGGACATCTTGGACCGCGCACACAACCACTTTGAGCAGACCATCGACGAATTGCTGCAAGAAGGGGAGGTCATCTGGACGCGCGATCCCGTCGCAGGCGTGATTGTGCGCGACGGGCGCTGGTACGTGTGGTTCCGCCACGCGCGGGACAATGGGCAGGTCGAGGGGAAGCTCTTCGCCTGCGCGGATGAGATGCAGGTGGTGTCCCTCGTGGTGGAGGAGATCCCTTGGCTTGAGCCCGAGTGCCGCATCAAGCTGCTTCGCGCGCTGCGCGCAGCGCATCAAAGCGCTTGACGCGGCGCGAGACGCGCTCGTTCCCCTCGGCCCTGGGCGCAGGGCTTTTTTCATCGCCATGAAATCGCAGGCCCGATGGCTTTATCTGTCGAGGAGAATCGGATAGGATCGAACCATGTAGAAACCGAGGCTGTGCTTCGGGCCATTGCGAGGGGACGCTTGTGAAGACGCTCAAAGGCATGGACGCACTCGAAGTCGCCGCTCGATACGGCATCACACTTTATGATACATATTATGGTAATGAAGTGACCGTGCAGGAGGCGCGCGAGTTCATCGAGGCCAAGCGGGATCCGGATAGCTTCATTCTCAAGGACTGGCCGGATACCGAGGAAGAGGCCGAAGATGTGCTCCTCATGCACATCTACCAGGCGCTTCGCGACAAAAAGCAGGCGCACGGACGGGTCGATCTCGTCATCGAGCAGACCGAGGGTCCCGTCATCAACGTGGCCGCCGCCGAGCTCGCCGCGCTGCGCCTCGGCAGCCGCCGCATGCTGGAGGTGGACGATCGCGACGACGGCGTCTACTACCACGTGCCGCGGACTGCTCACCTGACGGACGAGTTTCTCGACAAGCTCGGTCAATTTGTCTGCGAGGAGTGCCGCCACTTCGATCTCGCCGGCCCCTATCACGAGGCGTGTCTGTACGCGCTCGTTCAGGCCATCCGGCGCGGCGAATTTGCGCTCGAGGACGTGGTGGAGGAACGGCCTGCGGACGCGAGCCCGCTCGGCCGACTGTTTGGCACCAACTTTGGCACGTGGTCCCGCCGCGTCTCGGAGACGAAATCGCGCTTGCAGCAGGCGTGGAAGAAGAGGCGCCGCGCCGTGTTGTCTCGCATGGAGGACAAGCGCCAGGAGGAGGCGGGCGATGGCCAGGCCCAGGAGCGCGCGCAGGACTGGGCCACCGCCACGATCCACCGGACGCTCGCCGGATTGAAGCGCACGCGCATGGCAGCCAAAGCCACGGCGCCAGCCACGGAGGCGGAGGTCGAGCGCCCCGCAGCGCAGGCGCCGCTTGATGGTGGCGAGATCGTCGATGCACTCAGCGAGCCGGCGCAATCCGGCGCGCGGCGCGAGCGAATCACGAAGCGGGCGCTCATTCGGTACTTGGAGCAAGTGGAGATTGTCGACGAGTCCGGAGAGGAAGCGCGAGAACTCGCGGATCTCCGCCAGCGCTGCATCGAGCTCGAGGCGCTGCTCGACTCCGCCAACACGCGTTACGATCGAGCGCGCGCCGAGATCGATCACTGGAAGCGCCAGTACGAAGCGCTGAAGAAGGACATGGACACCGTGCTGCAGGCGCTCCAAATTGCGCGCAGGCACGCGGGGGACGAGGCGGCGCCCACAGGCCGGGACGAGGCGTGATGAGGGCGTGCTGCATCACGGGGCAGGGGTGTGCGGCGTCTGCTCGCTTCGGGGCAGCAGGCTCGGGTGGCGCATGAGGGCGTATGCGCCCGCGGTGACGCTGGCGAGCAGGGCCCCGGTCACCCAGAACACACCGTGGATGCTCGTCGCGTCTGCGATGGCGCCGCCGACGAGTGGTCCGACCGTGTTGCCAATTTGGTTTGCCGTCTGATTGAGCCCGAAGGCGCGCCCGCGGAACGAGGCGTCGGTCGACCGCACAATGAGCCCGTTGATGGCCGGGTACACCGCGCAGAAGAAGGCGCCGTACACGAAGCGGACGGCCGCGAAGGCAATCACGCTGTGAAACGGAATCTGCATGAAGGTCCACACTGCGCCGCCCGCGAGGCCGATGGTGAGCACCCTGGCGAAGCCGATGCGGTCCGCGTATTTCCCCCAGAGTGGCGCAAAAACCACGCTCGCGATCCCGGCGAGCGAAAACACGAGGCCCGCGAGAAAGGACGCGTTCTTCGCGCTCACGGACGGATCGAGCTCGGCGATGTAGAGGGTCAGGACCGGCTCGATAGTCATGATGGAGAACGAGACGACCATATTGAGCGAAAGAGCCGTGATAAGTGGCTTGTTGTGAAGCGCACCGCCGATGGCCCGCACCACCGAGGGCCGAGAGGTGGCGCGCTTCTTGTTCACCTCGCGCACGAAGAAGAGAGCGAGCAGGGTCGAGATGAGCACGAGCACGGAAGCGCTCCCAAACGCCACGCGGTTTCCAAACAGGCGCGCGATGGTGCCGCCGACGAGCGGCCCGACAATGCCGCCCGCGGAACTCGCGGCCGAGATGGTTGACAGCGCATAACCCACCTTATCCTCAGGCGTGTTGCTGCCGACGAGCGCCACGGAACCGGGAATATAGCCCGACAAAAGGCCCTGCAGCGTGCGCAGGACGAGAAGCTCCCACGGGTGTTGGACAAACGCCGTGAGGCCGTAGATCACAAACAGCACAAAGCCCGCCCGGACGATCATCGGCTTCTGGCCGTATCGATCTCCGAGCGAGCCCCAGTAGGGCGCGGCAATGGCGCCGGCGACGAACGCCGCGCTGTAGAGTGCGCCGGACCAGATGTCGGTGTGCTGGTGCACCCCGATTTTGAGCAGAAACAATGGCAGGAACGGGATGACCATCGAGTAGCTCGCGGACGTGAGCAGCGTCCCAATCCACAGGACCACGAGGTTTCGTTGCCAAATTGCCATCTGCCATCACCAACGTTTTTCTTTTTATCTTACCGCTATCTCGATGACGCGGGGCAACGAATTTCAGCTTCTCGAAATGTGGTTCTCAATTCAGGTGGAAAGCGGTATCATAGGTCTAACATGATTAGGAATTTCATCGAAAACGTTGGATGGAAATTGTGCCTATAAGGGAGGGCGCCTGATGCCGCAGATTCGCCAAGTCATCAGCACGCTGAGTAACGACGGCAAGGAGATCATGGGTCCGGACGTGTTGGCTTATCATTATCCGGACAACAGCATTTTGAATGGCTCGCTGCTCACGGTGGAGTCGAATCACTTTGCGGTGTTGAAATCGCGTGGCGCCATTTTGAACGTGTACGAGACGGGGCAGTACGTCATCCAGACGCCGGATCGGCCCATTATCGGCGCCTTTCAGCAGGCGTTCTTCGGTGGCCAGAGCCCGTGGCAGTACGAGGTGATTTACATCAATCGGGCAAAACTCATCCTCGAGGTGTCGGGTGTGGCCTACTCGAAGGAGATGGCGGAGATGGGGTACCACGTGAGCTGCTATGTGCACGTGGACACCAAGGAGGACGCGTTAAAGCTCGTCCAGCACATGCCGCTCGTCGAGCTCGCGCGGATGGACGGCGAGATCGCGCAAAAGACGCAGGCGCTCTCGCCGGAGACCATCGGCGAGGTGGAACAGCTGCTGCGAACGCGGAACGAGCGGTGGCACGCGCTGGTCCAGCCCTGATCACAGGAGGCGCGGGGGCGTGCGCGGGATCATCGACTCCGCGAGCGCCTTCGCGGTCTCGTCCGCCGCGCCGCACGCTTCCAGGTAGAACTGCATCTGCGACGCTACCTTCGGTTCGCCAAGCTTCGGCTCGACCTTCTGGTACTGCCCGTTGGGTGATAGGATCCACCGATTGACATTGTCCCGGAGCTGCACATCCAGGATGTGCTTCAGTCGCTGTTTCAGGTTGTCCTGCAGCACCGGAAACAGGATCTCGACGCGGCTGACCATGTTGCGCGTCATCCAGTCCGCGCTCGAGAGGTAGTACTCCTCCTCGCCGCCGTTCAGGAAGTAATAGATGCGGCTGTGTTCCAGGAAGCGCCCGACGATGCTCGATACGCGGATGTGATCGCTCACGCCGGGGATGCCGGGGCGAAGGCAACAGATGCCGCGCACCAGGAGATCGATCTCGACGCCGGATTGCGACGCCGCGAACAGGGCGAGAATGAGGTCCTTGTCGGTCAGCGCGTTCATCTTGGCGATGATCCGAGCGGGCCGCCCGGCGCGGGCGTGATCGATCTCCCGTTGGATGAGCTTGAGAAACGCATCCTTCAGGCCGTGCGGGGCCGTTGCGATGCGCCGCCACGCGGGCGGATCGGCAAAACCTGTAAGGTGGTTGAAAAAGAGCGATGCATCTTCCCCGAACTCTTCGCGCGCGGTGAACATGCCGAGGTCCGTGTACAGGCGCGCGGTGTTGTCGTTGTAATTGCCGGTGCTGAGGTGGACGTACCGGACAATGCGCTCACCTTCGCGCCGGACGACCAACGCAATCTTGCTGTGGGTCTTGAGTCCCACGAGGCCGTAGATCACGTGGCAGCCGGCCTCCTCGAGTTTCTTCGCCCAGACGATGTTGTTCTCCTCGTCAAACCTCGCCTTGAGCTCCACCAGCACGGTGACTTGCTTGCCATTTTCGGCCGCCCGCGCGAGCGCCAGCACGATGGGCGAATTGCCGCTCACGCGATACAGCGTCTGTTTGATGGCGAGGACTTGTGGATCGTTCGCGGCCAGGTGGATGAAGTGAACGACGGGATCGAACGATTCGTAGGGGTGAAACAGCAGGATGTCCCGCTTGGCGATGGCCTCGAACAAGCCGGTTTCCCCGATGAAGTCCGGCGGCACCTGCGGCGAGATGGGCGGGAAGCGGAGGTGGGGGTATTCAGGCATCGCCGAAAAGCGCATGAGAAACGTGAGATCCAATGGCCCGTCGATGCCGTAGATGTCCTCCGCCTCGAGTTCAAGCCAATCGCGCAGGGTTTCGACGAGCTCGGACGACATGGAACTCTCGACTTCAAGCCGTACCGCGGCCCCACGGTTCCGCTTCTTGACCTCACGTTCGATCTCCTCGAGCAGATCTTCCGCACTCTCTTCGTCCACCGTGATGTCCGCGTTGCGCGTGATACGGAAACAGGCATGCTCAAGCACGGTATGGCCCGGAAACAGTGTGTCGATGAACATCTCGATCACGGCCTCAAGCAGCACGAACACGCGCTTGCGCCCGCCTGTGGGCAACTCCAAGTATCGCGGAAGGACGCTCGGCACTTGAACGACGGCGAACAGCGGAGACTCGTGAGGCAATCGAACGGCGACGGGTTCCAAGAGGACCGCGATGTTGAGCGACCGATTCGCGAGAAGCGGAAACGGGTGACTTGCGTCGACTGCAAGGGGCGTCAGGACAGGGAAAATATGGTGATGATAGTATTCTTCAAGATGCGCGCGTTGCGCGTGCGTCAGCTGGTTCGGTTGGACAAAGTCAATGCCTTCCTTTCGTAGCGCAGGGAGCAGCGTTTTGTTCCACAGGCGATACAGGTGAGTCACGTGGACGTGGGCGCGGTTGGCCACTTCGGCCAGTTGTTGCGCGGCGGTCATGCCGGTTTTATTATCAGGGCGTCCCACGCCGAGCTTGAGCTGGTCCTTGAGACCGGCGACGCGCACCATGAAGAATTCGTCCAAGTTGGACGCGCAAATGGCGAGAAACCGAAGCCGCTCGAACAGCGGATTGTCACCGCGGGCGGCCTCGTGCGCAACGCGCTCGTTAAAGAGCAGCCAGCTCACTTCTCGATTGATGAAATGGGTATGGTGGTCCAAGTTCATGGTGGTCCCCATCCTCGTGGGCATGGTGTGGGTTGGTCCGAAAGTTGGCTGTGGATGTATTGTGAGGGCAAACGCGGAGGAAATGCAATGGGGAAAATGAAAAAGCACGCCCGGAGGGGCGTGCGCTGCCATTTACGACACAGGCCACGGATCTTGCACCGCAACGTTTGAGGTAACTCCAGAGTGGGTGACGCTTGCGCTTGCAGCCGCAGGCGAGGCAACGAAAAGCGCTCCCATAGCCATAGCGGTCATCAAGAGTTTCTTCAATCTCCTCACGAGTCGTTCCTCCTAATCTTTCTCGAAGATATCTACGACCTTTAAAAACGCGTCTACGACGCGTGGGTCGTACAACTTACCTCGAAGAGCACGGATTTCATCAATGGCCTCTCGCTTGGACTTCGGATGCTGATAGGGTCGGTGAGAGGTCATCGCGTCGTAACTGTCCACGACAGCAACGATTGCAGCAGGCAGACTGATTTGGTCTCCTCTGAGGCCGTAAGGATATCCACTACCGTCATATCGTTCATGATGTTGCTCTGCGACTACGCTTCCCACGTGCAAGAACGGATGCTCCGGGGAGTTCATCATGTCGCGTCCGTAGATTGTATGCATCTTCATAATATCAAATTCTTCAGGCGTAAGTCTACCAGGCTTCCTAAGAATTTCGTCTGGTATACGAGTCTTTCCAATGTCATGAAACAGGGCCCCGCAACTGAGAGACAGTAATTCCCTTGCCGGTAGGTTCAATTCGCATCCTATGAGAACTGAGTACTTCCTGATTCTTTCGCAATGAGATGCGGTATCCCCATCTTTTTCTGCAATTTCGGTGGCAAGCTGATGAAAGTGGTCCACCCAATGTTTATACGATTCAAATATGCTCGTAGACGTGATGTAGAGAAATTCAACGTCGTTCATTGCGATGATACATACAGGCTCCCGCACTGGAGCCATGTGGACGAGCGATCCAGGCTGGAGATATTCGGTACGCGTATTCCATGTTACCCGGAGAGTGCCCTTGGTAAGCAGTATGGCTTCAAAATAATCTTGATTTGTAGGCGGATTAAACCCCATCAACCCATAACGCTTCAATTCGTGGCGAATGAGTTCCACGCCATCGTACGACCCAAGCAGCGTGATGGTCATGTTGTCCGTACTCGCGCTGTCCAAGCCTTCGCCGTCTCGCATGATTCGGAGCCACGGTGTGAGCCCTTGGTTCTCGAAGTTCAACGTTTGCACCCGCTTTGCGACAGATGTAATGGTCCTGCGACCACGACAATTGTAGACAACGTGCGACATCTCAAGCTTAAGGACGAGCTCGCCATTTCGTCAATAAGACGAACCGGCGAAGACTTGGCGTCTTTCAGTTTCTCATGTGGCGAGCGCGAGCACGTCAGGTGTACTCGCGCGACGACAGGAACGCGACCTCGACGAGAATCAGCAGGAGGTCAAACACGCCGTACATCGTCGAAAACCAAAGCTGCGTTCCCCCGTTGCCGAGGCCAATGATGAACAAGCTCACGACCGCAATGAGCACGATGAGCGCAACATGCACGGTCTGCGTGAAGCCGCTTGTGGTCCGCATGCGATAGACGAGAAGGAGGATGGTCAGTAGCGCCACGACCGTCAAGACCATGCCCGGATGGGTTGACAGATGGACCATCAAGGCCGTAATGATGATAGCGGCCATCAGAATATAGATAATCGCGAACGAACCAGCGGTAAACGGCTTCTTCATCATGTGTTATCCCTCCCCTAGGGCTTCCCGTTCGTGATCGACCGTACTTAGCCTAAGTATAGCCAAGATTTGCTCCACGGAGACAAGCTTTTTCTCATTTGCCTACCGCATGGCCTCAAAGGTTCGCGAGGTATACCGCAAGCGAGATATGCCGCACGAAAAAGCGGCAACGGTTGTTCCGTTGCCGCCTGCAGTGCCTTCTTGTCAGTGGACGTGCCCGGCCTTGCAGAGATCGTGGCACTTGCTTTCAAGGCTGCAGCAGAGTGAGCAAATGGGCGCCTTGTGGAATGGGCAATAGAGCATATCCATTTTCTCGTACTCAAAGCCGCAAGAAGCGCAGGTGAATTCGGTCGGTAACTCGGAGTGGCGGTGCGCCTCATGGTGCCGATCCGACTTCTCAAATGTGTTCTCCCGAGCAATGTAGTACTTGCCGCGCGTGACGATGGCAATCACGGGGGCCAGCACGAACGCCAGCACCAAGGAAAGGAAGGGCGAGTAGGCCTGAAGCACCGGCCCGAAAGCCCCGAAGAATGCGGCGATGGACAGCCCTGCCGCAATGATCATCGAGCCAAAGCCCACGGGGTTGAAGTTGTACAGATGGCCCCGCTTGAACTCGATGTACGAGGGGCTGATTTTGAGCAGCCCTTTGTTGATGACGAGATCGGACACCACCGCGCCAATCCACGCGACGGCGAGGTTCGAGTAGAATCCGAGCACGGTGTTCAAGAACCCGAAAACGCCGGCCTCCATCAAGCCGAGGGCGATCCCGACGTTCAAAAACAGCCACACCACGCGCCCTGGATGGGTGTGAAAGATGCGCGAGAAGAAATTCGACCACGACAGCGAGCCGGAGTACGCGTTGGTCACGTTGATCTTGATCTGCGAGAGAAGGACAAAGAAGGTTGCGAGCGCAAGCGCCGCATAGCTGCTGCCCAACACGGTGTGGAACGCCTGCGTGTACATATTGATGGGTTCGTCCGCGGCCTTCGTCCCCATGGTCGGTGCAATCCACGAGGCCAAGAGGGAACCACCGAGTTGCTTGATGGCTCCGAGAATCACCCATCCCGGCCCTGCCAACATGACGGCCCACCACCACTTGCGGCGGTTCTGCGGCGTCAGGTTGGGCATGAAACGGAGATAGTCGACCTGTTCGCCGATTTGCGCGATGAGGGACAGGGTGACGCCCGCCGCGAGCCCGAACTCGATGGCATTGAAGTGGCTGCCCGAAGCGGACGCGCCGCCAAAATGCGTCCACTGGCTGAAAGCCTGCGGGTCTCGGAGGGCAATAGCGATGAACGGGCCGAGCATGAGCACCAGCCAGATGGGTTGCGTGACGACCTGCAGCTTCGAGAGAGCCGTCATGCCGAACATCACGAGCGGAATGATGACCAAGGAACAGATCAAGTAACCAATAGGCAACGGGATGTGGAAAAATTCCTCGAGTGCCTGGGCCATGACGGACCCTTCGAGTGAGAAGTAGATAAACGTGAACGACGCGTACACCAGGGACGTCAGCGTGGACCCATAATAGCCAAACCCAGCTCCTCGTGTGAGAAGGTCCATATCGATGTTGTACTTCGCGGAATAGTACGCAATCGGGATACCTGTAAGAAAGATGATCGCGGCGACCACCAGGATGGAGGTCACGGCGTTCGCGAATCCGTACGCCAGGACGACAGAACCGCCGATGGCGAAGTCGGCCATGTAGGCGATCCCGCCAAGCGCCGAGTTCATGACCGTCCACTCGCTCCACCGGCGAAACGACTTGGGAGCATACCGCAGCGCGTAGTCCTCGAGGACGGGATTTTGCACCCAGCGATTGAAGGTGCGCTTGGGCGTGGGTCGCCCGCGTTCAGGTTGCAGGACGGACATCGAAACCCCTCCAAACTCCTCTGAAAATCAAAATTGTCTGTGTTTTGAACCGTACCACGCCTCCGCCCGCGCGAGCAACCTCTTTTGTCATACAAACTTACGCACTGCATGAAGTAACCGTTATCATTTTGGCGTGTTAAGAAATATACATTGACATAAGCTGTGTTCCGCACGCGATAATGAGGCTGTTCCTTCACACTGAAGCGAGGTGAATGTTAGGTTGTCGAACGTCTTGTTTCGCGTCGACTTGACCAAGCCGATGGATCAGCAGGAGATCCCGGGGCACAACCGATGGCACCCTGACATCCCTGCGGTCGTGAGTGTCAAACCCGGTGACGTGTTTCGCATCGAGATGAAGGACTGGACCGACGGTCAAATTCAAAACAACGACGACCCGTCCGACATCCGCGACGTGGACCTGTGCAGAGTGCATGTCCTGAGTGGGCCCATCTATGTCGATGGCGCCGAGCCAGGCGATCTGTTGGTGGTGGACTTGCTGGATATGGGGCCCTTGCCGGGCGCGGAGTGGGGATTTAACGGCATTTTTGCGCGGGAGAACGGCGGGGGATTTCTCGTCGACTACTTTCCAGAGGCGTGCAAGTCCATCTGGGAGTTTCAAGGGATTTACGCGGTGAGCCGCCACGTCCCGGGCGTCCGCATCCCGTCGTTGATTCACCCCGGTCTTATCGGCGTGGCCCCATCCGTGGAACTGCTGGACCGCTGGAACGCCCGCGAGCGAAAGCTTGTGGCAAAGGACCCAAATCGAGTACCTGTGCTCGCGAATCTTCCGGAACCCCGCAGTGCGGTGCTTGGCACGCTGCGCGGCGCCGAGTTCGATCGCGTCGCCAAGGAAGCCGCTCGCACCGTCCCGCCGCGCGAAAACGGCGGCAACTGCGACATCAAGAATCTGTCGAAAGGGAGCCGCATCTACTTCCCCGTGTTTGTCAAGGGCGCCAAGCTTTCCGTCGGCGATCTTCACTTCTGCCAAGGCGACGGAGAAATCACGTTTTGTGGCGCCATCGAGATGAGCGGTTGGATCGAGATGAGTGTCGACGTGATCAAAGGCGGGATGGCGAAATACGGGATTGTTCACAACCCGATCTTCGAGCCTGGGCCGATGGAGCCTAGGTTCTCGGAATATTTGGTGTTCGAAGGCGTGTCGGTGGATGAGCGGACGGGCGAGCAGCTGTACCTGGACGCGCACGTGGCCTATCGGCGCGCGTGCCTGAACGCCATCGAATATCTGCAGCGGTTCGGCTACACCGCAGAGCAGGCCTACATGTTGCTCGGCGTGGCGCCCGTCGAAGGGCGCATCAGCGGCATCGTCGACGTGCCAAACGCCTGCTGCACGCTCGCCATCCCTACCGCCATCTTCGATCGCGACATTCGCCCGAAAGGATGAGGCCAGGATGCCAACCTACCGGTTTGCGTGCCCAACCTGCGGAACGTTCGATCGCGACCTCCCCATGAACGAAGCGAGCTCTGCCGTGCGCTGTCCCTATTGCGGGTTGATGGCGCTTCGCCAGTTCACACCCTTTTACGTGGGAGCCGCTTCATCGGCTCACCGCGGCGCGCGCCCGATGGGCGCGGGGAGCGAACCCGTTTGCGTGGTTCGAGAGCGTGCGCCTTCGGACACCGTGCACCGGGGGCACCGGCACGCTCGAGCGAGCACAGGACGCCCCTGGCAGTTGGGACACGTGCACGGATGAATCGACGGGAATTTCAAGGAGGGCTGAATTCATGCGGCATGGAGACATCGTGAGCAGTCGAGATACTGTCGGCATTGCGGTCGTGAACTACAAGATGCCCAGACTTCACACGCGCGAAGAGGTGCTCGACAACGCCAGGAAGATCGGCGAGATGATTGGCGGATTGAAGCTCGGCTATCCGGGACTCGATCTCGTCGTCTTCCCCGAATACAGCCTCCACGGCATCATGTACGACGAACAAGAGATGTTCGAGACGGCCGCTTCCATCCCCGGACCCGAGACCGACGTGCTGTGTGAAGCGTGTAGGGCACACGGTGTGTGGGGCGTGTTTTCTGTGACGGGGGAGCGCCACGAAGAACACCCGCGCAAGTGGCCGTACAACACCGCCATTCTCGTGAACGATCGCGGCGAGATCGTGCAAAAGTACCGAAAGATCATGCCGTGGACGCCCGTGGAACCCTGGTATCCGGGGCATGAGACCTTCGTCTCTGACGGACCGAAGGGGCTCAAGATGAGTCTCATCATCTGCGACGACGGAAACTATCCCGAGATTTGGCGGGACTGTGCCATGAAGGGCGCTGAACTCATCGTGCGGCCTCAAGGCTACATGTATCCGGCCAAGGAGCAGCAGATCCTGATGGCCAAGGCTATGGCCTGGGCGAACAACTGTTACGTCGCGGTCGCGAACGCCACGGGGTTTGACGGTGTCTACAGTTATTTCGGTCACTCGGCCATCATCGGCTTCGACGGCCGGACGCTCGGAGAATGCGGGACGGAGGAGTACGGCGTCCAGTACGCGGAGATCTCCATCTCCCAGATTCGCGAGTTTCGGAGAACGGCACAGGCGCAAAACCACCTGTTTAAGCTCTTGCACCGCGGGTACACCGGTTATCTCCTTTCTGGGGACGGCGATCGCGGCGTGTCCGAGTGTCCGTTCGACTTCTACAAGACGTGGGTGACTGCGCCGGACGTTGCCCGGGCCAACGCCGAAGCGCTCACGCGTCCCTCGCTCGACACGGACGATTGTCCATATGCGCCTATCCGCGCGAAGACATCCGGCGTCGCGGTGGGGTGATGTCATCCCCGTCATTCAGGGCAAGGGATTGGCCAGGTCGGCCTGCTTCAAAAGCTGCATGAACTGACTCACATTCCCGGTGTTGATGAGCATCGTGATGGCTTGGGCTGCCGCCTGTTCGAACGCAGGATTGGCAGCCTCGCCGTTTGCAAGACTTGGCACTAGCGCATCTCTGCGAAACGCAGCGGCGGACGCCTGGCTGTAGGCGTCAAAGCCGGCGAGGGGCACGTCCGTGCGAGGAGGGATGGATCCCTTCCATAAATTAAACCGCTTTTCCGCTTCCCGAGACGCCACCACGCGCAGGAAGTCGAGTGCGCCTTCCGGGTTTTTGGACCCCTTCGGCATCCCGAACGTATCGATGACGTACTCGAAGTCTCCGCTCGTACCGGGGAACGGCGTCCAGCCAAAGTCTCGCCCTTCTTTTAAACCACTGGCCACGAAGTAGGCCTTGGCCCAGTCGCCCATTGCGTCGAACGCCGCTTGGCCCGAAGCCACGAGCGCGCATGCGCCGTCCCACGATAACTGCGCGTGATCCGCGTTGGTGTAGGGTAACAACTGCAGGAAGTTCTCCGACGCCTTGCGGATGATGGGTGACGAGATAGGCACGGTGCCGTTCCAGATGCCCTCGTACGTCTTGGGCCCCGCAGTCGCGAGCAGCACGTCCTCCCACAGCATCACGGATCCCAGTTGGTCCCGATCCCCGTAGGCGATGGGGATCACGCCGTGCGCCTTGAGGACTTTGCAGTCTTCGAGGAGTTGATCCCATGTCTGGGGCGGCTTGAGCCCGTACTCGTTTAACACATGCGGGTTGTACCATAGCACGTTGCCCCGCTCCACGTCGATGGGCACCGCGTACACGTGCCCTTGGTACGTCACGCCGTCCAGCACGACTTGCGGCAACACTTTGTAGAGATCCAGTTCGCGATACAGCGCGTCAAGTGGTTCCATCTTGCCCGCCTTCACCCACACCATCAGCTCTTGCCCTACGTGGACTTGAAAGGTCTCGGGCGGATCGCCCGCGGTGATGCGGCTCGCGAGGACGGCCTTGGCGTTGTCGCCGCCGCCTCCCGCCACGGCCTCATTCACGATATGCTCGTTCGGATAGCGGGAACGAAACACGGAGATGAGAGCGTTCAAGGCGTTGGTCTCGCCCTTTGCCGTCCACCAGCTGAAAATTTGCACGTCCTGATCCGCCTGCGCCTGAGACACGGGGCGAGGCGCGGCGCCGACGCGCTCGTCCGCTGCGCCACAGCCCGCGAGTGCGAGGCAGAGCGCGCTCCAACCAGCCGCCTGAGCGATTCTGCGCTTGGCCATCCTTGCACCTCCCTGTTCTACACTTCGAAGCTCGCCATCAGCTGATGGAGCTCGCTCGCCCGCTCACTCAGCCGGCCGGCTGTGCGGTTCACCTGCTGCACGGCGGACAGCTGCCCTCGCGCCGTCGTCGAGAGGCCGTCGAGATCGCGCATGACTTGCGTGAGGTCTTCGATGAGCCGGCTCAAGGTTCTCCGCATCGGCTCAAAGTCCGGCTCGCTGGTCCGCGAGCGGCGCGTTTCAGAAGTCGCTGCCGCCGCTTCTGCCATCTGACCGTCCAGCTGGCGCACGTTGGCCATGACGCGGTCGATCCCGTCGCGCACATGCTGCAGCACGTCTGCCATGTGCAGCGCGCCGTGGGCCGTGTAGTCGCCATTGTCAATCAGTTGCTTGAAATCGCTGTAGAGTTCTTCCGCCGTCTCGCCCATCTGCGCAATCAGCTGTTGCAGACTGCGCGCCATGCGCTCGAATCCGCGCGCGAGGCTTCCCAACTCGTCCCTGCGGCGGGACGCGTCGAGCGTGACGGAGAAATTGCCCGCGGCAATCTCATTCGCCGCATCCATCATGGATTGGAGCGGCTTCGACAGCACCTGCCGCGTAAACAGCCACGCGCACGCCACGGCCACGAGCAAGGCGCAGGCGCCAGCCACGAGGATGTCGGTGAGAAGCTCCTTCAGCGATGCCAGATCCGCCGCGATGGACAGGCGCACGTTGGCGCTGTACTGCATCCCGGCGTAGCCCGTGAGAGGCACGACGAGATCGATGGTGGAACCCTCGAGGGAGGTGAGGACCTTTCGCTCGCCCAGCGCGATGGTGCTGGAAGGCGATGCCTGGCTGCCGATCCGGAGCGGATCGGTCGACGCGATGTCGTACAAAAAGTCGTTCAACTTGTAAATATCGAACGAGACCAGATCTGGATTTTGCCGCTTGAGATTCAGAAGGACGGACTCAAATTGGTAATCCAGGACGTCGCTGAGGAGCGCCGAGTCGATGGTCTGGACGATGGAAACCGCTTTCTCCTTCGATAGATCGATAATGCTCTGCCGGCTCTTGAAATAGACGATGGTCAGCGTGGCGGAAAGGGTGCCGAGGATCACGACGCTGAACAGGATGACAAGTTTGCGAAACAGGGTCAAGCGGGCTCCTCCTCCGTCCCACTTCTGTTCAACCGCCGGACGGCGTATACTGATACGTAACGTGCCATTCTCGCATTCTATGACCTTCATGCTAGGGCATTCCGCGGGGCTTTGCAATAGACGGACGCGCGTCCGCCATGCGAGGCAATGGGGCCGCCAATTCGAGGGGTGACCGAGGGTTGCACGCCAACGTCGACGCTTCGGCCATGCGCCGAATGAACCGCGCCACGGTCCTCAAGCTGATTCGCGATCTCCGGACCACCTCGCGCATCGACATCTCGCAAATGACTGGGCTCAACAAGGCCACCGTGTCGAACATTGTGGACGAGTTGATTGCCGAAAAACTCGTCCTCGAGGTCGGGTACGGATCGTCGAGCGGCGGCCGCAAGCCCATTCTTCTTCGCTTCAATGCCAATGCGGCCTACGCCGTCGGTGTGGACGTGCAACTGTCGCACATGACGACGGTCGTGTGCAACATTCGGGGCGAGCCCGTGTATCGGCAGGTTCGTCCGCTTGCGCTTTCCGAAGCGCAGGATGTGCGCCCGGTGCTGCTCGAGGCGATTGAAGAGGAGCTGAGGAAGGCCATTGCGGCGGCGCCCCCGAGCCCATACGGACTCCTCGGCGCGTGTATCGCGTTGCCGGGCATGGTGGACTTCCGCCGAGGTGCCGTGTACTATCTCCCCAGCGCCTTTGTCGGCGAATGGGACATCCTTGCCGATCTCGGCCGGATCGTCGACATCCCACTCTTTCTCGACAACGACGCCAACTGCGGCGCCTGGAATGAGTACATGGCGCAGGCCATGAAGCTCAAAAACCTCGTGTTTGTCAACATGGGGCTCGGCATCGGGGCCGGGATCGTCATCGAGGGAAAGTTGTATCGCGGCCGGGATGGCATCGCGGGCGAGGCGGGGCATATGACCGTCAACCCGATGGGCTCCGCGTGCATGTGCGGCAGTTACGGATGCTGGGAGGAGTACGCTTCCGAGCGCGGCCTGATGCGGTATCTGCGCGAGGCCGGCGCGGATTTGTCCGCGTTAAATCCGCGCGAATCGCTGCTCGAACAGGCGCTGGAAGAGGCTCAGAACGACAATCGCGCGTGCATCCGCGCGTTCCATTCGCTGGGGCAGTATCTCGGCCTTGGCATCGCCAATCTGTTGAATCTGCTCAACCCCGACGAGGTGATCCTCGGGGGCAGTGTGGCGCGCGCCGCCACGTTCGTGCTGCCCGAAGTGGAGCGCGTCATCAAGCACCGCGCGCTGTTGCAAAACAAGCAAATCCCGGTGCGCGTGGGGAGTCAGCACGCCGTGGCCATCGGGGCATCGCTCCTCGCCGTGCACGAGACGTTGTTTGCTTCTGCGATGGAGCCGATGCCGACGTGATGGCGCACTGTGGCCATCGAAGTTCTTGGTCACCTGGTCTGCAAGGCAAGCGCCGAGCCAACGAGAGAAAAGGAGTCAGCGGGAGATGAGAGTATCGCTCTTCGTCGATGGCGCGAACTACTACTACATGCAGCGAGACAAATTGAAGTGGACCATCGACGCGCAGAAGTTATTGGAGTGGGCCAAGAGCAAGGGCGAACTGGTCGACGCATTCTACTATATAGGAAGAAGTTCGCCGAGCGATGTCAGGGAGCAGAAGTACCTCGACATGCTCGCGTACAGCGGGTACTCCATCGTCACCAAGGATATTAAGGAAATCGTGCAGGAGGATGGGTCCATCACGAGGAAGGCCAATCTGGACATCGAGATTGTGCTCGACATGTTCAACACCATCGACAACTACGATATGGCCATCCTCGTCAGTGGAGACGGCGACTTTGAGCGGGCCTTGCAGCTCCTGCGGGCCCGGGGCAAGAAGTTCATCGTGCTGTCTACCGCGGGATTCATCGCGTCCGAGCTGCGGATGGTGGCCGGGATGCACTTCATCGACGTGAATACGCTGCGGGATCAGCTGGAGCGCGTGACCACTTGACGCGCCGATCGCCCGGGCGCGAGCGCGAACGTGAGCGCGCAGGCGACGGCGCTCGTCGCGGCCACGGCCAGGAAGCCGCGGTTTAGGCCGACGTGATCGCCCAGCCATCCGACCAGCGCGGGCCCGCCGAACATGCCGACGGCGTAGATGGCCTGGTAAAAGCCCATCGCCGTCGCGCGGCGGCCCGCCTCGATGTGCCGGATGGCGAGGCCCATGAGCACCGGCATGCAGAGCCCTTGGCCAAAGCCGTTGATGGCTTGGGTGACATACAAAAGCGGCAGGGTGTGGCAGAGCGGAATGGCAGCGGTGAAGATGGCCGCAATGGCGAATCCGCTTGCCACGACGTTCCGCTCACCGATCCAACGCGAGAACAGGCTGCCGCTGAAGTACGAGGCGACGGCATTGGGGAGCGTGGCCGCGAGCGTGAGCCAGCTGAGATCGGCCTTGTTCGCGCCGAGGTGCGTGGCCTGCTCGGGCGTGAAGCCGAACATCGTGGTGAACGTCACCACTTGCGCGAGCACAGCGAGGAATGACACACCAAGCACGATGCGATCCCGCCCGACGGTCAGCATGTCGGCAACGCGGATGCCGCCGTGATCGCGCGCGGGAGGCTTGTCGACGACGAAGCAGGCGAGGAGGGTGGCCGCGAGTCCACCGAGCGCACCGAGCCAGAATGCCGCATGCCAACCATCGTGTTGCGCCATCAGGCCGCCGAGGGTTGACGCGGCGAGCTGGCCGATGGACGTATAGAAGCTCAGGATGCCCATGGCCTTCGGCGCCTCGTGCGGTTGGTGGTAGCTCGCGTAGAGCACGGTGAAGACCACCCAACAGCCCGCCGCAATGCCGGCGAGGAGGCGGAAGACGAGCGCCCATACCACGGCGTGGGTGACCGCGAAGCCGAGGCTCGACAGCATGCCGATGGCGCCGCCCGCGATGACGAACGGTTTGCGGCTGCGGATCTTGTCGGACCAGACGCCGATAGGGACGCGCACGAGCATCTGCGAGAAGCCGTACGAGCCCACCACCATCCCCGCCATGCTGAGCGAACCGCCGAGGGCGACGACGTAGGGCGACAGAAGGGGCACGTACGTGTAGGTTGAAAACCAGTAGAGCGCCGTCACGGCGTAAAACAAAGCGATGCGGTTGCCCACGGTGGCGCCATCCTTTCTATCGTTCTATTCGAGGTGTGTGCCATGCAAACCATGTTTGAACTCCTGGGCCTCGCACTGCTGGGTTGTTTTATCTGGCGAAGTGCGCAAGCGGAGCGCGAACAAAGAAAGAATCGGCGTTCATGACCCGCCCCATGGCGGGTTTTGTTGATCATCCCCGCGTTTCCGCTTGCGCTCGCCGATGCCAAAGCCCCACTGGAGAAATGCAGGCGTGATGCACAGGAACAAAAGGCCCCAGCGAGCCGTGATGGCCGAAACCACGAGGCAAGCCACCGGTACGGCGATGGAGAGAATCCGTAACCAATTGCGATTCATGGGTCTCACCTCGATATCGGTAACGGTTTCATTATAGCGCGGGATGGGAGGAGAATCGTGTTCTGTCCGCGAATACGCATGAAGAAGTCTCACGTCCTCATGAGGATGACGCGTTCCCCGAAAGGCGGAATCGAGCTTGGATCAAGCAATGGAGTATGAGAACTCCCACATCCTGCTCGCCCCCGATTCCTTCAAGGGCTCGCTCACCGCGCGCGAAGCGGCCGAGGCGATGGCCGAGGGCGTGAGCCGGGCGTGTCCATCCGCCCAGTTGGCACTTGTCCCCATCGCGGACGGCGGCGAAGGCACGCTTGCGGCCATCGCCACCTCGACCCGCGCGCGGTGGCTGTCGACCGAGGTGACAGCGGCAAGCGGCCAACTTAAGCAAGGCCGTTTCCTTGCCCTCCCCGACGGCACCGCCGTCGTCGAGTGCGCGGAGGCCGTCGGTCTGCCGGAGGCCCTTCGCTCGGGCGTGGACGTCTGGCACCGGACCACGCTCGGCGTTGGCGAGATGATCCGGCACGCGCTCGAGACGGGGCATCGCCGCATCGCGGTGGCGCTCGGGGGATCCGGCACGAACGACGCGGGTCTCGGTATGCTCGCGGCACTCGGTGTGCGTTTCCTCGATGATGCGGGCCGGGACGTGCCCCCGGTGCCGGCGGAGTTTCACCGCGTGGTGCGCGTCGACGTGTCTGGCCTCGACGAGCGCCTCCGTGGCGTCGAGATGCTTGCCGTGTGCGACGTGGACAATCCGCTCACGGGCGAAAACGGGGCCACCGCGGTCTTCGGGCCGCAGAAGGGCGTGTCGACGCACGACCTGTCCCACCTGGACGCTGCGCTGGCGCACATCGCGGCATTGTGCGAGGCTGCGTTCGGGCGCCAGGCGGCGGTGCTGCCCGGCGCGGGCGCCGCAGGCGGCTTGGGCTTCGCGCTCTACCTGCTTGGCGCCTCGCGGATCTCCGGCATCGACTTCGTGCTCGACGCGGTCGGGTTCGATCACGCCCTCGAACGTGCCGCGCTCGTCCTCACCGGCGAGGGCCGCACCGATGCCCAGACCGCGCGTGGCAAAGCCGTGGCCGGTGTGGCGCGCCGGGCCCAAGCCCGCGGCGTGCCCGTGTTCTGTATCTCCGGGGCCATCGGCCCGGGCGCCGAGCGCCTGTACCATCACGGCGTCACCGCCCTCTTCTCCATCGCGCCTGGGCCCATGGCCCTCGAGGACGCCATGGAAAACGCCCGGGCGCTTCTCGCGGCGGCCGCCGAAAACGCCGTGCGGGCATGGCTCGCGGGCCGTGCGGGGGTCTGCCGCAGCGGTGTCTAGGCGGGGCACTCGAGCCCCGCGTGCGGCGCCTAGATGGCCGCACACGCCGTACGGCGACGTTCGCCGCACAGGCTGCGCGCCATCCAACCGGCGACGGGCCGTAACCGCAAAGCTTGGGCGACGGCCGAACCGAAGCCGCCGCGTTCGTGTTACAATGTCCCTGTGGGCGATCTCGCCCGCATTCTTTCACATCTTCTAACACACAAGTATACAAGAGCTGGCACGGCGAAACCCGCGGTGGCTCAATCCTCGGTGGCCGCCGCGGCGGAACCGGACCACGTGGATGAGGAGGAGCGAAGTTTGGAGGAGCATCGCGAACGCGCGCGGCGCGTGCTGACCTTTGGCGAGCCGCTCGTGGTGTTTGTGCCGGATCGGCCGGGGAAGCTGCATCAGGTGCGGGGGTTCCACGCGGCCTGTGCTGGTGCGGAGTTGAACACGGCGGTGGGGATCGCGCGGTTGGAGGTTCCCGTCGCATACCTCGCCAAGGTGGGGGATGATCCTTTCGGCGAGCAGATCCGCCGCGCGCTGCGCGAGGAAGGTGTGGAGGATCGGCTGGTCACCGTGTCCCACCGGTTCCCGACGGGGATTTACTTCAAGCAGTGGTCGGGCCTCGATGGGCGGACCGAGGTGTTCTACTACCGAAACCAGTCCGCCATGGCCCAGGAGGGCTTTCCCACCGAGCTTGCCGAGGAAGACCTCCAGGCGGGCGACATCGGCTGGGTGCACGGCACCGGCATCACCTGGATGATTGGCGATCCGGCGCGTGCCGCGAGCGATGCGCTCGTGGAGGCGGCCGCCCGGGCGAGCGCGACGGTTTCATTTGACATCAACGTCCGGCTGAAGCTGGCGCCTGCGGACGCGTGGCGGGCGCTGCTCGCGCACATGGCGCCGAAGAGCGGCTGGCTTTTCATCGGGGACTCCGAGGCAGAGTTGCTCCTCGGCACGTCGCGCGGGACCGACGTCTGGACCGCCCTGCGAGACATGGGCTTTGCCGGTGAGGGCGTGATCGTCAAGCGGGGCGCGGAGGGCGCCGAGTGGCTGTCGGAAGAGGGCGCGCTTCAGGTCCCGGCCTGGCCCGTTTCGAACGTGGTGGATGCGGTGGGCGCCGGGGATGGGTTCAACGCCGGGTTCATCGCCGGACGGATGAAGGGCTGGAGCGTGGCGGATGCCCTGCGATTGGCGGCGCTCGTCGGCGCGTGCGCGGTGACGGCGGAAGGCGACTATGACGGCTATCCGACGTGGCGAGAGGCCATGTCGTATCTCGAGGGCCAGGGAGGCGTGGAGCGATGAACGTGGTGGAGATGCTGCAAGAGGAGAAAGTGGTGGCCGTCCTGCGGCGGCTGCCATCGGAGACGTTTCTCGATGTGGTGAGAGCGCTTGCGGAGGGCGGCGTGCGGGCCATCGAGGTCACCATGGACGCGCCGGATGGCGCGGAGCTCATTCGTCGGACGCGGGAGGTTCTTGGCGATCGCGTCCTTCTCGGCGCGGGCACGGTGTTCACACGCGAGCAGATGCAGGCCGCGAAGGAGGCGGGCGCCACCTTCTTTGTGTCGCCACACCTCGATCCCGACCTGATGCACGCCGCGCGGGAGTGGGGAGTGCCCATGGTCCCCGGCGTGCTCACGCCGACGGAGGTCGCGGCCGCGCTTCGGCTCGGGGCAGAGGCGGTCAAGATCTTCCCCGGGAGCCTCGTCGGCCCGGGCTATCTGCGCGATCTCCGCGGCCCGTTCAAAGACCTGAAGGCCATGGTGACGGGCGGCGTCAGCGAGGACAACGCGCGCGCCTTCCTCAACGCGGGTGCCGTGGCCGTTGGCGTGGGCAGCTCCCTCTTCCCGAAGGCCGACCTCGAGGCCCGCGACTTTGCGTCCATCACAAAGCGCGCCGAGCGGCTGGTCCGCGCCGTGCGCGGTTGAGAGGAGGATCCGTGGATGCAGCTCTCCTTTCGCTGGTACGGCCCGGATGATCCCGTCACGCTCGCGAAAATCCGCCAGATTCCCGGCTGCGTGGGCATTGTCTCCGCGCTCTACCACGTGCCGCCGGGCGAGGCCTGGCCCGAGGACGAGATCCGCGAACTGGTTCGGCAGGTGGAGTCCTTCGGCTTCCGCCTGACGGTGATCGAGAGCGTGCCGGTGCACGAGGACATCAAGCTCGGGCGGCCCACCCGCGAAAAGTACATCGAGGCGTACCAGGAGACGCTTCGGCGCCTTGCGAGGGCCGGGATCGACACGGTCTGCTACAACTTCATGCCGCTCTTTGACTGGATGCGGACCTCGCTCGCGTATCCGCTGCCGGACGGATCGAATTCGCTCGCCTATTTCCACGACGAGGTGGACGAAGAGGCGCTCCTCTCGGGGCGGGTCAAGCTGCCCGTCTGGAACATCGACGAGGATGGCCAGAAACTGCGCCGCCTGCGTGACGAGTACCGCGAGCGGGGCGACGAGGGGCTCTGGGACAGCCTCGCCTACTTCTTGCGCTCCGTGGCGCCGGTGGCGGAAGAGGTGGGGATTCGCCTGGCCATCCATCCGGACGATCCGCCCTGGCCCATTCTCGGCATCCCGCGCATCATCGGGCGGCACGCGTCGTTTGTGCGCATGTTCGAGATCTGCGACTCGCCCGCAAACGGCGTCTGCTTCTGCTCGGGCTCGCTTGGCGCGAGCGCGGAGAACGACCTGCCCGCCATATTGCGCGATCTCGGCGCGCGCAATCGGCTACACTTCGTCCATCTGCGGAACGTGAAGCGCGTCGGAGAGAAGTCGTTCTACGAATCCGGGCACCTGTCGCGGGACGGATCGGTCGACATGGCGGAGCTCGTGGCCATCCTGGCGCGGCTCGACTACCGTGGCCCGGCGCGGCCGGATCACGGGCGGATGATCTGGGGTGAGACGGGCATCCCGGGATACGGGCTGTACGATCGCGCCCTGGGCCTCACGTACCTGAACGGCCTCTGGGAGGCGTCGCGGGCCTTCGTCGCGGGCCGCGCGTAACCTCATTCTCCATGGATCAATGTGCGCTCATCCGGGCGGCACTTTACACCTCGGCTATAATGGAAAACGGGTACGAATCGGCGCACGCAGTGCCACACCATTTGGAGGAGTGCATGGAGAAGGCATGGCTGGATGGCCTGGCGGCGGTGGTCGCAGAGGCCGGTCGCTTGGTGGAGGACATCGCCAGGCAGGGCTTTGACACGCAATTCAAGAATCCAGACGAGCGGCGAGATCCGGTCACCACGGCCGATCTCGCCTGTGATGCGTTTCTGAAAGAGCGGCTGCTCGCGCTCCTTCCGGAGGCCGGCTGGCTGTCCGAGGAGACGAAGGATCGGCCGGATCGCCTCACGAAGCGCTGGGTGTGGATTGTAGATCCCATCGACGGGACGCGGGAGTTCGTCCGCCGGATTCCCGAATACGCCGTGTCGGTGGCGCTCGCGCGGGACGGTGAGCCGGTGGCGGGCGCGGTGGTGAATCCCGCGACGGGGGATCGATTTCTCGGCGCGGTGGGCGTCGGCGCGTGGCGGAATGGGAAGCCCATCACCTGTTCGCGCGATCGCGGCGAGCGCCTCATCATTCTGGGCAGCCGGTCGGAGATGAACCGCGGGGAGTTCGAGCCGTTTGCGGATGTTCTCGACGTCCGCGCGGTGGGCTCCATCGCGTACAAGCTGGCGCTCGTCGCAGCGGGCGAGGCGGACGGCACGTTCAGCCTCGGGCCCAAGCACGAGTGGGATATCGCCGCGGGTGTCGCGCTCGTCCTGGCCGCCGGGGGACAGGTGCACGACGGGGCCGGGCTCCCGTTTCGATTCAACCGGCCGAACACGCTCACCCACGGCATCCTGGCGGCCACGCGCGAAGCGCACGCGGATCTCGCCCTGCTGCTCGAGCGGCACGCGCCGCGGCGCGCCTAGCCGTGGAGGTGGAGGCGCGCGGCGAGGATGCCGAGATCTTCGTGCAGCGCGGCCGCCGTCTCGTCGAGGCCTGTCTCGGAGGGCAGGAGTGCGTGCGCGAGGGGCGTGGGCACCTCGCTCACGGTGTAGCCCACCGGATAGGGCGTCACGACAAGCCCCACGCGCCGAAAGTCCATCACGGCCCGCGCCATCTGCGCCGCCGATGCGACGAGAATGGGGTGCGACCGATGCAGCCTGCGCAGGATGAGGGCGGTGTGTTCGGCGTTCTCCTCCGTGGTGCGGCTTGTCGGGTCCACGTACATATCGCGCCGCGGCACGCCGAGTGCGGCGAGATCGCGCGCGGCGATGAGCGCAAACGCGTACGATTTCCCGTTTGCGCGGATGAGCGGACCGCCGGAGAGCACGATGGGGAGACGCTGCTCGGGGTACAGCGCGGCGGCGGCGAGGACGCGCTCGCCCGAGTCGCCGTACAGGGTGCCGGTGTCAAGGCCGGGATCGGCAAAGTCCGGCGTGGCCGCGGAAAAGCCTGCGCCGAGCACGACGATGACGTCGCCCACGGGGCGGGCGGGCGGCGCGTACGCGCGTTCAAGGGGCGCGAGCAGGAGATTGCCGACGGCCGGGGTGCACATAGCGGCGAAGGACAGGGACACGGCGGCCAGTGCGAGGGCGAAGCCGCGGCGATGGCGGGCGAGGAGCACGGCCAAGAGAAGCGCGAGGGTGGCGAAGAGGCCCGGCGGCAAGGCGAGGCTCTCCGCCAGCTTGACCATCCACAGCATGGGAGGCGTCAGTCCTCGTCGTCCTCAAACAGCTTCAGGTATTCGCCGTACCCTTCTTTTTCGAGGTCCTGCTTCGGGATAAAGCGGAGCGCCGCCGAGTTGATGCAGTAGCGAAGGCCACCTTTGTCGATGGGGCCGTCGGGGAACACGTGGCCGAGGTGTGCGTCCGCCTCACGACTGCGGACCTCCGTGCGGATCATGCCGTGGCTGGTATCGAGTCGCTCCATCACCGCATCTTCGGAAATCGGCTTGGTGAAGCTCGGCCAGCCGCAGCCGGAGTCGAACTTGTCTCGAGACGAGAACAGCGGCTGCCCGGAGACGATGTCGACGTACAGGCCCTCCTCGTGGTGGTTCCAGTACTCATTGCGAAACGGCGGCTCCGTCGCGTTCTCCTGGGTCACGGCATATTGAAGCGGAGTCAGGCGCTTGCGCAACTCTTCCTGGGTCCATTTGCGCTTGGATTCGGCCATGGCCATCCCTCCTTGGTGTCAGGCGGGGCGATCGCGCCCGTGTGGCCGGACGCGATCGCCAAAAGGCTCAATGGTGGCCGTGAGACTCGTCTTTGCCGAGTTCCTCGAGCATCGCGGAGACGATGCGGAGGTTCTTCTGAACCACCGGCTCTTTCAGCAGTTTCAGCAAACTGAACACGCTGTACGTGGTGGTGTCGTGTTCCGCGCGCTCCTTGGCCACCTTGTACGCGTCGAGCACCTTCTTCGCGGGGCCCACGGCGGGCTCGACCATCTGCTTGGCGAGCTTGCCGAACCCTTCGAGCGAGTCGCCATCCGTGATGACGTCCTCCACGGCCTGGGAAACGCGGCTCACGAGGTAGACCAACTTTGCGAGTTGGGGTAAGTGCTCGACGATGGCGGTCAGGCTTTCGAGCGTGCGCTCATCGGCCGTCAGCGCCTCCACCAATTGGGCAATCTTGGGCAGCCGTTCAAGGACATGGTTCAACGACCGTTGAACGGACGGATCCAGCAGAATGTCCGACACATCCAGCGTCTCTTGCATCTGTTGCGTCTCACTCACGACGGATGAGCCTCCTTGCGCCTTGCACCATAGAACTGCGTGCTTGGTTGTGATTGTCTGGGACTCTCGATTCCACTGCTCAGTATAGTGGACGCGAGGCCCGATGTCTAATAGAGGATGAGACGAAACGGGCGAGGTCCGCATGGTGAGATGGCCTCGTTGGAGGAGTGAATGGCTTCGTGTCTTTTGGAAATGGCGGAAGCCGAGAGCCGGAGGCGTGGCTCGTCGGCGCAGGATTTGCGGAGCACGATACGCCGTTCGTGCAGGCGGTGCATCAAGGGCTCGACTGCTATCTGTTTCGCCTTCAGCTCGACGGTCGCGCCGTCGTCACGACGTCCGGGACGTCTGTGGTGGTTGGCGCGGGGGATCTGCTCCTCTTTCCGGCCGGGGAACCGTACGAGCTGCGCATCGAACCGGATGACAACCATCGGCCGGGCGAGCATTTGTCGACGGATCTCTATCTGTTCTGCAACGGCCCCTGGGTCGATCAGTGGTGGAATCATCGGCCGAGAAAGCGGCATCTGCGACTCGCGCTGCACGAAAACTGCGTGTACCTCTGGCGCCAACTCATCGAAGAGTACCGGCGGCCGGGCCAGCCGGATGGCGAACTGTGCGACTATCTCCTCCGAGCGCTCTGCCTCACGTTTGACAAATACGGGTACGATCCGAAGCGCGCCACGCCGGTGCCCATTGCGGCGGAGCGGATCCGAGCCTACATCGAGCGGCACGCGGCGGAGGATCTGTCGCTGGCCGACATTGCCGATGCCGTCGGGCTCTCGGTGTCGCGCGTGGTGCACATGTTTAAAGAGGCTTATGGTCAAACGGTCGTCCAATACTTGCAGAACGTGCGCCTGCAGATGGCGTGTGACCGCATGCGCTTCAGCAACCTGAACTTAGAAGAGATTGCCGATCGATGCGGCTTTCACTCGTACTCGTATTTCTATCGCGTATTTCGCCAGAAATATGGTATTTCGCCTCGGGAATTTCGAAAGCGCGCGACGTGATCGGCGCGTGAGCCGCCTGTGGCAATGGGCACCGTGTGTTCGTTCTGGTCCAGATCGGCGGTGTTTGCGCGCCAGCCACATCCGGAAAAAGATGACCAGATTCGTCATCCCGTTTCGCGGCCGACTGTGATTCAATGTCTGGCGTGCGACTGATCCGGCTCCGGCCGCGAAAAAGGGAGAGACCTGATTTGGCTGGCGTGTATCGACGATTATCTCGCTTTTATCGGCCGTACCTGTCGCTCCTTTGGGTGAGCCTCGGCTTCCTCGTCTTGACGGCCCTCTTGCAGCTCGCGTATCCCTATTTGCTGAAGGCCATTGTGAATCGCGTGATCCTCGGACACCGCGAGGAGCTCCTCTTCCCGCTCTCGGTTGCCATCCTCCTCGCGTCCTTCGTCAAGGGCGTCTGCAACTTCACGCAGGCGTATCTGGCGCAGGTGTTCGGCGCGCGCACGGCCTTCGATTTGCGCAACGAGCTCTACCGGAAGCTCAACCAACTCTCCTTTCGGTTCTACGACGAAATCCACACGGGCGACCTCATGTCTCGCCTCACGGCCGATCTCGACGCGTTCCGCATGTTTTTTGCCTTTGGCATCAACAATCTTCTGAACTTATTCCTGACCATCGTGTTCAGCATTGGCATGATGCTGACGCTCGATGTCCGGCTGGCGCTCCTCCTCTCTATCGTGATACCGGTGCTCGCCGCCATCGCCATCCGATTCGATAAGAAGGTGGGGCCGGTCTTCATGGCCATCCGGCAGACGCTCGGTCGACTCAATTCGGGCGTCCAAGAGAGCCTCATGGGCGTGCGCACCGTGAAGTCGTTCGCGCGTGAGGCGCACGAGATCGACAAATTTCGCGAGCGGAATCAGGCGTACTACGACGCCAACATCCGCGCGACCAAGCTGTGGCGCGCCTTCTTTCCCGCCATCGAGCTGACCGGCAATCTCGGTGTCGTGCTGATTCTCATCGTCGGCGGATGGCTCGTGATGTCGGGCCACATGAACCTTGGCGATCTCGTCGCCTTTCTCTCGCTCATCTGGTACATGATCTGGCCCATGTCCCAGCTCGGCTTCTTCCTGAACAACTGGACGCAGGCCACCGCCGCCGGCGCACGCCTCCTCGAGATCCTCGAGCAACAGGACGATCTCGACGCGTCTCAGGAGGAGGTGGACCGCCCGATGGAGGGGCTCGTCGAGTTTCGCGGCGTGAGCGTGAAGCTTGGCGGCGAATACGTCCTGCGCGACATCACGTTCACCGCGCGGCCCGGGCAGACGGTGGCGATTGTCGGCCTCACCGGAAGCGGCAAGTCCACGCTCGTCTCGCTCATTCCCCGCTTTCGCGACGTCGACGAAGGCGCGGTGCTCGTGGACGGCGTCGACGTGCGCCAGTGGAAGCGCGCATCGCTAAGGCGGCAAATCGGCTTCGTGTTTCAGGAGGCGTTTCTCTTTTCCACGACGCTTTTCGCCAACATCGCCTACGGGCGCCCGGACGCGGATCTGGCGCGCGTGGAAGAGGCGAGCGAAGTGGCCGACGCGGCCGAATTCATCCATCGGCTGCCCGAGGGGTATCTCACGCTCGTCGGAGAGCGCGGGCTTGGCCTTTCCGGCGGCCAGCGGCAGCGCGTCTCCATCGCCAGGGCGCTCGTGCCCGAGCCCCGCATCCTCATCCTTGACGACGCGACGAGCGCCGTCGACATGGAGACGGAGGAAGTGATTCAGCAGCGCCTCGCCGCTCGCGCCGGTCGCGCCACGACGTTTCTCATCGCCCAGCGACTGAACGCCGTGAAAGATGCGGATGAAATCCTCGTGCTCGACGGAGGCCGGATCGTCGAGCGAGGCCGTCACCAGGAATTGCTCGATCTCGGCGGCCTGTATCGGCACATCTACGACATGCAGTTTCGCGACCTCGAGGCCTTGCGCCAAATCGAGAATCCCTGTCTCGCGGAAGGAGAGCGCTGAAATGGCACAGACGCAAGACGCACAAGGCGGTGGCGAAGCGCTCCTTCGGGCGCCGTTTATCTACCGAGATGACGAGGCGCTCGAGAAAAAACTGCAACTGTCGCTCATCCTGCGGCTTGCCTCCTACATGCGGCCCTATCCAACGCTCATCGCGTTTGCGCTCCTCGCCACAGGCGGCAACCTCGTCGTGACGCTCGTCGCGCCGTATCTGGTGGGCCAAGCGGTCGACGCGCTCGTGGGTCATCGCCACGCGCACCTGCTGTTCGTGTACGCGGGGGTGCTCATCGCGCTTTATCTCCTCAACTTCGCCGCGTCGTTCTTTCGGATTGATCTCACCAATCGGCTCGGGCAGCGCGTCATTCAACGTCTGCGGGATGAGCTGTTCGTCCACGTGCAGGGGCTGTCGTCCGACTTCTTCGACGCACGCCCCGCGGGCTCCATCCTGGTCCGCATCCTGAACGACGTGAATTCGCTTCAGGATCTGTTCACAAACGGCGTCATCAATTCCATCACGAATGTGTTCACGTTGATCGGCATCATCGCCATTATGTTTTCGCTCAACTGGCGTCTCGCCACGGTCGCGCTGGTTGTCGTGCCGTTCATGTTCCTGCTCTCGCTGCGGCTGACCGTGCAGATCCGGCGGGCGTGGCAGCAGGTCCGCCTGCGCCTCAGCCGCCTGAACGCGCATTTGGCCGAGGCCATTCAGGGCATGCGCGTGACGGAGGCGTACGTCCGCGCGGACGAAAATCAGCGATTTTTCGAGGCGATGAACCGCGATTACATGCGCACCTTCCTGCGCGCGCAGCGCTTCAGCATTCCGTTTGGCCCGCTGGTGGACCTCACCGGTGCGCTCGGATCGGCGCTTCTTTTCTGGTACGGCGTTCACCTCGTGCACACGGGCGCGGTCACCGTCGGGCTTCTCGTCGCGTTTGCGAACTATCTGGGCAGCTTTTGGACACCCATCAGCCAGCTCGGACAGCTGTACAATCAGGTGCTCGTCGCCATGGCGTCATCGGAGCGGATCTTTCAATATCTCGACACCCGGCCGACGGTGACGGATCGCGCGGTTGTGCGCGAGCTGCCGCCTGTCAAAGGACACGTCGAGTTCTGCCATGTCACCTTCGCCTACGAGCCGTCCCGCCCCGCCATCGAGGACGTCTCCTTCGTCGCCCGCCCCGGCGAGACCATCGCGCTCGTCGGCCACACCGGGGCCGGGAAATCCACGGTGGTCAACCTGCTCGCGCGCTTCTACGATCCGACCTCGGGCGAGATCCGAATCGACGGGCACGATCTCCGCTCCGTCTCGCTCGCCAGCCTGCGCCGGCAGATGGGCATGGTGTTGCAAGAGACGTTCCTCTTCTCGGGGACCCTCATGGACAACATTCGCTATGGTCGGCCCAACGCGACGGACGAGGAATGCATCGCGGCGGCGAGAGCCGTGTACGCGGATGAGTTCATCCGTCGCCTCCCAGACGGTTACTTTACCGAGGTGCAGGAGCGCGGGGCCAGGCTTTCCCAGGGGCAGCGCCAGCTCATCTCGTTCGCTCGCGCCATCCTCGCCGACCCCAGGATCTTGATTCTCGACGAGGCCACGGCGAGCATCGACACCTACACGGAGCACCTCATTCAGCGGGCGCTCAAGGTCCTCCTCGAAGGGCGCACCTCGTTCGTCGTCGCGCACCGGCTGTCCACGATTCGCGAGGCAGACCAAATCCTTGTATTCGATGCAGGTCGCATTGTCGAGCGCGGCCGCCACGACGAGCTCATGCGCCGCCGCGGCGCCTACTACAAGCTCGTTCAGGCGCAGTATCGAAGCATGGTGAACGGTTGACGCTGGGCCGCGCGGAGCCCGTGCGGCCGGCCCATGGGGCCCGGCTGATGGCGGTCGCCTAAGGTTTCTTTACGCGATGGATCCTGTTCTGTCTCCTTGAGTCAAGGATGCAAGGACGTCGTGTAAATATGACGAGATCGGCGTATGCTGTCAGTGTGCAAGGAAGGGGGCGCACACCGCATCGCGTTCCTTTTCTTTTACGGATTGAACATTGTATACTGTCGTTGGCCCGGCGAGACAGGCCGGGCCTTATGCGTTCATGACGGACTCATCCATCCGCTTCGAGACAGATTGCGGGGGGCGAATGATGCAGAATCACGCACAGGTGAACGAGCGCTTTTCTCCCTTTTTGACGCTGTCGCGCGAGGAGTGGAGCCGGCTCCGGGACTCCACGCCGCTTCTTCTCTCCGAGGACGATCTCGCCCAGCTTCACGGCTTGAACGAGCCCGTGTCCCTGGAAGAGGTGGAGGAGGTCTATCTGCCACTCTCCAGGCTTCTCAATCTGTACGTCGCCGCCACGCAGAACCTGTACGAGGCCACGCACGCCTTCTTGGGCCATCAGTCGCGCAAGGTCCCGTACATCATTGGCATTGCGGGCAGCGTTGCCGTCGGCAAGAGCACGACGGCCCGCATCATCCAAGCGCTCTTGTCGCGCTGGCCCAACCATCCGAAGGTCGATCTCGTCACCACCGATGGCTTTCTCTACCCAAACGCTGAACTCGAGCGGCGAGGCTTGATGCAGAGAAAGGGCTTTCCAGAGAGCTACGACACGCGCCGGTTGATTCGGTTTTTGGCCGACATCAAATCCGGCAAACCGCGCGTCGAGGCCCCCGTGTACTCGCACATTGAATACGACATTGTGCGCGGGGAGCGCATCGTGGTGGAGCAGCCCGACATCCTCATCCTCGAGGGCTTGAACGTGCTTCAGACGCGCATGGCTTCGAGCGGACGCCCGATGACTATTTTTGTCTCTGACTTCTTTGATTTCTCCATCTACGTGGATGCGCCGGAAGACCTCATCCGCGGCTGGTACATCGATCGGTTTTTGAAGTTGCGGGAGACGGCGTTCCGCGATCCGAAGTCGTACTTTCGCCGCTACGCGGATTTGTCCGACGAGGAAGCCGTGGCGACGGCGCTGCGCATCTGGGAGGAGATCAACGCAAAAAATTTGCGAGAAAACATCGCACCGACCAAATCCCGGGCCGACCTCATCCTGGCGAAAGGCGCGCATCACCGCGTACAGGAGGTCCATCTGCGCAAGATATGAACGAGCCAGGGCGCACGGCACCTGGACTGCCAATTCCCCCGGGACGCATTGCGCCTGTGCTGCAAACGCGCTACACTGAAAGTGATGGGACGGTATGAGGAACCCTCGGGACGGAAACTGTCCCTTAGGATCCTCCCCGACGATAGGCGTTGTGGCGACACGACCGACCAGTGACGATGAGGAGAAGAGGCATGGAGTGGACGGTGTGGGCCGCGGTTGAACGGGTCGCGCCTGAGTTGGTCAGGGCCATGGAACACCGCGTGCGGGTGATGCAGCGCATTGACGCACACGCGCCCATCGGCCGACGAGCGCTCGCGCACGCCATGGGCCAGTCGGAGCGCACGCTTCGAACCGAACTGGAGTATCTCAAGCAACTCGGGCTCGTGGCGACGTCCTCGTCCGGGGTGTCGCTGACGCCGGAGGGCAAGGCGCTTTTGACCGAGCTCGAGCCGCTCGTAGCGGAAATCGCCGGGCGCTCCGATTTGGCCTGGCGCGTCTCTTCGCTCCTTCGCATTCCTCGGGTCATCGTGGTGGAAGGCGATGCGGACGAGGACGCCTGGGTGACGGACCGCATTGGTCAGGCGGGCAGCGAGGTGCTCGCCGAGGTGCTCCAGGACGGGGATATCATCGCTGTGACGGGCGGCACCACCGTCGCAGCGGTCGCGAAGGCCATGAGTGCAAAACCGCTTCGGCAGGGCATCACCGTGGTTCCGGCGAGAGGCACGGTCGGCGAAATCGTGGCGTACCAAGCCAACACCATCGCGTCCGAGCTTGCGGCGAAACTCGGAGGCTCGTCCATTCTCCTGCAGATCTCCGACAGCCTGTCGCAGAAAGCGCTCGAGCAGTTGCTGGACGATCCGTACATTCAGGAGCGCTTGCCCATCATTCGCCAGGCGACCGTCGTGGTGCACGGCGTCGGGGACGCCCTTGCGATGGCCCGGCGGCGCCACGCGACGGAGGAGGAGGTCCAACTCCTTCAAGCGCGCGAGGCGAAGGCTGAGGCCTTCGGGCACTACTTCAACGCGCGAGGAGAAGTCGTCTACGCGATGCGCACCATCGGGCTTCGGCTCGATGACGTCGCTCGGGCGAGGGTCGTGATCGCGGTGGCCGGCGGACAGAGAAAAGCGCAGGCCATCGCCAGTGTGGCAAACGCCTATCGAATTGACGTGTTGGTGACGGATGAAGGCGCAGCGCGCCGCATTTTGCAACTCGAAACTCCAGCAGGCAAGGAGAGGGTCGAACATGGCAGTGAAGGTTGGCATTAACGGCTTTGGCCGCATTGGCCGCAACGTGTTTCGTGCGGCGCTTCACAATCCGAACATCGATATCGTGGCGGTGAACGACCTGACGAACGCCGAGACGCTCGCCGCACTCCTCAAGTATGACTCGGTGCACGGCATCCTGCCCGAAGATGTCCGGGCCGAAGGCAACGATCTCGTCGTCGCCGGCAAGACGGTCAAGGTGTTCGCGGAGCGGGATCCGGGTGCGATTCCCTGGGCCGAGATCGGCGTGGACATTGTCATTGAGTCGACGGGGCTGTTCACCAACCGCGAGAAGGCCGAGGTGCACATCACCAAGGGCGGCGCGAAAAAGGTGATCATTTCGGCGCCGGCCAAGAACGAGGACATCACCATTGTGATGGGCGTCAACCACGAGATGTACGATCCGGCCAAGCACCACGTGATCTCGAACGCGTCCTGCACGACGAACTGCCTCGCGCCGGTGGCGAAAGTCATCGATGATGAGTTCGGCATCGTGAAGGGCCTCATGACGACGGTGCATTCGTACACCAACGACCAGCGCATCCTTGACCTGCCGCACAGCGATCTGCGCCGCGCCCGCGCCGCTGCGCTCAGCATCATCCCAACCACCACGGGCGCCGCGAAGGCCGTGGGCCTCGTGCTGCCTCACCTGAAGGGGCGCCTGAACGGCATGGCGATGCGCGTGCCGACGCCGAACGTGTCGCTCGTCGACTTCGTCGCGCAGACGAAGAAGCCCGTGACGGTGGAAGAGGTCAACGCCGCGTTGAAGCGCGCCGCAGAAGGGCCGCTGAAGGGGATTCTCGCGTACAACGAGCTCCCGCTCGTCTCGAAGGACTACAACGGCGACGCGCATTCGTCCACGGTCGACGGCCTGTCCACGATGATCATCGACGATATGGTGAAGGTCATCGCCTGGTACGACAACGAGTGGGGTTACTCGAACCGCGTGGTCGATCTCGCCTGCTACATCGCGTCGAAGATGTGACGTTGGCGAACCAGGAGCCCGCGCCCACCGTGCCCGATGGCACTGGCGGCGCGGGCTGTTTCTTTGCACGCGTTTGTGCCGGCGCCTTGAGGCGGGAGGGATTCCGACGCGCCTGACCGAACTTGATGGGGGAGGTGGCGATCTCGGCCGACGACCTGTCGTCTGGGCGAGATCCGGCATTGGCACAGGCGCTCGAACTTCTTGCGAGCGACGACTAAGCACCTGGTGAGGAGGACGACGTTGAGGCTTGTGTCGTGGAATGTCAATGGGCTTCGCGCCTGCGTGAACAAGGGTGCGTTTCTGCCGTATTTCGAGGCCGTCGGGGCGGACGTGTTTTGCGTGCAGGAGACGAAGCTCCAACAAGGGCAGATTGAGCTTCCGCTTGGCGAAGAATATCAGCAAATCTGGAACTATGCGGAGCGCAAAGGCTATTCGGGCACGGCCGCGTTCACGCGCATCCCGCCGCTTGACGTCCGCTACGGGTTGGGCGACGGGATCGATCCAGAGGGGCGGGTCATCACGCTCGAATTCCCGTCCCTGTATGTGGTGACCGTGTACACACCAAACGCGAGGCGGGACCTGTCGCGCCTGCCATATCGCTTGGAGTGGGAGGACAGGTTTCGCGCGTATCTTTGTGCGCTGGATCGCGAGAAACCCGTGATCGCGTGCGGCGATTTTAACGTGGCGCATCAGGAGATTGACATCAAAAACGCGAAATCGAATCGCGGCAACTCCGGATTCACCGATGAGGAGCGGGCTAAGATGACGGAGCTGCTTGCCGCGGGCTTCGTGGACACCTTTCGCGCGCTCCACCCAGACGTGACGGACAAATACACGTGGTGGTCCAACATGCCGGGTGTGCGAGAGCGGAATATCGGATGGCGAATTGACTATTTCTTGGTCAGCCATCGCCTGCGGGATCGGATCCTCGAAGCCCGCATCGACGATCACGTCCTGGGGAGCGATCACTGTCCGGTGGTGCTGGAGGTGGAGGTCTAACTCCGCGGGCTTGGCATGTGAGTTGTTACCTGCGAAGTGCCGGATCAGTGGGTGAGGGACTTTCCCCTCACCTCACAATCGTCTGCTCTCGGCTTGGCCCCACGCTGACGTACCGGATGCTGACCCCCACCTGTTCTTCGATAAACGCGACATACTGCCGCGCCGCGCTCGGCAAGTCGTCAAACGTTCGGCAGTCGGAAATGTCCTCCTGCCACCCTGGAAGGGCGTGATAGACGGGCTTCGCGCGCTCCATGTCGTACGCGGCCGGCGGCCAGTCGAGCCGATGGCCGTCCAGCTCGTAGGCGACGGCGACCTGGATCTCGTCAAGGCCCGACAGGACGTCAAGCTTCATGAGCGCGAGCTCCGTGTAGCCGTTGATCCAGGCGCCATACCGCAACGCCGGGAGATCGAGCCAGCCACATCCACGCGGCCGCCCCGTGGTGGCGCCGTATTCGTGGCCGCGATCGCGCAAAAACGCGCCGTACTCGTCGTGCAACTCCGTCGGGAACGGGCCCTCGCCGACCGCCGTGGTGTACGCTTTGGTGATGCCCGTGATGCGCTCGATTTGGGTGGGCGGTACGCCCGCACCGCTGCACACGGCCCCCGCGATGGGGTTGGACGACGTGACGAACGGATACACGCCCCAGTCGAGATCGCGCATAATCCCGAGCTGCCCTTCGAACAGCACGTGCTTGTTCGCCTTGGCGGCCTCGTACAAAAGCGGCGTCGTGTCCGTGATGTACGGAAGCAGGACGTCGCGGGATGCGGCGATGGGCTCCCAGACGTCTTCCCAGGTGCCGTAGCGGTCGAGGCCGGGCAGGCGCCGGCATTTCGCCTCGAACGCCGCGCGCACGCGCTCCTCGAGGCGGGCGACGTCGCGCATTTCGCCCATCTGGATCCCAAAGCGTCCGACTTTATCCTGATAGGCGGGGCCAATGCCCTGCAGTGTCGTACCGACTTTTTTCGATCTCGCCTCTTCTTCCCACTGGTCCTGCCAGATGTGATACGGCAGCACCATGTGCGCCCGGTCCGAGATGACAATGCGCCTCGTGTCGATCCCGGCCTCCGCGAGCGACGTGAGCTCCTCCACGAGTTTGGGCGGATTGACCACGACGCCAGCGCCAAGCACGCACAGCGTGTGCGGGTGAAAAATCCCCGAGGGCACGAGATGAAGCGCAAACTTTCCATACGTATTCACGATGGTGTGGCCCGCATTGCCGCCGCCCTGATACCGGACGACGATGTCCGCCTCTTCCGCCAGGTAATCGACCATTTTCCCCTTGCCTTCGTCGCCGTACTGAGCACCCACAACTGCATGAAACATCGCGCGTTCCCTCCTCAACACAACTCCAGTGTACGACGCGCCTCTTCTATGTGTAAAATGAATGATATGTATCATTTTCATGCTCATCGTGTATGGAGTGATCACCATGTTTGAATCCCTGCGGGCGCTGGTCACTGTGGTCTCGCTGGGGAGCGTGTCAGAGGCGGCCCGGGCGCTCCACGTGACGCAGCCCACGGTGACGCGCCAGATTCAACAACTGGAGCGCCACTTCGGGCAGGCGCTCTTTGATCGGAGCGGCAAACGGCTCGCGCTCACGCCCGCCGGCGAGCGCGTTCACGCGTACGCGCTTGAGGTGCTTCGGAAGCAGGAGGAGTTGGCCGAGTCGCTCCTCGAGATGTCGAATCCGGAGGCGGGATTGGTGCGCATGGGCGCGGGGCTCTCCCCGACGCTCTATCGCCTGCCTGCGATGGTCGCCCGCTACGCGTCGAAACATCCGCGCGTGCGCTTCCAGGTGGTGACGGGATCGTCCAAAGTGACGCTCGAGCGGCTCGCGTCGCGCACGGTCGATCTCGCCATTGTGACGACGCCTCCGGATGAGGAGGCGGGTGTCGAGCAGGTGGCGCTCTGGCGCGACGAGCTCGTCGCAGTCGCGCCGGCCTACCATGCGCTCGCGGGCAAGCGCGCGACCATTGTGGAGTTGGCCCAGTATCCGCTCGTGGTCATGCACGGCGAGTCGGGCCTGAGGAAGCAGATCGACGACCTCCTGCACGGCGCGGGGGTCGAGCGGCCTGCTCCGCCGGTGATGGAAACGGACAGTCTGGAAGCGATGAACCGTTTCGTGCAGGCGGGGCTGGGTGTCGCGGTGGTGCCTTGGCCGGCAGTGGCGGACGATGTGACCCAGGGCCGCCTGAAACTCGTCCATATCGTGGGTTGCGATCTCGGCCAGCGCACCGTGACGCTCGTCTGGCGCAAGGAATCGCACATCCCGGCGGCTGCGCGCGCATTCATCGAGTGGCTCGCGTCGGCGGGAGCGGCGGCCACCGAATTGCGGTAAGATGAGGGCGGTGATCAAGCGATGCGGGTCCTGATTGTCGAGGACGAGCCCGGGCTCGTGGAGTTTCTGCGCTTAGAATTGCAGTTGTCGGGCGTCGAGGTGGACGTCGCGATGGACGCCGAGACCGCGCTTGAGCGGGCGAGGTTGGAGCTGTACGACCTGTTGCTCGTCGACATCGTCCTGCCGGGCATGAGCGGTGTGGAGTTGTGCCGCGAGGTGCGCAGGTTTTCGAACGTCCCCATCATGATGCTGACGGCGCGCGGCGCGGTGGCGGATCGCGTCGACGGCCTCGACGCGGGCGCGGACGACTACCTGGTCAAACCGTTTGCCATCGAGGAGCTTTGGGCGCGCATCCGTGCCATCAGGCGCCGGTATGAGGTGAATGGCGCACCCTTTCGCTTTGGAGAGGCAACGGTGCACCTCGACGCGCACCGCGTGGTGTACCGCGGGCAGGAAGTCGATCTCACGGCGCGGGAGTATGACCTGTTGCTGTACCTGTTGCGCAACGTGAATCGAACGTGTTCCAGGCAGGAGCTGTTGGAGCGCGTATGGGGATTTCAGGCGCCTGGCGACACCAACGTGGTGGACGTGTACATCGGCTACTTGAGGCAGAAGTTGGATCCTGAGCGGCGATACATCAAGACGGTTCGCGGGCAGGGGTATCGGCTCGAGGTCGAGGAGACATGAGGTTTGGGAATCGTGCGCTTCGGCGCAGCATCGAGGGGACCTTGCTCATCTGGAGCACGGTGTGGTGCGCGGTGGTGCTGCTTCTCTTCACGGCTGTGTTCATGGTGTCGTACGAGGCGACGAGCCTGGTCGGTCAAAAGCGCATCATGGAGCTCGAGATGGCGACGCTTCTCGGGCAGGGGGCGGATCGGCTTGCCGAGGAGGCGGTCACCACGACGTGGGACCGATACTCCGCCGCGACAGACTCGGTCATTCGCCTCACCGACGCCCAGGGGGACGTGTTGTTTCAGATCATGGGGCCGGTGTTCACGGCGGGGGTGGTGGACGACATCGCGGCGCGAGTGCCGATGCCTGCGCAGGGCCCGAACTTCACCAAACCTCACTGGAGTAATCCGTACGCGTGGCGGGACGCAAACGGGTATCACCGGGTGCTTGCGCTCACCGAAGGCGTGCGATTCGAAAACGGAAGCTACGGCCAGCTTTCTATCTTCGCCTTGCTCGATCCGATTCGCCAGGCGGGGCTGCACATGCTCGAGGTGTTCCTGGTCCTGGACGCGGCGGTCATCGCCCTGTTCGCCGTCGGCATGCGCGTGCTCATCGAGCGGGGATTTCGCCCGCTCGCGCGGCTGATGGGGGGCATCCAGCAGGTGGAGTGGCGCAAGGCGGGCAGGCTCACCTTCCCGGATTTGCCGCCCGAGTTGATGCAGCTGCAGGAGTCGGTCAATCAGATGCTGGACCGCATCGACGTGGCGATGGACGAGCAGCGCCGGTTCGTGGCGGACGCGTCGCACGAGTTGCGCACGCCGCTCGCCATCATCGCGGGGCATGCTAACCTCCTGCGCCGATGGGGCAAGGATAATCCGCACGTGTGGGAGCCCGCGGTGCGAAACATTGTGCTCGAGGTCGGGCGCCTGCAACGGCTGGTGGATGAACTCCTCGCTCTCTCGAACCTGGATCAGGTCGACGAGTTGCCGGTGGGTGGCGGGATTGGGCAGGAGGAGATGGACGAGTTGTTTGCGCGGCTGCGCGATGACGCGCTCGTGCTGCGCCCGGATTTGGAGATTGAGGTGAGTGTCCATCTGACGCGCGGCGGGCGGGTCGCGATTCAGTCGGATCGGCTGCGGCAGGTGCTCGTGGGGCTCGTGGACAATGCCATGCGCCACACGCCTGAGGGCGGTTGGATTCGGCTCATGGCTCGCGAGGAAGTCACTACCGCGCGCATCTCGGTATCCGACAACGGCGAGGGCATTCCGGAGGACGTGTTGCCGCACGTGTTCGAACGGTTTTATCGCGGGGAGGCCGCGCGCCGCGAGGGACAGGGCGCCGGGCTTGGCCTCGCCATTTCGAAACAGGTCATTGAACGGTACGGAGGACAAATTTACGTGCGCAGCGCCGTCGGGAAGGGCACGACCGTCGTGATGGTCCTTCCGCTGGTCGGCCAGGAGCGCGCGCTGGGAGGCATAGACACATGACAGCATGGGATTCGCTGTGGCCGCCCGAGGTGGAGGTCTCGGTGGAGGAGGTGCCGGTTTCGCCGCTCGACAACATTCTGCTCGACGATCACCTGGGCCAGCAGGTGGCGCACCGAGAGCGGCTGCCCGTGGTGCGCGTGTGGCGCCATCTGCCCGTGACGGGCCTCGTGGTCAGTCGCCGAGACGTGGCCGGTTCGACTGGTCAGGCGGCGATGGCGCGCATGGCCGCCGAGGGGTGGCCGCTCTTCGTGCGCTCCACCGGCGGCACCGCCGTGCCGCACGGCGAAGGGATGCTCAATCTGTCGCTCATCTTCCCGCGCCAGGCCGAGGGCGCCACAACGGACAGGTACTATCGCATCCTCTGTCAGCCGCTCGTCGAGTGGCTTCAGGCGCTCGGGCTCGAGGCCGAGATGACGGACGTCCCCGGGGCCTACTGCGACGGGAACTACAACGTCGCCGTTGGCGGGCGGAAGGTCGTGGGCACGGCACAGGCGTGGCGCGGCGGCTTGGCTGGCATGGCGTCCCGCCACCCTGGCTATGTGCTCGCGCACGGCTGCATCAGCGTTTCGCCCGATCTCGACGCCGCCATCGCCGCCATGCAGAGGTTCTACCACTACGCCGGGCGAGACGACGTGCGGATTGAGCGCGAGAAGGCGACGACGCTCGCCGAGGCGTCGCGCGAGCCCTGGACGAGCGCCGAGGCCAAGGTCTCCTTGCTGGAGTTTTTCCTGAGGCGCCTGCCGGAGGTGGGCGTCACGCCTCGCTTTTCGCCGTGACGTCGCCCTCGTCCCATCCGGCGGCGCGCTTGGGCGAAAGTGGCAGTTCCACCCGCACGGTGGTCCCCTTACCAATGCCCTCGCTCGCGATGGAAATTCGGCCGCCGTGCGCCTCCACAATCCACTTGGCGATGGACAGCCCGAGCCCCGTCCCTTTCGCCTCTCCATGGCGCGATCGCGCCGTGTCCACGGTGTAGAACCGGTCGAAGACGCGCTCCAAATGCTCCTTCGCGATGCCGATGCCTGTGTCTCGAACCGACAGGACGGCCTGATTCCGGCTTCTCGTCGCCGCAATTTCGACCTTGCCGCCGGCATCGGTGAACTTCATGGCGTTGTCGATGAGGATGACCAGGAGCTGGTGCAGGCGGTCGCGATCGCCCAGCACGACGAGCCCGTCTTCCGCGCGCACGCTGAGCTCGATGCCGCGCATCTCCGCGATGGTCTCGTAGAGATCATGGATGCGCTCGAGCAAGTCGCCGAGCGCCACGGGGCGGCGCTCGATGGGCATGCGCTCGGAGTCGGATCGCGCCAAGGTGAGCAAATCCTGCACGAGTTTGGCCAGCCTGCGCGCCTCGCCGTGCGCGTTGTTCAGCCACTCCAAATTTTCCTCGACGGTTTGGTCGGTGTGTTCCATCACAATGCCGAGGTTGGACTGGATGACGGCAAGCGGCGTCCTCAGCTCGTGCGAGGCGTCGGCGACAAATTCGAGCTGGCGCTGAAACGCGCGGCGAATGGGTTGAAGCATGCGTTCCGACAGAATGAAGCCGACGAGCGTCGCTCCGCAGATGCCAAACAGGCCCACGATCACGATGACGGAGCGCAGGTCGCTCATGGCCCGCACGGTCTGCGTGTCGTCAAGCACGGTGGCCACGTAGGCCGGCTCGCCGGAGCCAGCTGCGATGGGCAAGTCGAACACGCGGTAGTGCTCGCCCTGGTACGTGAAGTTGAAAAACGTCGGCCCGTCCATGGGCCGGTTCAGGCGATTTTCCAGCGCGCTCGCGAGGTCAGGGTCCGCAATCGAGGTGTAGATGCCGTTGTCGGCCAGCACGAAGCTGATCTCGGGCGATCCGGTCGAGGCAAAGCTCGGAATGCCCGTCAGGACGGCTGTATTCGCCACGCGGTAGGCGGCCTGGCGCAGGTTGAAGTCGATGCTTCGCATCACAAACCCTCGAATGATCCCGTAGAGCGCGAGCGACGTGATGCTGTACAGGATCACCAAGAGGACGACGGTCAAGAGGGTCAGCCGGAGGCTCAGTCGCTTAAACAAGCCGCACGTCCCTTCTCACGCCTTGCGGCCCGCTGCCGGATCCGGGTGAAACATGTATCCCACGCCCCGCACGGTCGTGATGTAAGACGGCAGGTCGGGTTCATCGATTTTTTTCCGCAAGAAGTGCACGTAGTTTTCGACCGCGTTGCCAATGACGTCTGCATCCGGGCCCCAGACGCGATCGAGAATGACCTCTTTGGACAACACCTTGTTCGGATTGCGCATGAACAGTTCGAGCAACTGGAATTCCTTCGCGGTCAGCGCCAAGGGTTCCCCGTTGCGCGTCACCGTGCGAGTGTTAAGATCGAGTCGAAACGGGCCCGCCTCAATGGCGTCTCCGCCTGCAAGCTGGCCGGTGCGCCGGGAGAGGGCCCGCACGCGCGCCAAGAGCTCCTTGTTGTCAAACGGCTTGACCAGGTAGTCGTCGGCGCCCGCGTCGAGGCCGGTCACGCGGTCCTCGACTGTGTCTTTGGCCGTGAGGAGCAGCACGGGCGTCTGCAGGCCAGCCTTGCGCATGGCGCGCAGGATGTCGAGGCCGCTCATCTTCGGCAGCATGATGTCGAGGATGGCGATGTCGTAGCTGTCGGTAAGGGCGAGATCGCAGCCGGTTTCGCCGTCGTGGGCGACGTCGACCGCATATTGGTGTTCCTTGAGAAGCTGTTTGAGTGCGGACGCGAGCCGCACCTCATCTTCGACGAGCAAGATGCGCATCGGATGACCTCCCGCGTGGTTCCGTGGATCGGACTGGACCGCTTTTATTGTACACCGCAGGATTGAACGCCGCTTGAATTGCCGCATGCAACGCGGAGGAGAAATTGGGGGCGTGTCCGAATGTTTGCGCTTTCGTAAGATTTCTTACCGCATCGGTCGCGTGATTCGATGTTGCCGAGGCTCCGAGGCTAAGAGAATTCTTACTTTCCTACGAAAGTCGGTGAAAGCGGCGAAAGTTCGCGATTCTCGTCACACCCCGGTGGAAAAACGTGAGGAGCCTGCCTGTCGTGCTCCTTTACACTGGGGATGGCCGTCGATACAATTTGCGCTATACTAGGCACGGTGCGTGCAGGGTACCGACGATTTCGGACGCGCGACGAGCTTTGAATGCACTCATGTGACGTTGTCATACAGGTTCCGAAATCGAACCGTGATTTCGACATTTTCAACAGATGGGAGGGGCAGATCTTGGCCGAACCGCTCCTCGCGATTCGCGACTTGAAGACCTACTTTGTGAGCAAGCAGGCGACGGTCAAGGCGGTCGACGGGATCGACATCGAAGTCGACCGGGGACAGGTCGTCTGCATCGTGGGCGAGTCGGGCTGCGGCAAGAGCATGACGTCGCTGTCTATCATGCGGCTCGTGCCTCGGCCGTACGGGAAGATTGTCGGCGGTCAGATTTTGTTTGACGGCCGGGATCTCCTGCAGTTGAGCGAGCGCGAAATGGCGGACCTGCGCGGCAGCGAGATCGCGATGATCTTCCAGGAGCCCATGACGGCGCTCAACCCCGTGCTGAGCATCGGCACGCAAATTTCGGAAGTTTTGGTTCGCCACCGCGGCGTGCCGAAGCGGGAGGCGCTCGATCGAGCCGTGGAGATGCTCAAGTTCGTGGGCGTCCCGCGCGCGGAGCAGATTGTGCGCGAGTATCCGCATCAGCTGTCGGGCGGCATGCGGCAGCGCGTGATGATCGCCATGGCGATGATCTGCGAGCCGAAGTTGCTCATCGCGGACGAGCCCACCACGGCGCTCGACGTGACTATTCAGGCCCAGGTGCTCGACCTCATGAAGAAGATGCGGCGTGAGACGAACACGTCCATCATCCTCATCACCCACGACCTCGGCGTCGTGGCCGACATGGCTGATCACGTCGTGGTGATGTACGCCGGCCAGGTGGTCGAGTCGGTTGACGCGGATACGCTGTTCTCGGAGCCCAAACACCCCTATACCCGAGCATTGATGGAGTCTATCCCGTCGCTCGACGAGGACAAAGATGTGCTCTACTCCATCCCGGGTACGGTGCCGAGCGCGGCGAACTTCCCGAAGGGCTGCCGGTTTGCTGAGCGCTGTCCCATCGCGAAACCGTCCTGCTTCGAGAAGATGCCCGAGTTGCGCGAAGTGGCCCCGGGTCACTGGGTTCGCTGCGATCTCGTCTGACGGAAAGGAGGGAGCGCATGAGCGAGTACGTGCTCGAAGTTCAGGATCTGAAAAAGTACTTTCCCATCAAGTCGGGCCTCCTGAAGCGCACGGTCGGGTACGTTCGCGCCGTGGACGGCGTCTCGTTTCAGGTGAAACCAGGTGAAACGCTTGGTATCGTCGGCGAGTCGGGCTGCGGCAAGTCGACGACGGGCCGCATGATCATGCGGCTGACGACGCCGACGTCCGGGAAAATCATTCTGGACGGGAAAGACATCACCCATGCCAAGGGTGAAGAACTGCGGGCCAGCCGGCGCAAGTCGCAGATGGTGTTTCAGGATCCGTACGCCTCGCTGAATCCGCGGATGTCGGTCGGCGAGAGCATTGCAGAGCCGCTGATTGTCAACAAGGTGCTGCCGAAGTCCGAGGCGTTCGAACGCGCGGGCGAACTGCTGAAGACGGTGGGCCTTCGGGCGAGCGATATCAACCGCTATCCGCACGAGTTTTCGGGCGGTCAGCGTCAGCGCATCGGGATTGCCCGCGCGCTCGCATTGAACCCGAAGCTGATTGTCGCGGACGAGGCCGTGTCGGCGCTCGACGTGTCGATCCAATCGCAGATCCTGAATCTGTTGATGGATCTGAAACACCAATTCAACCTGTCGTATTTGTTCATCTCGCACAACCTCGCGGTCGTCCGGCACATCAGCGATCGCGTCGGCGTGATGTATTTGGGACATCTCGTCGAGATCGGCCCGAAGCACTCCCTGTACCAGGATCCGCTGCACCCGTACACGCAGGCGCTTCTCTCGGCGGCGCCCGAGCCCAGGCGCACGAAGCGGCGCGAGCGAATCATCCTGCAGGGCGACGTGCCGAGCCCCGCGAATCCGCCGTCCGGCTGTCCATTTCACACGCGTTGCCCGCGGGTGATGGACGTCTGCCGGCAGACGATGCCCAAGCCGGTCCAGGTGCATCCGGATCACTGGGTCGCTTGCCACCTCCACGGGTGAGCGTCGGCGGTCGCCGTGCATGAACTTCTCCCGGTTTCGAGACCCTAGTTTCAGGGTTCGTCAAAGGGGGAAGTGACATGAAGCGGAAAGCGAAGATGGTTTCGGGCGGACTGACGGCGGTGGTGGCGCTCGGCGCCGTGGTCGGCTGTGGCGGCGGCTCTCAAAACGCGGCGGGAACCGGTGGGACCGGCGCACAAAAGGGGGGCACGCTGATTTACGCTCTGCCGCCCGCGACGAACATCACCTGGTACCTGCCCATCACGAACGCGGGCAACGCGAGCCTGTACAACGCGCAGCTGTACACGCAGCTGTATCCAGGCGTCATCTATATCGATCATCGGTACCAGATCGATTACGCCGACAGTTTCGCGCAGAACATTACGTACAACCAGGCGGGCACGGTGTACACCATCTCGCTGAAGAGGAACTGGAAGTGGTCGGATGGCCACCCGGTGACCGCGGATGACGTCGTCTGGGACTACGAGCTCATTCAGGCGACTGACGCCAAGGACGCGCCCCCGCCATGGCCGAATTACAACGCGGGCGCAGGCGGCGTGCCGGACAACGTCCAGAGTGTTGTGGCGAAGGATCCGTACACGGTCGTGATCACGCTGAAGAAGCCGGTGAACCAGCAGTGGTTCATCTACAACGGCATCGGGCAACTGACGGCTTTGCCGAAGCACGCGTGGAACAAGTACCCGAACGACATCCGGCAGGAGATCATTTATCTGGCGAAGCAAGCGACGAACCCAGCGTTCTTCACGGTGGTCGACGGGCCGTTCAAGCTGCAGAGTGCAAAGAACAGTCAGTCGTGGACACTGGTGCCAAACCCGATGTTCGGTGGGCACAAGAGCACGCTCGACAAGCTGATCTTCCAGTATGAGGCGACCAACGACGCGGAATTTGCGGCGCTGAAGACCGGTGCGGTGAATTTGGGATACCTCGACCTGTCGCAGTACGCATCGCGTCAGTCGCTCGTGTCGTCGGGCTATACCATCACACCGGCGTACAATTTTGGGTACAACTTCATTGAGCTCAACCAGCAAAAGGGCTCCCCGATGTACGCGGCATTCAGCGATGTGAAGGTGAGACAGGCGCTCGAGTACGCGATCGACCAGAAAGCCATCAACCAGGACGTCTATCACGGCTTTGCACCGCCGCAGTACGGGCCCATACCGACGATGCCGAGGACCATCTTCTTCGATCCGAATCTCGTCAAGCCGCTCTTTCCGTTCAGCTTGGCGAAAGCGCGGCAATTGCTGGAGTCGGACGGCTGGAAGATGCAAAACGGCGTGATGACCAAAAACGGCTTGCAGCTCAAGTTCCAGGTCATCTACCCGAGTGGCACCCAGTCGACGACGCAGATGATGGAGCTCATTCAGCAGGATTGGAAACAGATTGGTGTCCAGATTTCGCTGAAGCCCATGCCGCTGTCCGAGATCTTCGGGATCATTCAGGACACCTCCAATCCGGGCAAGTGGGCGGCCGCGGCGGGAACCGGCATCACGTACGGCGGATCGTATCCATCCGGTGAGCAGTTGTTTGAACCGGGCGGCTTGGACAGCTTCGGCTATAACGATCCGGTGCTCGACAAGCTGATTGCCGCGACCACATCGCCGGCGCCCTCGCAGCAGGCGTCGCTCAAGGCGTTCTTCGCGTACGAGGAGTACTGTGCGAAGCAGGTGCCGGTGCTTTGGACGAACGGCGTGGCGAGCCTCATTGCCGTGGCGCCGAACGTGCACAACGCGACCGAGCAGTACCTGAATCCGACAACCGGTTATCCACTCTTTAACTATATTTGGATGTCCAGGTGACAGGAATCTATCATGAAGAGCGCGGCTGGGCTTTCTGGCCGCGCAGAAGAAGGGAGGGAAAGGCGTGGTCACAGAAACGCAGGTGGCTAATTCCGCTGGCGAGCCGCGCGTGCAGGCCACGAAGTGGCGCACGTGGAAGCGGTTCTGGCGGTATCCGCTGAGCTCGATTGGCGTGATCGGCATGGTCCTTTTGTTTGCGTTCTGCTTCGTGGGGCCAATGCTCTATCACGTCAGCCCGACGCAAGGCGATTTCACCGCGCTGCTCCAACCGCCGAGCGCCAAGCATCCGCTGGGCACGGACGATGCGGGTCACGACGTGCTCGCCCGCATGATGGTGGGTGGTCAGGCGTCGCTTGAAGTCGGCTTTCTATCTGCGTTCGTGGCAATGGCGTTTGGAACGCTGTACGGCATGGTGAGCGCGCTCGCGGGCGGCTGGGTGGACATCATCCTGATGCGTATCGTGGACATCCTGCTGTCCATTCCGAGCATCTTCATCTTGCTGTTCCTGAACGCAACGTTCAAGCCGAACGTGGGTCTCATGATCTTCGTCCTTGCTGCGACGAGCTGGCTCGGCGTGAGCCGTATCGTCCGCGGTGAAGTGTTGAAGATCAAAAACGAGACGTACGTCGAAGCGGCGCTCTTGGCGGGCGTGCGAACGTGGCGGCTGATGACCAAGTACCTGGTTCCGAACTTCATCGGGACCGTGTTGGTGACCACGACCTTCGCAGTCGCAGACTCCATTCTCTCGATTGCAGGTCTATCATTCCTCGGACTTGGGTTGCCGCCCCCGGCGCCGAACTGGGGTGCCGATCTGTCGGCTGCGATGAACTACATCTTCCAGAACGCGTGGTGGCTGATTTACCCGCCAGGCATTCTGATTCTGTGCTCGCAGCTGTTCGTGAACTTCATCGGCGATGGCCTGCGCCATGCGCTTGAAACGCGCACGGACTGATGGCGCGAGTCGATCACGGAAGCGAGGTGGGCCCGAGTGCTGAGTTACATTGTGCGCCGCATCCTGCAGGCCATTCCGTCGCTCATTGGCATTTCGATTATCACGTTCGTTTTGCTCCATATCGTGCCGGGCAATCCGGTCCGCATTCTGTTGGGCCAGCACTACACGCCGCAGCGGGCCGCGGCGCTGGCGCAGTCGCTCGGCCTGAACAAGCCGCTGTACATGCAGTATCTGATCTGGCTGTGGAACATTCTCCACGGCAACCTCGGATACTCGTACAATTACACGGAGCCGGTGACGTACCTCATCGGGCACGCGCTGCCGAACACGTTGTCGCTCGTGTTGATTGCGACCATCTTCGCGCAGTTGTTCGCGATGCTCATTGGCACGGTGCAGGCGTACTTCGAAAATAGCATTGCCGATCACGTCATCACCGTGCTGAACTACTTCTTCTATTCGATGCCGTCGTTCTGGTTGGGCATCCTGATGGTGATGTTTTTCTCTATCCAGTTGCACTGGTTTCCGTCCGGCGGCGTGGTGAACCCGCAGGATCCGAATCCGGGCTTCTGGGATTGGCTGCACCACCTGGTCCTGCCCGCCGCGACGTTGACACTGGTCACCCTGGCCGGCTACTCGCGCTACATGCGCTCGTCCGTGCGCGAGACGCTTCTCATGGACTACATTCGCACGGCGAGAGCCAAAGGCTTGCGGGAGTCGCAGGTGTTGTGGCGTCACGTCCTGAGGAACTCGATCCTTCCGCAGATCACGCTTTTTGGCCTGTCGTTCCCGGCCCTCTTCGCTGGCGCGCTGTTCATCGAAGAGATCTTCAACTACCCGGGCATGGGGCTTTTGTACTGGAATGCCGTGGGCACACTGGATTATCCGGTGCTATTGGGCGTGACGATGTTCCTCGGTGCGCTGACCATCATTGGCAACCTGCTGGCGGACATCCTGTACAGCCTGGTGGATCCGAGAATCAGCCTTGAGTCGATGTCGTGACGACACGGTGCGGTGCTGGGGCGAAGCGGGCCCTGGCGCCGCACCGTTCTTTGATACCCCTTATTCTTAGAGAATTCTTAGAGTTGGGGCGGAACGCGAGAAATGCAGGCGTGATGCGGCATCCGAGGTTTTCACCACTCACATGGTGGGTTATGTAAGCTGACACGGCCTTTACAAGAGCCCCGAGGGCTCGTAGGATGAGCTTATCGAAAGCCAGAAATCAAACAAAGAGTCTGTGAATTCCGATCCTGTCGGAACACAGACGCCATAGGGGGGTTATCATGACACGTCAACGTCAGCGCAAGTGGTCGTCAAGGCGGCTCGGTGTGGCTGCGGTCACCGTGGCGCTGGGCGCCGGCATCATCGCCGGATGTGGAACGCAACAGAGTACGTCGAACACGACCACCAACAGCACGCAAACCACTACGCAACAACCGCAGAAGGGCGGCACGCTGGTCGTCGCTTTGCCGCCATCGACGAACATCAACTGGTATCTGCCAATCACGAACTCATCTAACGCGAGTATTTACAATGCGGCGTTACAAATTCTGCTCTATCCCGGCGTCATCTACATTGGAAGCAATTATGCGATTGATTGGAACGACAGCTTCGCGAGCAGCATCGACTACAACGCCACCGGTACTGTGTTCACGATTCACCTGAAGAAGAACTGGGTGTGGTCCGACGGCAAGCCGGTGACCGCTCAGGACGTGGTGTGGGACTACAACCTCATCAAGGCGACGGATGAGTCCAACGTGCCGCCTTGGCCGAACTACAACGCGGGTTCGGGTGACGTGCCGGCGAACGTCAAGAGTGTGGTGGCGCTTGACAAGTACACGGTGCAGATCACGCTGAAGAAACCCGTCAACCAGCAGTGGTTCATCTACAACGGCATCGGCCAGCTCACGGCTTTGCCTGAACACGCGTGGAACAAGTATCCGAACAACATGGCACAGGAAATCGCGTACCTGGGCAAAGAGGCCACCAACCCGAGCTTCTTCACCGTGGTGGACGGCCCGTTCAAGCTCGTGAGCGCGAAGCAGGGCCAGGCCTGGGTGTTGGTCCCCAACCCGACGTTTGCGGGCCACAAGAGCACGCTGGATAAGCTCATCTTCCAGTACGAGGGTTCGGCGGACGCGGAGTTTGCCGCGCTGCGCAGCGGCTCGGTCAATCTGGGGTATCTCGATCCATCGCAGTGGAACGCGAGAAAGAGCTTGCTCCAGATGGGTTACAAGATTGTTCCAGCCTACAACTTTGGCTACGATTTCATCGAACTGAACTTGCAGAAGGGTTCGCCGCTCTACAGCGCGTTCAACGACCTCAAGGTTCGCGAGGCGCTCGAGTACGCGATGAACCAGAACGAGATTAACCAGACGATTTACCACGGCTTCGCGCCGCCGCTCTACGGCCCAATCCCTGCCCAGCCGAAGACGGTGTTCTATGATCCGTCGCTCAACAACCTGTTCGCCTACAACCCGGCGAAGGCGAAGCAGTTGCTCGAGTCGGACGGCTGGAAGATGGAAAACGGCGTGATGACGAAGAACGGCCAAAAGCTCCAGTTCACCATGCTCGTGTCCTCTGGCTCTGAATCGACGCTGCAGGAGGCGGAGCTCGTTCAGCAGAATTGGAAGCAGATTGGCGTCGACGTCACGCTTCAGCAGATGCCGTTCAACCAGGAAATCGCGATCATGAGCGACACGAAGAACCCCGGCAAGTGGGCGGCGGCGGCCGGCACGGGCATCACGTACGGCGGATCGTACCCGTCCGGTGAGCTTCTCTTCAAGCCCGGCGGCCTGGACAACTTCGGTTACAACGATCCGACGGCCGACAAGCTGATTGCGAAGACCACCGAGCCGGTCTCTTCGCAGGCCGAGAACATGAAAAACTTCTTCGCGTACGAGGATTACATCGCAAAGCAGCTCCCGGTCTTGTGGCAGAACGTTCCGGCCGGCATTACGGTCATCGGGCCCAACGTGCACAACGCGACGACGCAGGTGCTGAACCCGACGACCGGGTACTCGCTCCTCAACTACATCTGGATGTCCTCCAACAAGTGATTCCTCTCACTCGGGCAAGCCGTCGTCGGCTTGCCCGAGTCCATGTTGGACTACCGCGGTTTGAAGCTCCTGTGGAATCCTCGTCCTTTCTTCATACGTCCTTCCTCGCACGGAATGGTAGCGCATCCGGATCTCGGCGGGTACCATCGCGCGCGCCTGTTCGCGACACCGCGGATGGGCCGTGAGCACCACGCGTTTCGCCTCGGCCGGTGCGAGATGCAGGCCCGTCACTTGGCGTCCGTCCACCAGCGGCGCAACCGGCGCGGCGTCCTGCCCCTCCATCATCCACAACTTGATGTCGAGCGCCGGTCCCGTGCCGTAGTTTCGGATTTGCGCCACCAGATTTCCACCACTCCACGCGAAGTCGTCGATCACGACCATCGGTACGAACATGAGCTTGGTATCGCGCCGGATTTGGTACCAGGCCGTGACGGCGAGGGCCAGCGTGCCGATAGAGGACAACACGCTGCACGCTTCCATGAGGTCCAGTTCCGCCACGCCGAGCACGCGATATTCCCCTCCCTGAAGTATGTCTTTCCTGATTTGGAGGACACTGTGGAAGGGTGCAGGGAGGAGGGTCAACATGCATGGATCGATCGCATCCATTGTGCCGTTTCTCGTCATTATCCCCGTGGCGGTCCTGACCAAACAGGTGATTTTGGGGCTCGCGCTCGGGCTGTTCGTCGGCTGTTATATCGAACACCCCCGACCACTCGCGGGGCTCGAGGCCGCCATCGCGTACGTGATCCGCGAGGTGGGGCTCGCCGGCAACGTGAGTCTGATTCTCTTTCTTTACCTGTTCGGATCGTTCGTCGGCCTCCTGCGCGTCTCGGGCGGCGTCAAGGGGTTCAGCCGATGGATGGAGACCCGGATTCGTTCACCGCGAGGCGCCTTCGCATTCACCTGGCTGTCGAGCCTGTTCACCTTCATGGCGCCTGACTTCCGGATTCTTACAGTTGCGCCCATCGTGAGCCGGGTCTTCGAGCGGTTTCGCGTCCGGAAGGAGCAGGTGGCGTTCACCATCGATGTGACGGCCACGCCGATGTGCGCCGTGGTCCCCATTGGAACTGCGTTTGTCGCGTACATGGTCGGACTCATGCACACGTCGGCGCATCACGCCGGCGCGGCTTCTCCGTATACCCTGTTCCTCGCCACCATTCCATACAATTTCTTCGCCTGGGCCATGCTCATCATGGGCGCGTTCCTGACGTTTTTCCGCTTCTCGCGACAGGTGCAGGCGTCGACTCGGACGACTAGACTCCTGCCGGATCGCCCGGAAGACCGCTCCTTGCCTCGCCTCGCACGCGAGCAGCGCGGGGCGTTGGCGCTCGAAGCCGGGGCCATTGGCCTTCCGCAGGATGCCGCGGTCCAGCGTGGCATGCGCCGCCCCGACGACAGAGGGGAGGAGGTGCCCGATCCCGTCGAGGCGCTGGCGAAGCGCGCGCATCCATCGGCGCTCAACCTCGTCCTTCCCTTGGGACTTTTGCTCGCGAGCACGCTCGCGCTGACGGTCCTCTCGGGCTACGCGCCGGGGCGATCCTTGGTCCAAGCGTTCGTTCAGGCGAACGCGGCAAAGGCCATGCTCGAGGCGCTCGTGCTCACGGTGGTGGCGATGATGGTGCTCTACGCCGTCCGCGGCACGCCGCTCAATCGAATCATGGTGGGCTTTTTGCAGGGCGGCAACGAGATGATGCCCGTCATCGTCCTCCTGGCGCTCATCTGGGCCGTCTCCGCGGTCGCGTCCGATCTCGGCTTTGCGCAGTTTTGCCAGCGCGAAATCGTCCAGTACGTGCCGAGATCGCTCATCATTCCGGCGCTCTTCGTGTTCGGATGCGTCATCTCCTACGTCCTCGGAAGTTCGTTCGGCACGTGGGCCATCCTGATGCCCCTCGCGTTTTCGCTGGCCCAGGGCGGCGCGGGGACCCTCGCCATCGCGGCGGGTGCCGTGTTCGCGAGCGGCACGTTCGGCGGTTTTGTCTCGCCGTTGAGCGACAACACGGTGGCGATGGCGACCGTGATGAAGGTGCCCGTCATGGACTACGCCAACTTCAAGCTGAAGACGGCGCTCATCCCGGTGGCAGCCTGCGCAGTCGGGTACTTCTTGCTGAGCGAGATGGCCCGCTGACAAAACCGCGGGGATAGTCCTTTTCGGGCCTTCCGAAAGGCGCCTTCGCTCACTTGCTGGGCGCGAATGGGTGAGGTATCGTAAGGGGGCTGACGACCGAAGTGGAGGAAGGTGATGTCCCATGCGCCCGCAATCGCTGCTGAAGTCGTATCTGTGGGAGCATCGCTTCGGCTATGTCGGATCGACGCTTTCCATTCTCGTCTCGGAATGGATCTTCGTTCAATTTCCCAACGTGCTCGGCCGCTTCACCGACGCCTTGAGCGCGCATCGGTTGAGCGGCCGAGGCGTTTTCATGTATGCGCTGGTCCTCATGGCCATCGGCACGCTGTACGTCTTCTTCTACGGCATTGGCCAATCGCAGAACGGCCGCGCGGCCCGCGGGTTTGAGTACCTGCTGCGAACGAAATTGTTCGATCATTGGGAGAAGATGGACGTCGACTATTTCCGCCGGCGCAGCATCGGGGATTTGCTGAGCCACGCCATGAACGACGTGCAGCAGGTCCGCGAGGCGCTCTCCGGGGGGCTCAATATCCTCACGAACGCCGTGTTTCTGCTCATCGCCACGCTCGTGATGACCTTCACCACCGTGAGCTTGAAGCTCACCGTCCTCAGCATGATTCCGCTCTTGGCCATCCCGTTTTTCGTCGTGTGGATAGGTCCCAAGGTGCGAGCCTCCTCAAAACAGGTGCAGGAGGCCCTTTCGTCGATGTCCGAGCTCGCGGAGGAGAGTTTCACGGCGATTCGGCTGGTCAAGGCGACGGCCAACGAGCCCATTGAGGTGAAACGGTTTGCCGATCGCGTCGATCACATCGTGTCGCAACAGGTGTCCTTGGTCCGCAAACAGGCCGCGTTCCAGTCCATTATCCCGACGGCGAGCTCGGTCGCATTCGGGATCGCGCTGCTCTACGGGGGCTGGCTGACGATCCGGCACGAGATTCCCATCGGCGCCTTCGTGGCGTTTACCCTCTACCTGGGGCAACTCGTCGTGCCGCTCCAACAGATTGGCCAGGTCATCAACTCGTATCAGCGCGCCTCCGCGTCCATGGCGAGGCTGGATGTCCTGCTGCAAGAAAAGCCTTCCGTCGCTGATCCGCCACATCCCGTGCGCCTGGAGCGGATTGAGGGCGCGGTGGACATCCATCTCGACGCCTTCACGTACCCGGATGGGAAGCGTCCTGTACTGATGGACATTCATCTGAGCGTTCGCCCGGGGCAGACCTTGGGCATCGTGGGGCGCACAGGCTCCGGCAAGACCACCCTGGTCAGCCTTTTGCCCCGCATCTACGATCCGCCGCCGGGGGCCATTCGGATCGACGGCTGTGATGTCCGCGATCTGTCGCTTGAACAGCTGCGGAAGGCCATTGCCTTCGTGCCGCAGGACGGGTTTTTGTTCTCGACCACGCTGCGGGAGAACATCGCCTTCGGCCGACCCGACGCGGCGGACGAAGACATCGTGGCCGCGGCCCGGGCGGCTTGCCTCGAGGACGATGTGGCTCGGTTCCCGGACGGATATGACACCCTCGTCGGCGAACGCGGCGTCACCCTGTCCGGTGGGCAGCGCCAGCGCACGGCCATCGCGCGCGCCTGGTTGAAGGATGCGCCCATCCTCATCCTCGACGACAGCTTGTCCGCAGTGGACATGGAGACGGAAAAGCGCATCCTCGCCTCGTTCCGCGCCCTGCGCCGCCGGCGCACTGTGTTCATCATTGCGCACCGGTTATCCGCCGTGCGGGACGCGGACTGGATCGTCGTGCTGGACGACGGGCGCATCGCCGAGCAGGGGACACATGGCGATCTCGTCCGAAGAGGGGGCATCTACGCCGAGATGTACCGGTTGCAGGCACGGGAGGAGGAGGTCTCGTGAAGCAGGAGCGCCCATCTTCGTCGCCGAGTCTGAAGTCGCTCGCGCGCTTGCTGCCGTTCGCGCGGCCCTACGCGTGGCAGTTTGCGGGCGTCATCGCACTCGTCGTCGTGTTCAACGCGTCGAGCGTCATGCAGCCGTATCTCGTGAAAATCGCCATCGACCAGGACATCTCGAGCCACCACCCGAATCCGCGCGGGCTCGTCGACATCGCGGCACTTTACATCGGCGTCGTCGTCGCCGGCGTCGCCGCGAACTACCTGCAGATCACGCTGCTGCAGAAGGCGGGGCAGAGCGTCATCCGGAGCATCCGCGTCGGGCTTTTCCAACACATTGAGCGCCAGTCCATGCGCTTTTTCGACAGCCGGGCTGTCGGCGCGCTCGTGGCGAATGTGTCGAACGACACGGAAACGGTCAACCAGTTCTTCACCAACTTCTTTCTGAGCATGATTCGGGACGGCCTATCCATCCTCATGATTCTCGTCGCGATGTTTCGCCTGGATGTGCGCATGGGCCTTTTCTCTCTGGTGCTCGTCCCCATCATCTTCGCCGTCGCCGCAGGCTTCCAGGGCGCGCTCCGGCGGCGCTACCAGCGCACGCGCACGCTGCTCGCGGGCATGGTCGCGTTTCTCGCCGAGAACCTCGCCGGCATGCGGATCACGCAGTTGTTCCGCCAGGAGGTGCGCCAGGCGGAGAAATTTCGCGATCTCGCCGGGCAACATCGGGACGCCAGCACCCGAGAATACCTCACATCCGTTTGGTTCAACCGGACCTTTGAGACGCTTGGCAACGTGTCCGTGGCCGCCGTCGTGTACATCGGCGGAACGGCGGTCCTCGGCGGCGCCATCCCGATTGGCACCCTGTACGCGTTCATTCGGTACATCCAACAATTCTTCCAGCCCATCAACGCCATGACGCAGCAGTGGAACACGCTCCAGTCGGCCATGGTCGCGGCCGAGCGGATTGGCCAGATCCTCGAAATCGAGCCCGAGGTGCTCGATCCCGAGGTTCCCGTCTCGCTGTCCAACGATGCGCGCGGGCGCGTGGAGTTTCGGCACGTCACCTTTGGCTACCATCCGCGTCATCCCGTCCTGCGGGATGTCTCGTTCGTCGCGGAGCCCGGATCGTTTGTCGGCATTGTCGGGCCGACGGGCGCGGGCAAGAGCTCGCTGATGAGTCTCTTGCTTCGGTTTTACGATCCCGACGAAGGCGACGTGCTGCTCGATGGGGTGCCAGTTCGGCAGCTCGCGCAGGACGCGCTGCACCGGCTGGTCGGGATCGTACAGCAGGAAGTGCATCTGTTCACGGGGACCATACGCGACAACATCCGCTTGTTCCGCGAAGACATCTCGGATGAGCGCGTGCAGCAGGCCGCCCGCGCCGTGGGGGCGGATCGCGTCATCGCCAGATTGCCAGATGGGTACGACACCGTCATCTACGGCCGGGGCGCCAACCTGTCGATGGGTGAGCGGCAGCTCATCGCGTTTGCCCGCATCGTCGCGCTCGATCCCAAGGTGCTCGTTCTCGACGAGGCGACCGCCAATCTCGACAGCCAGACGGAGATGTGGGTGCAGCGCGGGCTCGTGGCGGCGAGCCAAGGCCGCACCACGCTGGTCATCGCGCACCGCCTCTCGACCATTCGCCATGCGGATCAGATCCTGGTGCTCGATCGCGGCCGGATTGTGGAGCGGGGGCGGCACGACGAGTTGGTGCGGCTCGGCGGGTTGTATGCGCGGCTTCACGCGGAAAGCGGCGTGGAATCCCGCCTCTTCTCGTGACCGGTGGCGCGCTCGGCGCCTCAGCTGGCGCCAACCCGACGGCGCGCGGAAGCTTGGGTGGGGCAGAGACGCGGGCCGACCTCTGTGCTATGATGGTAAGGACGTTTTGGCAAGGAGCGTGCAACCTTCCTGCGGGAGGAATCGCGGTGACGCCCAGAACCCAGTTCACGCTAGGAGATATCTTCCGCATCTCGCTGTCCGCCTATCGCCAGCGGTTTCGATCGCTCATGGGCATCTCGCTCGTGTTTCTTCTTCCGTTTGACATCATCAATGCCTACGTGCAGTTGAGGTTGTTCGGCGCGGTGCCCACGAATTGGATGGCGAAGTTTCAACAGGCGCATTCGGTCAGCGAGGCTATCGCGGCCATTCCGCCGGTTTACACGACGTGGATGCCGTTCGTGTTCATGTTGTATTCGCTCGTGGTGCTGCCGCTCATGGCCGTTGCGACGAGTCGGGTCACCGTCGGCATGGTGGTGCATGGATTCGACGTGCCCGTGCAGGAAGCTGGGAATGACGCGTTTCGCAAGTGGCCCATGTCGTTCGTGACCCTGCTTCTGGTCTACGGATTGTATGGCGTCGCGTGCCTCGCCGCGTCGTGGGTCATCGGCCTTGGTGTCGGTCTGGCGGCGAGCGTCTCGCAGGTGTTCGGCGTGCTCGTCGGGGTCATCGGCCTCTTGGCGGCTCTCGCAGGTTCCATCTGGTACTGGGTCAGAGCTGCGTTCGTTCCCTACGTCATTGCCGAGGAGAAGCGCGGATACGCCGCGGCGCTGCGCAGGTCGTTCGAGCTCACGAAGGGCGAGGTGTGGCGGCTCGTCGGCTTCTTTCTCGCGCTCTCGTTGTTGCTCTCGGCTGCGGACGGGTTTTTCCTGCTTCTCGGCGGCGTGTTCGCGGTGATCCCGGGCCTCGGGGTCGTGGTCGCTGTGGTGGCTTCGCTCATCGTGGTGCCATTCGGATTTGTGGCGCTCGCCGTCATGTACATCGATCTCCGTATGCGGAAGGCGTGAGGACGTTTGGCTCGTGTCGCATCGTGGCTTCGGCTGGATGCCGTCATTCTCCTTGGCTGGCTGCTCTATTTTGCCTACTCGGCTTCGGCGCCGCTGTCCGATCCCGACACGCCGTGGCACCTCGCCACCGGCGCCTGGATCCTCGCTCATCATCACGTGCCGACACACGATCCCTTTTCGTGGTCTATGCGTGGACAACCCTGGGTGACGCAGGAGTGGCTGTTTGAGGTCGTGCTCGCTTGGTGCGCACGTCACTTCGGATTTCCCGGGGTATACGGCATTCTGGTGGGGCTTCAGACGTTGACGGTATGGTTCGTATACCGCCTGTGTCTGCACCTCTCTCGCGGCAACGCCGTCTTCTCCGCCATCGCTGCGGCGCTTGCGGTTGCGGCAGGCATGCCGTTTTGGGTGGTGCGCCCGCAGCTCGTCTCGTATATGATGTTTGCCCTGTTTCTTCTCCTCCTCGAGCGCGTTCGGAGGGGGAGGATGGGGTACGCGTTTCTGTTGATTCCCCTCACGCTCGTCTGGGCCAACGCGCACGCCAGCGTGTCGATTGGGATAGCGATGATCCTGTTTGAAGTGCTGGTCTCTTTTCTGCCGACCATTGGACGGTTTCAGGGGCAGCCGCTGCCGATGCGGACCCGCGCGCTGCTTATCGCCATCGCGGCCGCATGCGTGGGCGTCGGGCTCTTGAATCCCAACGGCATCCATGAGTTCACCTATGCCCTGCTCTCCAACAACGCGCTCATGGTGAATTCCATCAATGAGTGGCATTCGCCTAACTTTCACAGCCAGTACTACAAGTACGGTGTCATTCCGTTCCTCACCCTCATCGCGCTCGTGGCCATTGCGCGCAGCCGCAAGTTGCCCTGGAAATACGTTTTGTATTTCTTCGCCTGTTTCGCGTTGACGCTCGTGTATCAGCGGTTCATGCCGTATTTGGCCATCGCGGGCGCGCCCCTCATGGCAATCCTCAGTTTCGACTGGTTGCGCGTGCTTTTGCGCCCAAGGCTTGTACTCCGCTTCGTGTGGCTCGCGGCGATGCTTGGCGAGATCGTCGATTTCGGGCTTCGCATGCCAAGCATAGGCGGACCGGTTTCCGCGCATATGAACCCGAACGCGTATCCGGTAGCGGCAGTCGACTACCTGAAGTCCCATTCCATTCCCGGGCCTCTGTTGAACGCGTACGACTTCGGGGGGTATCTCATTTATCGAGGTGTGCCGACCTTCGTGGATGGGCGCACGGACATCTATCTGCGATCCGGCGTGTTCGCCAACTACATGGACTTGCAGAATCTCGCGCCTGATGCGCCTGCGCTTCTGCAGCAGTATCATTTTCAGTCCGCCATTCTCCCGCCCGGATACAGTCTGACGACGTATCTGGAGAACAATCCGAACTGGACGCTCGTCTATTCGGACAACGTAGCGGATATCTTTGTCCGCAACGCATCCACCACAGGTTAGGAGGGGGACCGATGTCCGCAGTCGTTTGTCCCACTTGTCATGAACCGGCGCGCCGGGTTGCTCTTCGCACCGTCAAAGCGATGCTCAAGGGCGCCGCACTCCGTCGACTCCAACCGGATGGCGATTTTTATTTTTGCGGATCCGCCGACTGCGAGGTCGTGTACTTCGCGTCAGGCCAGATCTTTCCCATTGCCGACGTCAGGGAGCGCGTATTCCAAAAAGATGCGGGCAGCGACGCGCCCGTCTGCTATTGCTTCGATTGGACGCGTGAATCGCTCGTCGCTGCTTTGTTGCGAGGCGCTCTCCCAGACGAAGATATCGAAGAGCAGGTGCGCGAGCGCCGATGCGCCTGTGACATCCGCAACCCTCAAGGCGCATGCTGCCTGGGAAACGTCAAGGCGGTTCTCGCCAACGCTCGCGCGCGTTCGTGACCCGTGAAGGCCTCGCATTGGCGCCTCACACCCACCGGACTTGGTATCCGGGGTAGAAGAGGCTCAGGATCTGGGTGAAGGGAAGCTTGGCCACTTTTGCCCAGTACTCCGTGCCCCATTGCGACATGATGTACGTCCCGATGTAGGCGTAGCCGGGGCGGTGTGCGGAACCCTGCCGATACTGGAGCGGTTTGATGGCGCCGTCCGGCAGCACGAAGACCATGTTCCACGTCTGCTGGATGGCGAGATCCGTCTTGTACTGGCCACTGAGGTATTTGAACGTCTGGTAATTGGTTGTGTTGTCCACGTCGTACGCCCAGCCGTTTTCGGTGCGCGGGTGGAGTGTCCAGTACCACGCGAACATCTTGACGGCAATCGCGCCCGCCTTCAGTGCCTCTTCGTTCCAACTGGGAATCCATTCGTTCGGAAGCACGTCTTCGCAGTACTCCTCAAATCCGAGCGTCTGCACGTACAGAATGGGCGCGGTCGGGTTGTTGTATGCCCGTATCACCACGCGGATGACGGTGGGATAGGGCGTGTTGAAAAGGGTTTGCGCGTGGACCGGTGGAGCCATGGACCATCCGCTGACGAGCGCCGCTCCCGTCATCGCAAAGCCGACGCGTCGAAACCAGCTCATCCGCCATCACCTCGAAGATGTCGATGCTTGTTGCGCGCTCCAGGGTGGATAGCTCGGTTCGCCCGAAATAGGCGCCTGTCGCTTCAGGTGGAGTTCAGACGCATACCGGTCGATGTAGCCGGCGAGATCGTAAGAACTGAAGTTGCCCAAGGACACGCTCGGGCGTTGCGCGCATTCGGCTGAATGGGCTGGAGAATCACGGGCTGAATGGTGTGCTCCGTGATGGGGATGACGAACACAGCCTGCTCGTTGTACCCGTCCGCCACCACGATGGCGTTGACCACGCCCTTCGCATCGTACCGCTCATTCCACTTGGCCTTGTACATTGGCACGTGCGCCATGAACAAGCCCTGTGTGTCCGTGAGCCCCGTCGACACGATCTTGCCTTCGTGATTGATGACGATGACTCTCGCACCTGCGACCGTCGTCGAGGTGGACGATCCGACGCGAAACTCAATCTCCCCGCGGTCACTGGCGTAAATCCGAGCCTCGCGCGACAAGGGCATCACCATCGCGGACAGAACCAGCGCGAGCCATCCCAGACAGCGGACAAACCTCCCCATCATGCAAAATCTCCCTCTCTGGCTTTGGGTTCTCACCGGCAAGCAGGGGGCCCGAATTGGGAGCGAATATGAGGTGCCTGCCTCCTGTAGCGATTTTGTCGAAGAGAGGAACGATTTCTCGTTGCGCCGAACGCAGATTCGCTATAGCATGTTCACGTGGCAGTGCTTTACCTCGGTGAAGTTCTAAATCGAAAGAAAGGGGTCCGCTCACTTGAGCCTCAATCGTTTCTTGGCAGATAAAGAGACGCGTCCTCGCTACATCGTCTCCTCGCGAGAGGTGGGACTGCGCCGCGACCTGCGATCTCGCCACCTGTCGATGATCGCCATCGGCGGCGCCGTCGGAACGGGCGTGTTTGTCGCGAGCGGGGCGTCCATTTCCACCGCCGGCCCGGGCGGTGCACTGTTGGCGTACATCATCGTCGGCACCATGGTCTACTTTGTGATGACGAGCCTGGGCGAGATGGCCACGTTCATGCCGATTGCCGGATCGTTCGAACAGTACGCCACGCGCTTCGTCGATCCCGCCCTCGGCTTCGCCCTTGGCTGGAACTACTGGTACACCTGGACGGTGACCTTGCCCGCCGAGCTCGCGGCCGGCGCGATGGTGATGAGATACTGGTTTCCGCACGTGCCTGCCATTGTATGGAGTGCTGCGTTTTTGGCGCTTCTGTTCTTGCTCAACGTGGTGAGCGTCAAAGGCTACGGCGAGGGTGAGTACTGGTTTGCAGGCATCAAGGTCATCACCATCGTCGCGTTCATCCTCGTGGGGCTCGCGATGATCTTCGGGATTCTCGGCGGGCATCCGGTCGGCTGGCATGTGTTCATGACTGGGGGTACGCCGTTCCACGGCGGGTGGGTTGGCTTTCTGAGCACGGTGATGGTGGCCGGCTTTGCCTTCCAGGGCACCGAGCTCGTCGGCCTTGCCGCAGGGGAGAGCGATCACCCGGAGCGCAACGTGCCTCGCGCCATTCGCACGGTGTTCTGGCGCATCTTGCTCTTTTACGTGCTGGCCATCTTCGTCATCGGAATGCTCATTCCGTACACGGATCCGAATCTGCTGAACGCGAGCGTGAACAACGTGGCCATCAGCCCGTTCACCCTAGTGTTTCAGCGCGCCGGTTTCGCGTTCGCAGCTGGCGTGATGAACGCGGTCATTCTGACCGCCGTGCTGTCGGCTGGCAACTCTTCGCTGTACGCGTCGAGCCGTATGCTCTGGGCGCTCGCGTGCGAAGGGAAGGCGCCGAAGGTGTTCGCCAAGGTCAATCGCAACGGCGTTCCCATGAACGCGCTCTATGTCAACACCGCGATTGGCTTCGTGGCCTTTTTGTCGTCCATCGTCGGAAATGGCGCGATTTACACGTGGATGCTGAACGCGGCCAGCCTCACGGGCTTTCTCGCCTGGCTTGGCATTGCCGTCAGCCACTACCGCTTCCGCAAGGCGTACGTGGCACAGGGGCGTTCTCTCGACGATCTCGTCTACCGCGCGAAGTGGTACCCGTTCGGACCGCTCTTTGCCGCGGTACTGTGCGCCGTGGTCATCATCGGCCAAGATACGAGCGTCTTCACGGGGGGCAAGATCGACTGGATGGGCGTCGTCGCGACGTACATCGGCATCCCGCTCTTCGTGGTGCTGTGGCTTGGCTACAAGTGGATCAAAAAGACCAAGGTGATCCCACTGACAGAGGTTCAGTTCGAGGAGTGAGTCACGAAACGCGGAAAAGGCGGCCCCGTAGGCCGCCTTTTCTCACGCTCGATTCGACTGAATCTTTTCTTCGATTCGCTCGGTTTGTTTCTTCATGTACCGGTTGAACGCCATGATGCCAAAACTGAAGAGGACAAGGAGCGCGACTTTGGTCAACATCATCTTTGCACCTCGAATAACAGAATCCATCCATGAAAGGACTTGCTACCATCAGTCTAACCCAATGACCTTGAAATAAACTTTGGATGCACCGGTTCGTGAACTTTCTACGACCTATGGACGCCAGTGGCGCGGCGATCGTTCACACAAGAGCGGCGCACGAGACTAGGCACCTGTGGCATAGGCTTCAGTGAGGCTCGCCACGAAGGAGGATCGTCTCATGCAAATCCATCGCGTTGTGGCCGGTGAGACGCTCGACGAGATCGCTTCGGCGTACGGGGTGTCCCTCCGGGACTTGCTGCACTACAACGAGTTGGCGTCGAAGGACGTGATCGTACCAGGTCTCGCGCTCCTCATCCCGAAAGGCCCGCCGGTTCGAGTTATCCGCCACACGGTACGCGCGGGGGACACGCTCATGCGGTTGGCTCACCGGTACGGCGTTTCACCCGCGGAGATTGCCAACTGGAACCCGGGATTACCTGGCGAGGGGCCATGGCCGCCCGGCACGGTCGTTAACATCCCCGGCACGCGATCCGACAGGCGCAGCATCGAGGTGAACGCGTACCTGATGCCAGCCGGAAACGAGAACGACGCCGCGCTTTTGCAGGAGGTCTCCGAACTCACCTATGTCTGCGCATTCCACTACCGCGTGCAGGCGACGGGACATCTCGACGCGCCGAACGACAGGCGCATGCTCGAAGCTGCCGCCCAGTTCCACATTGCGCCGCTTGCAACGCTCACAAATTTTAACGACAGCCGCTTTGATCCCCACCTCGCCCACGCGATTCTCCACTCGCCGGCCCTCGCGGGGCGCGTGATCGACGAGGCCGTCCGCCTCTGTGAAGAGAAGGGCTACCGCGGGGTGAACGTCGATTTCGAGCACGTGCTGCCGGGCGATCGCGCCGCCTACACCTCATTCATCCGCGCGCTGAACAAAGCCCTCGAGCCGCGAGGATGGAGCCTGTCTGTCGTGCTTCATCCCAAGTCCTGGGACGAACCGGACGCGCCGCGGACGGG
>NZ_BCRQ01000007.1 GCF_001552675.1 Alicyclobacillus sendaiensis NBRC 100866
CGTATAGTTTCAGGAGATAAGCTGTGCAGAGTTCTCTGGTTTAAGTAGATTTGAAATCCTGACAAACATTTTCGACTGAATGCAGGGGGATTCCTGGATGGCCAGACAATGACGTAAGTAGTGATCGGTTGCAAAAACATCTCACTCGAGGCTAAGGCACCACGAGGCATACAGTATGGTTCACGCAGAACCCGAATACTGATTTCTTGGATTCCGAACCAGACCAACAAGTATGCAATGGCCACAGCTGCGTTCTCATAAAATGAAGAAGAAAATAAATAGACCAACATCGTAATTGGAAGCAGCCCAATCGTGCATAATATCAAAAAAGTATCCCAACACGAAGCAGAGACACCAGGCACCGATTGCAGCTTCCAGATTCGCTCGTACATTACCAATTCAACAGGTCTACGCCACGGAAATCGGTCCGCTGGAACCTCAGTCATTAAGATGAGAGCTAACCATCCAGGAATTCTTTTTCGAGCTAGGATGGGCTGAGGTACTTCACACTCTCCGTCATACGCTGAAATTTTTACGAACTTCGAGTCGAGCCTTTTGACAAATGCGAACCCCACCAGCATCGCAACCAATGTACCGATAATGCGCCATTGCAACGGAAGAATCTCAACAAAGAAAAACAACCTCATGCTCTGGCGCAAGACTCGGAATGCCTGAATCATTGTAAACGTGGTCCCCTCGGTGTATTCTACGGTCAGGTAGTTGATGCATGCGATCGGGAGCGGACACTTCCGATTTTTCCTGTGCTTATTTGCTTTCGATAATATCTATATATATACACTGGTTGTCAATACCGAATTTCTTATCCTGCCCTTCGACACCCCGGTTCCAACGCCCCACTGTATGCTCCAACTCGGAGCGTGGAAGCCAGTACGCCTCGCAAGCGTATCAGGACCGGCTCAGAGCCTATGGAATGACGGCGACCATGAGTCGGAAAGGGAATTGTTATGACAATGCTTGTACATAAAGGTCAGCGACACGTGGTAGCAAGTACCCGCAACGCCTCACGATCCCCAAATCATGAGGACCCTACGCTGCTGAACATGAGCGTGAGCATGTATACAGAAAAGCAGCAAACGGCTTGCACAACGAGACCATGCACGCAGAATTTCGGATATAATATCATTGGTCCATAATACCAAATATTCTTGGCGGTGAGATTGTGGGCTTGAAAGTAAAAGGAAAATACGCATGGAGAGTAACTTTGTTTCATTTAGTTATATGTACCTGCTGGGCACTTGTTGCGATAGATTCCATACAAGATAGGGATTTCGATTTTATGTTTTATTATTCCTTATGTATGTCTTTTTTCAGCATTTTAATGCTCTATCATTACTCGAAACCGATAGATATCGAGGTTTCTATGTCAAAATTTTATATTCGAAGAGCTAGGCTTGATGTCACATCGAGAATCAAAGAAATTGAATATAAAGAAAATAACACCATTCGTATAAAGTTCAATCCCCTCTACATACTTATAGTGAAATGCTCGAATCAACCGCAAATGAATGAGTTAAAGTGTCTGCTAGACGGCATGGGCAAACAATAAACATGCAACTGAGGTTTCAGACACGAAGCCGCCTGCCGCGATCGATGCAGCACCGCCGTGCTCACGTTTCCCGTAAACATTTCGGATGAGTCCGTTTCGTTCGTCATGTGCTGTCGCCTACAAGGAACTCTCCTGTTTCTTGGTGAACCCATTTTCGAGGTACCGGGGGCAACGCGATGGCTTGACGGTTACCTATCACGCCCACCGGATCCGAGCGTCTGTCGGACCTCATCTAGAAACCTCACCCATCCAAGGACGAATGTTCCTCATCGCATACCAATCTGTCATGCGAAACTCGACTGCTCCCGACGGTCGGGGTGTCGGTAGCTCCTTGATATCACATTCACTTTGTAAGACCTATTCATATGTGGGTTGAAAATCGTCCGTTTCGAAGACCATTTCCACTCCCGCACCCTTTCGGCTGATCGGTCTCTAAGTCGCGGTCGGGATGGGCCAACTGCAAATCGCCGATAAGCGACCCGTTCTTTGTTGTTTCGGCGGATCGCGTGGCAATACGTGTCCACATCACACGACACATACACATTTAGGAAGTTATCCACAGACAACCGCGTACCTACAAGCACCGGTAGAACATGCGGCGCGTGCCTGTGCATAAGTCCGACAAGGTGCACCGCATTAGAATCCCACATTCATCCATGCGTCTACATGTTCTGTCCAAATGTCGAAGTCGATGTGACAGGCTAACCCGAGATCGGCAGGAAGCGTGACAAAACGCCGACATCCTGCCGCCCCGCCGCTCGCGCCTTTTGAGCCGAGGACGCGCTCGGCTAGAATGGGTGAAGGACGGTGAAGAGGCGGATGAACCCCTTGTGGGACGAAGCGCGCACCTTTATCGAGGCGTGCTATCGAGAACTCGGAAAGTGCGAAGCGGATATTGAGCGTCGGCTGGACGAGGTGCGGCATCAAATCCAGCGCGATGGCACCTATGAGCACACCTTCGAAGAGCTGGAACACGGGGCGCGCATGGCCTGGCGGAACAGCAACCGCTGCATCGGCAGGTTGTTCTGGCAGTCGCTTCACGTCTTCGACCGAAGACACCTGAGGGAGCCGCAAGCCATGTTCGAGGCCATCTGCGAGCACCTCCGTTTTGCGCGAAACGGAGGCAAAATCCGCCCGACCCTCACGGTGTTCGCCCCCGCCTCGCGAGAACGGGAAGTGCGCATCTGGAACCACCAGATTGTGCGCTATGCCGGCTACGAGACGCCGCACGGCATCGTGGGCGATCCGGCCTCCGCCGCCTTCACCCGCGTCTGTCAAGATCTCGGGTGGCGAGGACAAGGCTCGCCGTGGGACGTGCTTCCCGTCGTGATCGCGGACGGCGGGGCGTTGGCTTGGTTTGAGCTTCCGCGCGATCTCGTCCTCGAGGTCCCCATCGAACACCCCGAACATCGGAGTATCGCCGACCTCGGCCTGCGGTGGTACGCCGTGCCCGTCCTGTCTGACATGGCACTCATCATCGGTGGCATCCGCTACACCGCCGCCCCGTTCAACGGCTGGTACATGGTCACCGAGATTGGCGCGCGCAATCTGGCCGATCCCTTTCGCTACAACATGCTTCCGGCCGTGGCCGACGCGCTCGGCCTCGACCGATCGAGCGACGCGACGCTGTGGCGGGATCGCGCGCTGGTGGAACTGAACGTCGCCGTTTTACACTCGTTCCGCAAGCACAACGTCACCATCGTCGACCACCACACGGCCGCGCGCCAATTCGCCTACTTCGAACAGCTGGAGCGCGACGCAAACCGGCGCGTCACGGGCGACTGGACGTGGCTCATCCCGCCGTTGTCGCCGGCGGCCACGCACATCTTCCACAGCGGGTATGACAACGATTTCGTGTTGCCGAACTTCGTGCGCCAGAGGCGACCCTATCCAGCCCCGCACTTGCGCATCGATCCGTCCGTGTTCCGTTAAGTGCGATCCCCGCTGCGGCGCAGCTCCTCCATGCGTTCGGCGTTGGCGACGCCGAGCCACGTGCCGAGATTCATCGCGTCCGAGAGCGCGCTTGGCACGACAATCATGGAGGCTTTCTCCTTCAACCCCTCGTACAAGATGTTCATGGCGCGCAGCTGAAGCGCGACGGGATCGCTGTGATAAAGCCGCGCCGCCTCGAGAAACGACTCGGCCACCTGGACCTCGGCCTGGCCCAGGATGACGCGGGCATTCCGCTCGCGCTCCGCCTGCGCGGCGCGCGACATGGCGTCCTGAAGGTTGCTTGGAATTTTGATGTCGCGGATTTGGACGCTCTGAATCGAAATGCCCCAGGGCCCGGTGCGCTCGTCGAGCAGGCGCTTCAGTTCGGCATCCATCGCCTCGCGGCTCGACAGCATGTCTTCCAGCATCATGCGCCCAATGAGATCGCGCAACGCTGTTTGCGCGGCCCAAGAGAGCGAATATTCGTAATCCGCAACCTGCAGCGCAGCCTTCTCCGCATCCACGACGGCCCAGAACAGCACCGCGTCGATGTTGACCGGGACCGTGTCCTTCGTCAGGGTCTGCTCCGCAGTGAACGTCGTCGAGCGCACGCGCAGATCGATCCAATCCGCAACCGTGTCCACAATGGGCAAAAGGAAGAAGATGCCTGGCCCAGCCAGTTGGCGAAACTTCCCGAGCCGAAGGACAACCGCCTTTTCCCATTGGTTGGCGACGTGGATGGACGCCGACAGGGCCCAACCCACCAAAAGGATCAGCAACCCAAGCGCGATGCCCGTCACGCGATGCGTCCGCCCGAGTCCCGCCCCTGTGGCGACGGCCCCGAGCACAAACACGACAAAAATCAACCGTTGCACACCGGCCACGCGCCGCATGCGCATCTCCTCCTTCCCGGCACAAGCCGGACGGCCTCATGCCGCAGGCCTCGTCTTTCGAGATCCCCGGCTCACGAAGGCGCGGCTTCCACAAACTCCACGATGCCTGCCGCGGCGTGGCGCTGCCACGGCGCGAAGGACCGCTCGATCACGACGGGCGGCATCACCTCGAGTCGCTGGACACCGCCGGAAGCGAGCACGAGCGCAGGTTGAAAGACAAGCCCCTCCTCCACCGTGCCTGGATGCGGCCGGAGCACGTACTCGAGCACCGCCGTCTGCCCAGGCTTCAGCGCGAAGGGCAACCTCACATCGGCCACGCCCCGCGTCCCAGCCACCCTCACTCGCACACCGGAAATGCCATCGTCGCCGGCTTGCCACAGTCCCAGAATGCGGACGGGCGCCTTCGTTCCATTGCGAAGCTGCAGTGCGACAACATTTTCCCGCATCACGAGGGGCTCCTGAATTTCGCTAGAGGCAAACGAGACATCGAGCCAGTCCACCGCCCCCCGAATGACACGGCAGGTCACCCGGCCATACGGAAGTATACGCTTCCATGGCCCGCCATTCACCAGAAAGCCGATTCGCTGATCCCGGTAGCTTCGTGGAAACCGGACGGAAAGGGCGAGTCGACACAGTTGGTACGTGGTCCGGTTTTCCAAGTCGAGTTCGTGCGTGAGCGTCGAGTCGACGACGTCAAACGCACCGGCCGGAACCGGCCCGACGTCCAGCGTATCCGGCGCGGTGGTTGAGGCCGTCCACAGGTTGTACGTGAGCATCAGGGGTTTCCCCGAATCGACGATAGCGTTCACACGCCATCCTCCTTGCGCCCACCACTCCGCCTCGCGGGCCCTCGGCTCCGCCCGTCGCGCCCAAAGCCACGCGCCAATGGCCAGAGCCACGAGCACCGCCACCACGGCCACGGCGAGCGCTCCTTCGCGACGCTCCCTCATGCCACACGCTCCTCGATGAGAAAATCGATGGCCCTTTGCGCATACGCATGCCGGTGATTGTAGATCATCGTAACCGTCCCTCTGCCACGTGTCCAGATCCGCGTTCGAATCCTTCCGCTGAATGGACCGGCGGCTCAAGGCGCGGGTTCATGGGCGGGCGTGACGCTTTGCCCGCGCCGATGGATTCGACGCCCGAGGGTTTTCGGTGGCTCGTCCGACTCGCGTTCAGTTCAGGTGGGATCGCTCTGTCTGTGACGGCAGGTAGATGTTCGCTGGGCGATCGGGCAAGCATTCGAAATGAGTGCGCCATCCTCCTTTCGGTTCGATTTTAGCTTAGTGATCGCGAGAGCTTGACACGGACGTCTTGGGCAACTATAATCATCATCGTGATTTGCTTTTGAAGCCATGTCGAGATGGCGGAATTGGCAGACGCGCACGTTTGAGGGGCGTGTGGGGTAACCCGTGCGGGTTCAAGTCCCGCTCTCGACACCAGATGAACACATGGCGGAAGGGTTCGGAGAGACTCCGAACCCTTTCTTCGTGTGGTAAAGATATATTCGGCATCTGCGTTCCGCAGGGAAGGGGGCAACCATGCCGACCGAGCGACAGTTGCGCCTGTTGAACATGCTTCAACGCGCCGACTCCCCCATACCGGGGCAGGCGCTCGCCGAGGCGCTCGGCGTCACGCGCCAGGTGGTTGTGCACGAGATCGCACTGCTGCGCGCAGCCGGCGAGCCCATCTACGCCACGCCCAAAGGGTACTGGCTGAATCGCGCGTCGTCGGCCCGTGAGACGGTCATTGCCGTCTCACACACGCCGGAACAGACGAAGGACGAGCTCTACACGCTCGTCGATCACGGCGTACGAGTGCTCGACGTGCGCGTGGAACACGCCATCTACGGGGAAATTGTCGGCCAGCTCCTCATCACCTCGAGGCGCGACGTGGACGTGTTTCTCGAAAAGGTGCGCGCGGAAAACGCCGCGCTCCTCTCGAGCCTCACCGGCGGATTTCATTATCATCGCGTGCAGTTTGACCGAGAGGACCAGCTGGTGGAAGCCTGTGAGGCGCTTCAGCGGGTGGGCATTGAGGTGATGACCCATCCCGCGAACGGTGAAGCGCTCTGACCCTCCGAGCCTCACGTCCTCCGGGCGACGTCATAGCCTCGGAAGAAAAGCCCATAGAGCGCCGTGGAGACGAGCTGCAGGCCAGCCGCCACCACAAACGGAAGGGCGAGGCTGCCCTCCTCCAACAGCCAACCCGATATCGTGGGCCCCACGGCGGAAGCCGCTCGAGTAAAAAACGAGTTCATGCTCAGCGAAAACCCGCGGCGCGCTTCGCCGGTGAGGCTCGCGCCGAGCGCGGATCGAGCGCCCTGCGTGCCGCGGCTCAGGGCGGATCGCACGGCGTAGATGACGAAGGCGAGCGCGAACGACGGCATGAATGGGAGCGCACACATCAAGAGCACTCCCGAGAGCCGAAGCCAGACCACCGCGCGGACCATGCCGACGCGATCCGCCAAATACCCTGAGAGGAGCGCCGCGAAGCCGGTGACCACAAAGGTCGCGGCCAATGTCCCGCCGATCTCGCCGCTCGTCGCCCCGAACTTCGTCGCAAACCAATAGGAGATCATCGGACCTACAAAGCCCACGCCAAGCCCGTTCAACAAGTTCACGAAGGCGAGCCGGGCGATGTCTCGGTTTTCGGCCTTGCGCCCGGGAGCGCGCCGAAAGCGCGTTCGCTCGGAGTCCGGCGGCTCTTGTCGTGGCGTGGGCGAGGCTTCCCGGCCCTCCCGCGACGGCTTGCCGCTGGTGCATTCCGCCTCCCGGCGCCAGCCACACCATGCACGCGCAGGCGAGCGACAAGCACGCGATGCCGCAAAACAGCGGCCGAAACGCGAGCGCGCCGGGCAGCGCGCCGCGCCAGACGCGATCCAGGCCTGCCAGCAGGCAGCCCGTCGCCACGCCGAAGAAGCCGATGGCCGTATTCGCGCTGAACACGCGGCTCCGCTGGTTCGGCGGGACGCTTCCGGCCATCCAAGCCTGTTCCACAGGCGTGAAGGGCCCGGCCGCGCCATTTTGTCCCCGACCGAGTCCCGTCAGCACAATGGCCGCCGACAGCAGCGCGGCATTGCGAGAGAGCGCGACCACGAGCGCCGCCTGCAGATACACCACCGTTCGACGCTGGCTCTCCACCTTCACCGCCTCCTAGCCCTTCGCAGGCAAGCGCCAGGCCGGATCTCCCCCGTAGATTTTTTTGTACAAATCGTAGTTGTAGAAGACGCGATCGACGAAGTGGCGCGTCTCCCCGACGGGGATCTCATCGATGTCCTGGAGCTTGCCGTTCCACACCCCGTCCCTGAGCCACTGCGATACGCGCCTCGGTCCCGCGTTGTACGCTGCGACGGCCGCCACGACGTTGCCGTGAAAATCGTCGATCAGGCTTTTCACGTACCAGCTGCCAATGAGGATGTTGTACTCCGGGCTCGCGAGCTTTTTCGCGTCTTTCGGCAGCTTGCGGAGCGCGCCGCCCGATCCCGACGTCTGATTCCGCAGCATCTCCGCGATCCACTCGGCCGTCTGCGGCATCAGCTGCATCAGCCCCACGGCGCCCGCGTGGGAGACATCCTCGGACCGGAACTTGCTCTCCACGCGAATGATGCTCGCGATGAGCAGCGGATCCACGTCCGCAAACCGAGCCGACTGCTGGATCTGGGCCTGGTACTGGATGGGATACATCAGCCGCCAGAATCCGTTTGTCGAGATGGTCACGAGGACGGCGATGAGCAGAACCCCCGCGATCAGCTGGCGAAGGCTCAGCGACAGGAAGAAGGTCCGCTTCGGCTTTCGGCCCGAAGTCTTTGCCATAGCGCCTGCACCTGCTCTCGCGTATATTCCAGCGGTCCATCGTTTTCAATCACGTGGGTGGCCACCGCCCGCTTCTCGTCGATGGGCATCTGGGCCTGGATGCGGCGGAGCGCTTCCTCCTCGTTCAGGCCATCTCGCTCCATCACGCGGCGCAGTTGCGTCGCGGGGCTCGCATACACCACCACGATCTCGTCCACAAATCGCTTCGCCGTGCCCTCGATGAGCAGCGGCACATCCCACACCACCGGCTCCCCCGGATGATCCCGCCAATAGTCGGTGGTCTCCTGCCACATGCCCTGCTGCACGCGCGGGTGCACGATCTGATTAAGCTTCAGCCGCTTCTCCTCGTCCCGAAACACGATGGCCCCCAGTTTTTTGCGGTCGAGCGATCCGTCCGGCTGCAACACACCTTCCCCGAACGCCTCGACGATCTCGCGCAAGCCTTCGCTGCCGGGCTCCACCACGCGGCGCGCCCACACGTCGGCGTCCACGACGTAGGCGCCGAGATCGCGCAGCATTTGAGACACCGTGCTCTTGCCCGTGCCAATGCCCCCGGTCAAGCCGATGATCTTCCCTCTCACGCGTGTACCCCCGTTCCTATCCGTGCGGCGGCTGAGGCTGGTTGACACGCCGGGCACACGTGCGTGCCACGCCCTCCAACCTTGATCTTCTGAATCGCACCGCCACATCGCGGGCAGGGCTGGCCTTGTCGCCCGTAGACCGCGAGCTGAATTTGAAAGCCTCCATGCCGGCCATAGCCGTCCCGAAACGACCGGACGGACGATCCGCCTTCGCGAATCGCGCGCGCGAGGACGTCGCGGATCTCCTCCAGGAGCCTATCGAGCGCTTCGGTGCCGATCCAACCCGCGGGCGTCAACGGGTGGATGCCCGCGGCAAACAGCGCCTCGTCCACGTAGATGTTGCCGAGTCCCGCAATCTGCCGCTGATCCAAGAGCAGGCTCTTGATGGGCGCGCGCCGCCCACGCCATCGGCGGCGGAGCACCTCGCCAGAAAGCGCCGGATCGAACGGCTCCGGCCCGAGCTCCACAAGCCCTTTCGGCAGAGGCTCGCCCGCCAGGACGGCGTCCATGGTGCCGAACTGCCGCACGTCCGCATAGCGCAGTTCGCGGCCCGAAGCGAGGCGAAAGACGACGTGCGTGTGCGGATCCTCGGGCTCCGACGGATCCGCCACGGCGTAGCGCCCCTCCATGCGCAGGTGAGAGACGAGGAGCCCGCGGTCCAACTCGAACAACAGATACTTGCCGCGCCGCCCCACGCGCCGAATGCCCTGCCCCTTCAACCGCTCGGCGAACATCTCCGGCGCCGGGTACCTCACGATGCGCGGCAGGCGAACGTCCACGCCGCAAATGACATCGCCCTCGACGCGTTCCGCGAGGTGGCGCCTGACCGTCTCGACCTCAGGCAACTCCGGCACGCCGCATCCCCCCTCACTTGGCGTCGTACCACGTCGGGCCGTAGGCGGTATCCACCTTGAGTGGCACCGACAGCGTCATGGCGTTTTCCATGTTGTCTCGGACAAGCACTTCGAGCGCGGCCAGTTCGTCCTTCGGGCATTCGAAGATCAGCTCATCGTGCACCTGGAGCAGCATGCGCGCGTCCATCTGCGCGTCGCGCATGGCCCGATCGATCCGCACCATCGCGAGCTTGATCAGGTCCGCGGCGCTTCCCTGAATGGGCGAGTTCATGGCGGTGCGCTCGGCGAAGCTCCGGAGCTGATAGTTGCGGCTGTGGATGTCCGGCAGATACCGCCTGCGGTTCATGAGCGTCGTCACGTAGCCGCGCTCGCGCGCCTGCTTGACGATCTCGTCCATGTACCGCTTGACGCCGGGAAACTTCTCGAAATAACTCTCAATGAATCGCTTCGCTTCCTTCTGCGGGATGTTCAGGTTCTGCGCGAGCCCGAAATCGCTGATGCCGTACACAATCCCGAAATTCACCGCTTTCGCCTGGCGGCGCTGAAGACTGGTCACCTGCTCTGGCGGCACCTCGAACACGTCCGCCGCCGTGCGCGTATGGATGTCCATGTCGCGGCGGAACGCGTCGATGAGCGCTTCGTCTCCGGACAGGTGGGCGAGGATGCGCAGCTCGATCTGCGAGTAGTCGGCGGCGAAAATCAGCCAGTCCTTGTATGTTGGCTCGAACACCTGGCGCAGCCTCCGCCCTTCCTCGAGCCGGATAGGGATATTCTGTAGATTGGGCTCGCTGCTCGACAGCCGGCCGGTCGCCGTGAGCGTCTGATGAAACCGCGTGTGCACGCGTCCCGTCTCTTTGCGGATGACTTTGAGCAGTCCCTCGACGTACGTCGACTGCAACTTCGCCAGCAGGCGGTAGTCCAAGATCTTCTGCACAATCTCGTGCATCGGAGCCAGCTTTTCGAGCACGTCGGCGCTCGTGGAGTACCCGGTCTTCGTCTTCTTCATCGCCGGCAACCCGAGCTTGTCAAACAGGATCTCGCCCAGCTGTTTTGGCGAATTCAGGTTGAAGGATGTACCGGCGAGATCGTAGATCTCCTGCGTGATCCGCTGAATGCGCTCCGCCAACTCCTGTCCAAACGCGATGAGCTTCTCGCGATTGACGTAAAACCCCGTGATCTCCATCTTCGCGAGCACAAACGCGAGCGGCAGCTCGACCTCTTGGTACAGCTGCTCCATCTCCTGCGAGCGAATCGTGTACGCCAAGGACTCGAAGAGCGAAGGCAACTGCGAGGCCGTGTACACCAGCCACTTCTCCCGCTCACCCTCCTTCATGGCGGGCAGCTCCTGGCCGCGCTCGCGCGCGAACACTTGGTTGAGCTCCACGTCGCCGTCTTGGGGATTGAGCAGATACGCCGCGAGTTTGGCGTCATGCCAGCCGCACTGCGACGTCAGCCCAATGCCGTGCGCGTCCAGCGCGAACGCCATCGACTTCAGATCGAACGCCACCTTCGGCCGATCCGACACGAGCCACGGCCGGACGTCGCTCAACTCCAGCCGCTCGCCGAAGCGAACGTAATACGCGCGCTTCGGCGTTGCGACGGCCATGCCGCGGATTTCCGCCCGGTGATAGTCCGGATCTGCAAGGTCCATCATGACGCCGACCGGTTCGGAGAACGCCGAGATGGCCTCCTGCCAGGCGCCCGCGTCCTCAATCACGTCGTAGGTGAAGGCATCCCAATCTGCGGCCGCGCCGTTCGAGGCTGCCGGCGAAGCGGGTGGCGTCGAATCGTGGCTCATTTCCTCGGAAATTTTGTCGACGAGCGAGCGAAAATCGAGTTCCCGGAACCAGGCGGCGGCGCGAGCGGGATCGGGCCCTTCGTATCGCAGCGCCTCGAGGTCCACGTCGACCGGCGCGTCGCACGCGATGGTGGCGAGGCGCTTCGAGAGGAACGCGTCCTCCCGGTGTTGCTCGAGGCGCTCTCGCAGCTTCTGGCCCTGGACTTCGTCGAGGTGATGGTACACGCCCTCGACCGAGCCGAAGGCCGACAGCAGTTTGAGCGCCGTCTTCTCGCCCACGCCCGGTACCCCAGGAATGTTGTCGGACGGATCGCCCATCAGGCCCTTCAAGTCGATGACCTGTGCGGGCCTGAGCCCTGGATACCGGCGGGCGACGGCCTGCTCGTCGAAGTGCTCCATCTCCGTGATGCCCTTGCGCGTGAGCAGCACGTGAATGCGGTCATCGACCAACTGCAAGAGGTCCTTGTCTCCCGAGACGACGCGGACGTCAAAGCCGGACTCCGCCGCGCGCTTGGCGATGGTCCCAATCACGTCGTCGGCTTCGTATTGGTCGATCTCGATCATCGGGATGGACAGCGCCTCCAAGGTGCGACGAGCCAGCGGAAACTGCTGCACGAGCTCATCGGGCGTCTCCTGGCGCGTCCCTTTGTACGCGGCGAAGTCCGCGTGACGAAACGTCGTCTTGGATTTATCAAACGCAACGGCCAAGTGCGTCGGCTTTTCGTCCGACAAGAGCCGCAAGATCATCGTGGTGAAGCCGTACACGGCGTTGGTGGGCGTGCCGTCTCTCGCGGTGAGCGGCGGCAACGCGAAGAATGCGCGATACAAGATGCTATTTCCATCGATCAGCACGAGTTTCGACGCTGGCATAGGCCACCCCAGACTTCGCGCCGTTTGGCGCACTGTTGTCCCGCTCCATTCTATCACATTCCCTTTGTCGGCCCGCGTCGTCTTGTGGCAGCGCGGAGAAGGTGATGGGCCCGACGCGTTGACACACTTCACCGAATTGATTATGATATTCTCAAAATTGATCGAGCGAAGGCCATGAAGGAGAGAGTACGTCCGCCGGGCGGTGCAGAGAGCCAGTGGAAGGTGAGAACTGGTCCGCGCGGCGGACGGAAGTTCACTCTGGAGCCGCCTGGTGAACCGGACGCGACGAGCGCTTCGCGCGGTCCGCAAGTAGCCAGCGCCGGTGGGCAAACCCCCACCGTTATCCCAAGGAAGTGAAAGGCGGGTGCCAGGCGCCCGTCGCAGGGTGGTACCGCGAGCGAGGCTCGCCCCTCACGGGGCGGGCTTTTTTCGCTTCATTCCCTGGACCCGAGGCCACGCGCCGCAGGGATTTCAGACGGTCCCTGCGCCGACGGCCCGCCTTTCGAATCAGGGTGGTACCGCGGGCGACGCCCGCCCCTCACGGGGTGGGCGTTTTGCGCGTTCATCCACGCCTATCTCACGCGCGAAGGGAGAGAGCCGAAGTGCAGGGCCCACACAGTGAGGACATCGGCGAGCTGCGCCAAGCCATTGATCGCATCGACGAGCACATCCTGACGCTCCTCGCTCGGCGATTTTCCATCGCGGACGAGATCGCCGAGCACAAGGCGCGGCAGGGTCAAGCCATTGTGCAACCCGAGCGGGCGCAACAGGTCCGCGCGCGGTACCTTCAGTCGGGAGCGCTGCTCGGCCTCAGCCCGACATTTCTCGCCGCGCTCTGGCAACTGGTGCACGACGAATCTTGCCGGCGGCAGGCGGAGCACATGAAGGCGCTCGAGCGCTCGGAGCAGAGCGGTTGATACAAAGCGAAGGGGCCGTCCCCGAAGTGCACTCGCACTTTCGGGACAGCCCCTTTCCAGGCACTCCCGTCACGAGATGACGGCGATCAGCTTCCGCACGGACTCGGCGGACTTGTCGAGTGCCGCCTTTTCCTCCGGCAAGAGCTCCAGCTCCAGGATGCGCTCGATGCCGCCCTTGCCAAGCACGGTGGGCACGCCGAGCGTCAAATCCCGGTAGCCGTACTCCCCTTCGAGGTACGCAATGGCGGGCAGGACGCGCCGCTTATCCTTCAGAATCGATTCCGCCATCTGCAGAAGTGAGGCGGCCGGGGCGTAATACGCGCTCGCGTTGCCCATCAGGCTGACGATCTCGCCGCCGCCGTTGCGAGTGCGCTCGACGATGGCGTCAATCCGATCCTTCGGGAGCAACTTCTCGAGCGGCACGCCGCCCACGTTCGCGTAGCGGACGAGCGGCACCATGTCGTCGCCGTGCACGCCGAGGACGAAGCCGTGCACGTCCTCCACCGACACGCCGAGTTCCATCGCCACGAACGTGTTGAAGCGCGCCGTGTCGAGGACGCCGGCCTGGCCGATGACGCGCTGCTTCGGAAACCCACTCGTCTTGTACGCCACGTAGGTCATGGCGTCGACCGGGTTGGAGAGGACGATGAGACAGGCGTCCGGCGAGTGCCGCACCACCTGCTCGGTGACCGACTTCACGATGCCCGCGTTGGTATTGACGAGATCGTCCCGGCTCATCCCGGGTTTGCGCGGGAGCCCCGCCGTGATGATGACGAGGTCCGATCCGGCTGTGTCCTCGTAATTCGACGTCCCCACCACGCGCGCGTCGCTGCCGAGGACAGGCATGGCCTCGAGCATGTCGAGCGCCTTGCCCTTCGTGGGATTTTCAAGAGACGGGATGTCCAGGAGCACCACGTCTCCAAGCTCCTTCGCCGCCAACAAAAGCGCCGTGGTGGCGCCCGTGAATCCGGCGCCGATCACCGAGATCTTCTTCCTCTCCAACATGGGAACCGCTCCTCAGCCCATATTTTTGATGATGTGATCGCCGAACTCGGAGCACTTCACCTCGGTCGCGCCCTCCATCAGGCGGGCGAAATCGTACGTCACGATTTTCTGCGCAATGGTCTTCTCCATCGCGCGGGTGATGAGGTCGGCAGCCTCCTGCCAGCCCATGTACTCGAACATCATGACGCCCGAGAGAATCACCGAGCCCGGGTTCACCTTGTCGAGCCCCGCGTACTTGGGCGCCGTGCCGTGCGTCGCCTCGAAGACCGCGTGCCCCGTTTCATAGTTAATGTTGGCGCCGGGCGCAATGCCAATGCCGCCGACCTGCGCGGCGAGCGCGTCCGAGATGTAGTCGCCGTTGAGGTTCAGCGTCGCGATGACGTCGTACTCGGCGGGCCGCGTCAGGATCTGTTGCAGGAAGGCGTCGGCGATGACGTCCTTCACAATGAGCTTCCCAGCCTGGACGGCTTCCTTCTGCGCGGCGTCCGCAGCTTCCTGGCCCTTCTCGGCCTTGATGCGGTCGTACTGCGCCCAGGTGAACACTTTGTCCGAGAACTCGCGCTCGGCAAGCTCGTAGCCCCAGTTCTTGAACGCGCCCTCGGTGAACTTCATGATGTTGCCCTTGTGGACGAGCGTGACGCTCTTGCGGTTGTGGCGCAGGGCGTACTCAATCGCGGCCCGGACCAAGCGCTCCGTGCCCTCGCGCGACACGGGCTTCACGCCGATGCCGGACGTCTCCGGGAAGCGGATTTTCTTGACGCCCATCTCCTTTTGGAGAAACTCGATGACCTTTTTCACTTCCGGCGTGCCCTCTTGCCACTCGATCCCGGCGTAGATGTCCTCCGAGTTTTCGCGGAAGATCACCATGTCTACGAGTTCAGGATGTTTCACCGGCGAAGGAACGCCCTGAAAATAGCGCACGGGACGCTGACAGACGTAGAGGTCCAGCTCCTGGCGAACCGCCACGTTCAGCGAACGGATGCCGCCTCCCACCGGCGTGGTCAATGGCCCCTTGATGCTGACGATATATTCCGACAGCGCAGTCAGCGTGTCCTGCGGCAGCCATTCGCCAAACATGTTGTAGGCCTTTTCGCCCGCGTACACCTCGTACCAGGCGATCTTGCGCTTTCCGCCGTAGGCCTTCTCGACGGCGGCATCGAAGACCCGCTGCGCGGCGCGCCAGATGTCCGACCCTGTGCCGTCTCCTTCGATAAACGGAATAATCGGGTGATCTGGCACGTTCAACTTCCCGCCCACCAACGTGATGGGTTCGCCCTCCGTTGGCAGCTGATATTTCTCGAACGTCGGCATGGCAGGCCCTCCCAATCTCGATGCATTCTCTCTCGATGACCGTGCGCAACAAGGAGCGGCGCAGCTCGCCGCCGCCCGCCCTTGTCTCGCCGTGCATCCTCACCCATCATATAGCACGCCGGGCCGCTCATGCAATCGCTCTCAGTGAGGGCGCAAGAGCGGCACGTGGAGCTCGACAAAAAATCGATCTTCGTCCGCGTGAATCCGCAGACGCCCGCGCATGCGGTGGACCAGGCGCTCGACAATCTGCAAGCCGACGCCGCGCTCCGGCGCGCGGAACCGCTCCCCATCCGCCGGCGCCACGTCGTTTTCCACCGCAAAGACGACCCACTGGCCTTGCCGGTACAGCGACCAGACGGCGGTCGACGAGCGCTTGGCGTGATCGACCACATTTTTGAAGAGCGTGCTCACCAGCCGCTCCCACTCGCCCCGATTCGTGTGGACGTAGAGCCCCTCCTCAGCCTGACCGCGCAGTTCGATGCCCTCCGCGCGCGCGATGGGCCGATACCGCTCGGCGATTTCAAGCGTGAGATCCGACACCGCCACGGGTTCGGGCGGATCGTCCACCAGGCCCGAGCGCAGCTTCGAGAGGTAGAGCATGTCGGAGATCATCTTCGACGCCCGCTCCAGCTCGCGCCGGATCTCGTTGGCCGCCTCCTCGGGGACGTCGCGGTTGGCGAGCATGGCGCTCGCGGTGGCGATGGGCGTCTGCAGCTCGTGGGAGAGCTCCAGCACCGCGTCTTGGTACGCCGCCCAGGTCTGAAAGGCGGGCTGGACGAGCCGCCGAGCCAGGACGAGATCGCCCGCGATGGCGAGCAGAAATCCGGCGCCGCCGATGAACTCCATGAGGTGGAGGGTGTGCGTCAACATGGAGCGCTCTTGCGTGATGAGACAGTACATGTAGAGCACCACGGTCGATCGCGTCGGCGTGAGGGCGGACGCATTCGCGATGTCGCGCACCGCCACCGTCAGCGCGGCGGTGGCGAGCGTCTCCCGGGCGGCGAACGCCTTGCCTGTGCGGGCGAACGACGTCTGAATCAAATCCGGCTCGACGGTGGGATCCGGCACGACGACGGTGTACAGCCGATACGGCTGATTGTCATACGTGAAGGTGACGAAATGTTTCAGCACCGCCTCGCCGTGGACAACGGAAAACGGGACGGGCGCGTGCGGCGAGTGGGCGACGGCCACCGGGCCCACGGCGTAGTAGAAGATGGTGTTGCCGAGATCGTCCCGGACCGGGGGGCCGAGGCCGTCCCGATACACGCTCTCCGTGAGCGCGCGCTCGACGGCCGGCACGGCCTCCGCCATGGCCTGTTCGGCGTCCCTGGCCACGTCGTTCGTCAACTCGTGGTACACGGCGAGCCCGACGAGGACGAGCAACAATCCCGTGCTCACGATGAGCAGGCTCGCCACGGTGACGTACATGCGCCGGAACATCGGTCACTCGCCCTCCGGCTGCAACGCGTAGCCCCGGCCGCGGATGGTGACGATGGCGTTCTTCCAGCCGATGTTCGAACACTTCCGTCTCAGGAAGTAAATGTAGGTGTCAAGCGCGCTGTCCGCAACCTCCGCGTCCGGCCCCCAGACCTTGGCAATGAGTTGATCCCGGGTCATGACCTGGTGCTTATGGCGGAAGAGCGCCTCCATCAGGGCGAACTCCTTGCTCGTGAGTTCCAGGGTCCGCCCGTCGTACTCGAGGCTGCGCGAACGCGTGTGCAGCTTCGCCCGGCCGTGCTCGAGCACCTCATCGTCGGTGAGCGCCGGCGAGCGCCTGACGAGCGCCCCCACCCGGGCGAGGAGCTCGTCGGGGTGAAACGGCTTGCCCAGGTAGTCGTCCGCGCCCTTGTTCAACCCGAGCACGCGGTCTTTCGGATCATTCTTCACCGTGAGCATGAGGATGGGCGTGGTGCATCCCGCCTCGCGAAGCTGCGTCAGCGCCTCAATGCCGTCCCCATCGGGCAGCATGTAATCGAGCACGATGCAGTCGTACGCGCCGCTCATCCCGTGTTCCACCGCCGCGAACACCGTGTCCACGGCGTCCACGGTGTAACCCCGCTGCTGGAACAGATGCACCAGCTCTCGCCGGAGCGCCGCCTCGTCCTCCACCACCAACAGCCGCATGTCGCATCCCTCCCTGCGCCCGCGCGGCGGGCGGCCCGGTGCGGCTCAGATCTGCAAGAAGCCGATCTTTCGCTGCACATCCCGGAGCGTGGTGGCGGCAATTTCGCGCGCCCGTTCCGCCCCTCGGCGCAACACGTCATCGAGCTCGCTCGATGCCATGAGCTCCCGGTAGCGAGCCTGAATGGGCGCCAGTCGCTCGATCACGACGTCGGCCAACTCCTTCTTGAACGGCCCGTAGCCCTGGCCTTCGAACCTCCGCTCGACCTCCTCGAGCGTCACGTCGGCACAGAGCGCGTAAATCGTCATCAGGTTGCTCACCGCAGGTTTCCGCTCCGGATCAAAGCGGACCTCGCGCTCCGAATCCGTCACCGCGCGGCCGATCTTCTTGCGAATGACATCCGGTTCATCCAGCATGGAGATGTACGCATTCGCGCTTTCGTCGCTCTTGCTCATCTTCTTGTCCGGGTTTTCGAGGCTCATGATGCGCCCGCCAATCTCCGGGATGTAGGGCTCCGGCACGACGAACGTGTCGCCGAAGCGCCGATTGAAGCGGCCGGCGACGTCGCGCGTGAGCTCCAGGTGCTGTTTCTGATCCTCGCCGACCGGCACGAGGTGCGCGTTGTAGAGCAGAATGTCCGCAGCCATGAGCACGGGGTACGTGAACAGCCCCGCTGTGACCACCTCGTGGCGGCTGGACTTGTCCTTGAACTGCGTCATCCGCTCCAACTCGCCGTGGTAGGTGAAACACTGCAGGATCCAGCCGAGTTCGGCGTGCTGGGGAACGTGCGATTGCACGAACACGGTCGCCTTGGCCGGGTCAATCCCCGACGCCAAATACAGGGCGGCCACCGAGCGGGTGTTGTGGCGAAGCGCCTCCGGATCCTGCGGCACCGTGATGGCATGCATGTCCACCACGCAGAATAGGCAATCCGCCTCGCCCTGCAGCTTCACGAAGTTTCGAATCGCCCCCAGGTAATTACCGATGGTCAGGGTGCCGGATGGCTGAACGCCCGACAACACGCGTTTCATGGACATCATTCTCCCAACTGTTCAAATTCGGTTCAAATCGACATGGCGCCCCAGGCCGGGACGCCCTTCGATGTGCGCCGCGCGCCATTCGCTCTCCATCATAAACGAAAGCGGAATTCCCCTTCAAAGCGAGGAATTCCGCGCTGCTCGCTCGAGCCTGCTCGACAAGCGCCTCAGACCGTGTGCACCTTCATGAAGTTCGTCGTGCCGGCTGTGCCCGCGGGAATGCCGCCCATGATAATGACGCGATCGCCCTTGTGCACGTAGCCCGTCGAGAGCGCACCTTGGACGGAGCTCGCGAGCAACTCGTCCGTCGTGCCCGCGACGTCTGACACGACGACGGGCAGCACGCCCCAGTAGAGGGTCAGGCGCCGCGCGACGTGATCGAACGGCGTGACAGCGATGATGGGCGTCATGGGCCGGTGCTTGGACACGCAGCGCGCGGTGTGGCCGGAGGTTGTGGCCGTGATGATGGAGACCACGTCGAGATCGGCCGCAAGCGTGCGCACGGCGTGCGCGAGCGAGTCGGACACGGTGTGGGTGACCTCCGTCCGGTGCCGGTACGACACTTCGTCGTGCGCGATGGCCGCTTCGGCGCGCTCGGCGATCTGCGCCATGGTGCGCACGGACTCCAGCGGATACCGCCCGGCCGCCGTTTCGCCCGAGAGCATGATGGCGTCCGTGCCGTCGAAGATGGCGTTGGCCACGTCGCTCGCCTCCGCGCGCGTGGGCCGCGGATTGCGCTGCATCGAATCGAGCATCTGCGTCGCCGTGATGACCGGCTTGCCGTACCGGTTGCAGATGGCGATGATCCGTTTTTGCGCGAGCGGCACCTCTTCTGTCGGGATCTCCACGCCGAGATCACCCCGGGCCACCATCATGCCGTCCGACACCTGGGCGATCTCGTCCAGACGATCCAGCCCCTCGCGCGTCTCGATCTTGGAGATGATCTCCGCCTGGTAGTTGTGCTCCTCGAGGATGCGCCGGACCTCGAGCACGTCCGCGGCCTTGCGCACGAACGATGCCGCGATCATGTCCACGCCGTGCTCGATGCCAAAGCGGATATCCGCCTTGTCCTTCTCCGTCACGCCCGGAATCCGAAGCGTGACGCCGGGGACGTTGATGCCCTTGTTGTCCTTCAGCACGCCGCCGTTGGTCACGCGGCAGTGAATGTTGTGGCCCTTGACCTGGATGACCTCGAGTCCAATGAGGCCGTCGTCAATGCGAATGGGCGCGCCGGGATACACGTCTTCCACGAGCCCCTCGTAGGAGACCCACACGCGCTCCTTCGTGCCGTATTCGACCGGATCGATGGTGAGGACGATCTCGTCCCCGTCGCTGAGCTCCACTTGGCCGCCTTGGATCTTGCCCGTGCGAATTTTCGGTCCCTTGATGTCGAGCATGATGCCGACGTGCTTGCCCACGCGGGCCGACGCCTCGCGGATCCGCCGGATGCGCTCGGCGTGCTCCTCGTATGTACCGTGGGAGAAATTGAGTCGGGCGACATCCAAACCGGCCTCAATCAGCTTGGTCAACATGTCGAGCGATTCGCTCGCTGGGCCGATGGTGGCCACAATCTTCGTCTTTCGCATGCCTAACCCTCTCTTCACGAAACTTTCGACCTCGCCCGGTGCGCAGGCGCGCACACAAAGGAAGAAGCGGAAAGTCCGGCGGCGCCGGACACCGCTTCACGGCCGTTCGACGTAGATTCCCATTTGCCGATACTTATGGTAGCGCGCCTCGAGCAGTTCATCAATAGGCACGGACAAAAGCTCGCGCAACCCCTCCACGACGACTTCCCGCACCTTGCGCACCATCCACTCCGGGTCCTTCTGCGCGCCGCCCATCGGCTCCTCGATGATGCGGTCGATCACGCCGAGATCGAGCAGATCCTTCGCCGTGAGCCGCATGACCTCGGCGGCCTTCGGCCCGAGCTTGGCGTCCTTCCACAGAATCGCGGCCGCGGACTCCGGCGCAATGACGCAGTACCACGCGTAGTCGAGCATGTAGATGCGGTCCGTGATCCCGAGCCCGAGCGCGCCGCCGCTGCCGCCCTCGCCCGTGACGATGGACAAGGTGGGCACGCGCAGGCCAGCCATGGCGAGGAGGTTCTCCGCGATGGCCACGCTCTGCCCGCGCTCCTCGGCCGACATGCCCGCGTAGGCGCCCGGCGTGTCGATGAAGAAGATGACGGGCCGGCCGAACTTCTCGGCCTGCTTCATCAGCCGAAGCGCCTTCCGGTAGCCCTCCGGATTCGCCATGCCGAAGTTGCGGCGGATGTTCTCCTTCGTGTCTCGCCCCTTCTGATGGCCGATGACCGTCACGGGTTGGCCCGCAATAAGCCCGACGCCGCCGACAATCGTGAGATCATCCGCAAAATGGCGATCGCCGTGCAACTCCACGAACTCGTCGCAGAGCCCACGGATGTAATCGAACGTGGTGGGCCGCCCAATCTGGCGAGCGAGTTGGACGCGCTGCCACGGCGTCAGGTTGGCGTACGTCGACTCGGTCAGCTCCTTCAGGCGCTCCTCGAGCTTGTCGACCTCGCCTTGCAGGTCAATTTCGTTCTTTTCCATGAACGACTTGAGCTCGGCGATCTTCGCCTTCAGCTCGGCGATGGGCCGCTCGAAATCCAGCTCATTCGCCATGCGCCCACCCCCGAGCGGTGTGAATGCGCACCAGCGCCCCTAACGTCTGGCGCATCTGCTTTCGGTGCACAACCTTGTCGATCATGCCGTGCTTTAAGTTGAACTCCGCCGTCTGAAAATCGTCAGGAAGGCTCTGCCTCATCGTCTGTTCCACGACGCGCCGGCCCGCAAATCCGAACATCGCGCCCGGCTCCGCGACGATCACGTCGCCGAGGCTCGCGAAGCTCGCGCTCACGCCGCCCGTGGTGGGATGCGTGATGACCGAGATGAACAGGACCCGCGCCTCCACCATGCGCGTCAGCGCCACGCTCGTCTTGGCCATCTGCATGAGGGACAGAATCCCCTCCTGCATCCGCGCGCCGCCGGACGCCGTGAACAGAACAAGCGGGCGCTTGCTCTCCGCGGCTCGCTCCATCGCCCGCGCGATGCGCTCGCCCACCGCGGAACCCATGCTGCCCATCATGAAGCCCGGATCCATCGCGCCAATGATAATCGGCACGCCGTCGAGCTCGGCCTCGCCGGTCACCACGCCCTCGAGCAGGCCGGTGGCGCGCATGGCGGCCTCCAGCTTCTCCTCATACTGAGGAAAGCCGAGCGGATTCGTCGAGGCGAGCCGCGCGTCCATCTCGCGGAAGGTCCCTTCGTCCACCGTGATTTCGATGCGAGTGCGCGCCCCGATGCGAAAATGGTGGTTGCACTCCGGGCACGTGTACAGATGCTTCTGCAACTCCTTCGCCAAGAGCAGCGCGCCGCATCCGTCGCACTTTTGCACGAGGCCCTTGGGCACGTCTCGCTCCACCGCAGGCCTCGCCGGCCGCGCCTCAGGCGCCTCTTCACCCGTCCCCACCGTGACGTATTGGCGCCGACGGTTGAACAGATCTTTTAACACAACCCCACCTCTTTAACCCCGGATCACCCCAAAAGCGGGCCGTCACGACAACGACGAGTGCAGGATGTCCCTGAGCACCTCCTGCGCCTCGTCGAGCTCGCTCTCTGGAATCAGGATCTCGTATTGCTCTTTTGCGCCGCGCGCCTTCTTCACCTTGACTAGGAAGCCTTCTTCCGTCATCCTCAGGCGAATTCGCTCCGCCTGCTGCGATGTCGGTGCGATGTAGATGACCGTCCACATGGCTCATACGCTCCTAGCAAGCATCATGTTCGCTCTTGCCCGCATTATACCATGTCTGTCCGACAGGCACATGCACAAACCAGGGCAAGCGCGAGCGTCACTTCAGCCGGACGTTGCCGAGCCCCACGCGCTCCTCGAGCGCGGCCACCAAATCCTGCGTCACCTCCACGCGATAGCGCGGGCCGAGCAGCCGCGCCCGCCCCGTGGATGCGTCGTACAGCGCGACCTCCGTCTCCCCGGGCGACATCGCGAGCAATCGTTGAATCTCGCGCAACACCTGCCCGCCGCCCCGGCTGCGGTACCGAATGTACAGGCGCTTCGCCGAAGGGACGGGGCTTTTCCCGCTCGCCTCGGCGCTCTTTTGCTCCGCCTCGACGAACAGGTCCAGTGCGGCCCACTGCCGGCTCTCCTCCGCGCGAACAAGCGCCTCCTCGAACATCTGGCGGCGCACGTCGCGCGAGGCGTTCTCCGGAAAAAAGTCGTCGAGCGCCCCCGCCGCAAAGAGGCTGTCGAGCGCCTTGCGGTTGACGATGCGGGGCTCGATGCGGCGGAGAAAGTCGACCAGCGACGCAAACGGCTTCTCGGCCCTCAGGGACAGGATGTGATCGACCGCCGCCTCCCCGACGTTTCGAACGGAGACGAGGCCCGCGCGAAGGCTCCCGTCCTCCTCCACCGTGTAGCCCCGCTCGCTCCTCAGGACGGACGGAGGCCGGACCTGGATGCCGTGGCGCCTCGCGTCCTGCTCGTACAGCCGGATCTTCTCCGGCGCCCCCATCGAGAGCGTGAGGAGCGCCGCCAAAAAGTCCGGCAAAAAGTGCGCGCGCAGGTACGCCGTTCGGAAGGCGAGCACCGCGTACGCCGCCGCATGTGAGCGATTGAACCCATAGTCCGCGAAGCGCACGATGAGATCGTACACCTCGCGCGCCGTCTCCTCGCTGTAGCCGCGCCGAACGCACCCGTCGACGAAGCGGGCGCGCTCCTCATCCAGAATCTCGCGCTTCTTCTTCGACACGGCCCGCCGCAAGAGATCCGCCTCGGCCAGCGAAAACCCCGCCATCTGGCTCGCAATCTGCATGATCTGCTCCTGATACACAATGACGCCATACGTGTCCGCCAGAATGGGCGCGAGGTCCGGATGCGGATACGTGACCGGGCGCCGCCCATGTTTCGCGTCGCAAAAGACGGGGATGTTCTCCATCGGGCCTGGGCGGTTCAGCGAGATGACGGCGATCACGTCGTCCAGGCTCGTAGGGCGGAGCTCCCGCAGCACGCGCCGCATGCCGGCCGATTCCAGCTGAAACACGCCGTTCGTGTCGGCGCGGGTCAAGAGGGCGTACGTGGCCTTGTCGCCCTCGTCCACCTGCCGCCAATCGATGGAGACGCCCGTGCGCCTTCGAATCGAGTCAAGACAGCGATCGATGAGCGTCAGCGTCTTGAGGCCGAGGAAGTCCATCTTCACAAAGCCCAGCGCCTCGACGTCCTCCATCGGATAGGCCGTGACCGGCGTGTCGTCCGCGGCGAAATCGAGCGGGATCCAGTCCGCGATGGGCTCGGGAGAGATGATGACGCCCGCCGCGTGAATGGACGTGTGATGCGGCAGGTCCTCAATCCGCTTGGCCGCCTCAAACAGCCGCGCGGCGTCCGGGCTCTTGTCGACGATCTCGCGGAAGGCCTTGGACTCCTGATACGCGTGATCGAGCGACGCGTGCACCACGCCCGGCACGAGCTTGGCGAGCCGATCCACGAGCGCCGGATCGGCGCCCGTCATGCGGCCCGCGTCCCGCAGCGCCGCCCGCGCCTGGAGCGTCCCGAACGTCCCGATTTGCGCGACGCGATCGCGCCCGTACTTCTCGATCACGTAGCGGATGACCTCGCCTCGCCGCTCGAACTCGAAGTCCGTGTCGATATCCGGAAGCGACACGCGCGCGGGATTCAGGAACCGCTCGAACAGGAGCTTGTGCCGGATGGGGTCCACGTCTGTGATGCGAAGCGCGTACGCCACGAGGCTGCCCGCCGCGGATCCCCGGCCAGGCCCTGTGGAAATGCCCTGTTGATGGGCGTGCCGAATGAAGTCCGCCACGACGAGGAAGTAATCGGCGTACCCCATGCGGCAGATGACGTCGAGCTCGCGCTCGAGCCGCTCCTCCACCTCGGGCGTCATGGCGGGGTATCGCCTCGCGGCGCCCGCGCGCGCGGCCTCGCGCAGCACCTCTTCCGCGTCGCGCCCGCCCTTCGTGGGGTAGCGCGGCATGCGCACCTGGTACAGGGGCAGGTCGAGCGCGCACATCTCTGCAATTTCGGCCGATCGCGCCAGCGCCTCAGGCAAGTTGGCGAACCGATCCGCCATTTCATCCTTCGTCGCAAAGTGAAAGGCGTCCGTCCCAAACCGCTCATGGGCATCGGCCTGCGCGAGCTGCGCGTACGCCCGATGCCAGGGCGCGTCCTCGCGCGCCAGATAGCGGACGTCGTTCGTCGCCACGAGCGGCACGTCGTAACGCTTGGCGAGCTGAATGAGCGAAGGCAGCCCCTCGCGCTCCCGCCGCAGGCCGTGATCCTGCACCTCGACGAACAACTGGCCCACGGGCACGGCGTTCGTCATCTGCATGAGCCTTTGCTCGGCCGCTTCCATCTCGCCTCGAGCGAGAAAGTCGAACAGGCGCGACTCCGGGCCGCCGCAGAGCACCACGAGTCCATCCGAGCATTCGGCGAGCTCGCGCAGCGTGACGTGCGGCACCGCTCGTTTCCAGCGCGCGGTGGTCGCGAGACGGGTGAGCTTGCGATACCCTCCCATGCCCATCGCGAGCACCACCACGCTGTCGAGCGACTCGGCCGCGCGCGCAGGCGCAGGCCCCTCTTCGCCGACGGCGAGCGACACCTGCATACCGAGAATGGGCGCCAGTCCCTCCGCGCGCGCAAGCCGATAGAAGCTCAGGGCCCCATACATCGCGTTCGTGTCCGTGATGGCCACGGCCGACATCTCGCAGGCCTTGGCGGCCCGAACGACGTCCTCCACGCGCAACAGGCTCTCGCGAAACGAAAACGCGGAGTGCACGTGCAGGTGCACAAAGTCCACCGTGTTCACCTCTCGATCCACTGCGCGGTGACGAGCGCCTTCGCGAACACGTCGCTCTTGTCCGCGATCTCGACCTCCACCTTGGCATATCGCCGCCCGTCGTTCAGCACGCGCGCCCGCGCGTCGATGGTCGTGTCGACCGGCACGGGCCGAAGCACGTACAGCGTCATGTTCTCAATCAACATGTCCACGTGCCGCGCTCTGCGCAGGCAGACGCGCGCCGCCTCCTGAATGATGGTCGTGAGCGATCCCGTCGCGATGGTGCCGCCCGACGTGGTCATCTGCGGCGTGACCTGGCCGCGCAGCACAGCCGAGCCGTCCGGCGTCTGGACGACGTTGAAGTCCCGCACCACCACGTCTTCGACGGTCTCCCCGACCTGCGGCTGCCGGTTCATGATCTGCAGCGCCCGGATCACGTCCTGGCGCGTGATCACGCCGATCACGTCCTTGTCCTTCACCACGGGCATGATCTCGAAGCCTTCAAACGCCATTCGGTGCGCGGCCGACGCGATGGTCGTCTTCGGCGTCACGGACACCGGATTGCGCGTCATGTAGCGGGAGACTGGGGCGTCGAGCTCCGCATCCGCCACGTCGCGCGGGCTGATGATCCCGACGAGCCGGCCGTTCGCGTCCACGACCGGCATGCGGGAGTGGCCGGACTCCTCGACGAGGTGGTAGTACTTGCGCACGGTGTCGTTGGGCCGAAGGGTCACGAGCGGCTGATTTTGCAGCACGTCCTCCACGTAGAGGATGTCCTTTTTGATCAGCCGGTCGTACAGCGCGCGGTTGATGAGCGACGCCGTCGTGAACGTGTCATACGAGCACGAGATGAGCGGCAGCTGATACTCGTTGGCGAGCTTCTCGACCATCGGCGAGGCGGTGAAGCCTCCCGTGATGAGCACCGCAGCGCCGCTCTTGAGCGACATGCGCTGGACCTGCTCCCGGTTGCCCACAATCATGAGACACCCGGGGCTCAGATAGCGGCTGATGGACTCCGTGCGCATGGCGCCGATGACGAAGCGGCTGAGGGTCTTGTGCAGCCCCTCTTTCCCGCCGAGCACCGTGCCCTCCACGATGCGCACCACTTCCGCGAAAGTCAGGCGCTCAATTTGCTCCTTCTCCTTCTTTTCCACGCGCACCGTGCCAATGCGGTCCAGCGTGGACACGAAGCCCTCCGCCTCAGCTTCTTTGATGGCGCGGTACGCCGTCCCCTCGGACACGTTCAAGACCCGCGCAATTTTGCGGACGGAGATCTGGGATCCAACCGGCAGGGATCGGATGTACTCCAGGATTTGCTGATGTTTAGTCGTCACGGATCCTCCTCGGACCGCTTGGCGGTCCCTCGCGGCTTAGCATCTAGCTTGATCATAGCTTTCACGGACCTGTCGTCAATTGCCTCCGAAATCCGTGTAGAATGGTGGCAAACCCTGTGCGACGAGGAGACGTGAGTCATGCGCGTATACGACGATGTGCGCCGCATGGTGGGCATGCGCGGCGCCTCTCACCCCGCGCTCGATTGGACCTGGCGCATCGCAGTCATCCTGTTTTCGGATCTCGTGGGCGCCGTCGCGGTCAACAACTTCCTCACCCCTGCCCACATCCTCGCCGGCGGCGTGACCGGCGTGGCCCAGATCCTCCACCACTACGTCCCCGCGCTCGGCGTGGGCACCATGTACTTCGTGTTCAACATCCCGCTCTTCGTCCTCGGATACCGATACCTCGGGCGCCGATTCATCTTTCAGACCGGCATTGCCATCCTCGGCTTCTCCGCGCTCGCGGACTTTGTCCGCCTTCATTTTTCCACACCGACCGACCCGCTGCTCATGGGCCTGTATGGCGGCGTGCTGACGGGGCTGTCGTCGGGGCTCGTCATCCGCGTCGGCGGGTCCATGGGCGGCACCGACATCGTGAGCCTCGTTGTGCACCGGCTGACGGGGCGCAACATCGGCTCCGTGAGCTTCGTGATGAACGCCGCCATCGTCCTGTTGTCCATGCTGGTGTTCGGCGTGCCCGCGGGGTTGTACACCCTCGTCAGCATGTACGCCGCCTCCCGCGTCGTCTCGGGCCTCATGCACTTTCAGCAGCGGAAGACGGCGCTCATCGTGACCTCGAAGCCGAGCGAAGTCGCGAGCGCGATTGGCCAGCGGCTCGTGCGGGGTTCCACCGTCATGCGCGCGTACGGCGCCTACACGCAGCGGGAGCGCGGCGTGCTGCTCTGCGCCATGACGCACCTTGAAATTGCGGATCTCAAGGAAATCGTCCAATCGCTCGATCCCGATGCGTTCATCACCATCCTCGATACGACCGAGGTCATTGGCCGATTTCGCCAAAGCGCGCCGTGATGCGGCCATCAGGTTTAACTTTTCATCTCTGCGAGCAAACTTGTAAGGAAGTTTAGTCTCCAGACACTCGCAGGGAGGTCGATGGCCTTTGAAGATCCCGTTGACCGTCGTCGCGGCCCTCGCAGCATGGGCGGTGGGGGTGTGGCCGAGCGTCGACGCGTGGGCTGACGCGTCCATCCTTCATCACGCCTTGGCGCACATCCTCTTTCTCGTGTCGGGCGGCTTGTTAGGCTTCGAAGCCGCGCGCTATGCGGCGCACAGCGCGCTCAGCCGGCTGCCCGAGGAGCGCGAGTACGGAACATCCGAAGCCGAGGAGGTGGCGAAGTCGTGAAGGTTTCGCCCTGGTTGTACGCCGGCATCGCGTACGTCGGCGCGGCCGCGCTGGCGGCGACGTATTTGCCGGGCGTGATCGACGACGCGCTGCCGGTGGCCCACTTCTCGCAGCACCTCGCCATCACGGCGGCTGCGTTTCTCACGGCCTACGGCGTGGAACGGCTGCGACAGTCCGCCGGAAAGTGACGGAGCACACGAGGGACCCCCACAGTTTCGCCTCGACGTGACGAATGAATGTGGTAACCCATCATCGAGGTGAGTGCTGTGACTCGGGGTCTTTTCCTTGCCATCGCGGCATCCGCTGCGAGCCTCATGTCCCTGTGCGCAGTGCCGGCAGCGGAAGCGGGCACCACCCCGAACGCCGTGCTCTTGGCCGTGGTGGCCAACACCGCGGGCAACGGCACGGGCGGTGGGGCGCGGCCGAACATCCACCAGATCATCACGCAGTTTGAGCAGGCGATTGCGCCGTACGAGGCCATCCATCCGACGCATATTGCCCATCCGCCGTTACCCACCCAGTCCCTGCCCACATCGCCTGCGGCCATTGACGACGCGCTCCAGCAGGCTCTCCAGGCCTACAAGCAGGCCACGCAGAGCGACAAGCAGGCGCAGATGCAGCTGCAGACGGCATTCAACGCGTACATCAACGCGCTGCAGTGGTTCGTCCAGGTGGGCGATCTCGACGTTCTCACCCATCAGACGCCCGATTCGACGGCCGTCGTGTCGTATTTGCAGGATGCGCTGTACACGCAGGCGGAGGTGTCTGCCGACTTCCGAGTCCTTCAGCAGGCCCACGCCAATGGGAATAACGGCGAGCTGCTCGCCGCGCTGCTCGACATGACGCAACTGGAGCAGCAGAAGGTGTCGGATATCAAGAACGCCACCAAGATTTTGGCCAAGATGACGAGCACGCTTCAAGCTGGTCTGTCGGACTAGGCCACGGGCGCCGCGCATGCGGCGCCTTCGCATGGTATCCTCGCTCGTCCCTGCGATGGACACCCCGAAGGGGGTATGTCACCGCGAGTTTCCTCGTGATGTCACGCCATCCTCAAAGAAACAAAAACCCCCGCCTCGCGCGTGAGACGGGGTTTCCCGAAGACCGGGCAGTCAGGGATAGGTACAGTGTAGAACAAGGTCAACTACACCACACCGTCAGTATATCCGGTCGGATCGTTTGACACATGAGTCTTGAGACCTATCTTTGCAGCGCCCGCGCGGGAATGGCTATGCAATGCGCGTCAGCTCTGGTACAAATCGGACGAGAGATACCGCTCACCGGTATCTGGCGCCATGCAGAGCACGCGTGCCTCCTTCGGCAGCGAGGCCGCGATGCGCAGGCCGTGAAAGACCGACGCCGCCCCGGACGCTCCGAGCAGAATGCCTTCTTCCGCAGCAACCCGGCGCGCCATCATCTGGGCGTCGTGATCGTCAATGAGCAGGATCTCGTCGAACGCCTCGCGGTTCAGGATGCTCGGGACAAATCCTGGCCCGGTGCCGGGGATCTTGTGCGGACCCGGCTGACCGCCCGAAAGAACGGGCGAGCCCTTCGGTTCGACGACGTAGATCTTGATGCCGGGGATGCGCTGTTTCAGCACCTCGCCCGTGCCCGTCACGGTGCCGCCCGTGCCCGCGGTCAACACGAGCGCGTCGAGCTTGCCCTCGAAGTCCTCGAGGATCTCGAGCGCCGTCGACTTGCGGTGGGCATCTGGATTGGCGGGATTGTCAAACTGGGCCGGAATGAAGCTGTGCGGGATGCGCCGAGCGAGTTCCTCGGCGAGCTCAATGGCGCCCTTCATCCGCTTGGACTCCGGCGTCAGGTGCACCTCCGCCCCGTACGCCTTGAGCAGCTTGACCCGCTCCTCGGTGGCATTCTCAGGCATCGTGATGATGCACCGGTAGCCTTTGGCGGCACAGACCATGGCGAGGCCGATGCCTGTGTTGCCTGACGTGGCCTCGATGACCGTGCTCTTGCCGGGAATGAGCTTGCCCTGGCGCTCCGCCTCCAAAATCATGTTCAAGGCCGGCCTGTCCTTCACGCTGCCGGCCGGATTCTTGCCTTCGAGCTTCACGTAGACGCTCGCGCCGTTCGGATCCGGCAGGCGGTTCAGGCGAACGACCGGTGTGTGACCGACGAGATCGAGGATGGAATTGTACAAAGGCATGGCCAATCTCCTCACGCGCCGCGGCGAGGGCCGCAGCAGAAATATACCAACTTCTATAGTATAACTCGGAAAACGCGAAACGCCAGCCTCAGCCGATGTTCAAAGTCTCGTTGAGCAGGCGAATGGCGGCCTCTTCGTCCTGGCACACGAGCAGCATCGTGTCGTCTCCGCAGATGGTGCCCAAGAGCCCGGGCGGATCCAGCGCGTCCATCAGCGCGCCGATGGCGTGCGCGTTCCCGGGTGCGACTTTGATGACGATGAGGTTTTGAGCGCGCGCGTGCGAGATGAACACCTCCGCCAGCCGCCGTTGAAGCGCGTCCACCGACACCTTGTTCACCGCGGTGGGCAGGGCATACTTGTACTTGCCGTTCGAACCCACCACCTTCACCAGCTGCAGCTCTTTGATATCGCGCGAGATGGTGGCCTGCGTGACGGGAAATCCCGCCTCCTCGAGCGCGCGCACCAAGTCCTCCTGCGTCTCAATCTCGTTTTGGCTCACGATCTCGCGAATGCGCATCAAGCGCTGTTCCTTGCTCTGCACAGACAGTCTCCTTTTCATGGCGCTCTCGTCTCGCCTCAATGTTCCCACCAGGGATTTTAGCGCATCCCTCCGCGCGTAAGCCGAAGATTTCGCCGTGGGCGTGGGAGAGCGTTCGAGAAATTCACAAGCGAACCCCCCGCGCTTGCGGTACACTGATGCCTAGAGGTGATTTCGCATTTCGCAGCGGCAAATCCTGCACATCGACATGAACGCCTTCTACGCTTCGTGTCACGCCGCCCGCGAGCCAGCTCGCTACGCAGGCAAACCCATCGCCGTCGCGGGCGATCCCGCCACGCGCCACGGCATTGTGGTCACGGCGAGCTACGAGGCCCGCGCCCGCGGCGTCAAGCCGCCCATGCCTGTCCACCAGGCCCTGGCCCGCTGCCCGGAGCTCATCCTGGTCCGGCCCGACTTTTGCCTGTACCGCGCGTACGCGCGCAAGGTGTTCGCCATCGTGCGCGAATTCACGCCGGATGTCGAGATCACGAGCATCGACGAGTGTTACGCGGACGTCACGCGCGTGCCCGGCGGAGACCGGCCGGTTGAACTGGCCCGCGCGATTCAGGCTCGCCTGCTCGAGTCGCTCCGACTACCGTCGAGCATCGGCGTGGCACCCAACAAGTTTTTGGCTAAGATGGCGAGCGACATGAAAAAGCCGATGGGCATCACGGAGCTTCGCGCGGACAACATTCGCAGCTTACTCTGGCCGCTCGCCATCGAGCATATGCACGGCGTCGGCCCGAGCACCGCCAAGCGGCTCCGGCGCCTCGGCATCGTCACCATCGGCGATCTCGCCGTGCAGTCGCTCGACATCCTCGCCCGCGCGCTCGGGCCGCGGGCCGCCGAGCTGAAGGCGCGCGCCAACGGCATCGACCCGCGCCCGCTCGAGACGCAGCCTCAACCGCCGAAGAGCGTCGGCCACTCCATGACGCTGGCCAAAGACGCGCGGACCTTCGCCGAGGTGGAAGGCGTCGTGATGGATTTGTGCGATCGCGTCGCGTCGCGCATGCGCCACTACAGCCTGATGGGCCGGGTGGTCGCCGTGACCCTGCGGGATCGCCACATGCGCACGTCGCGCCATCAGGATACCCTGCCGACCTACGTGCGCCACACGGGTGAACTTTTTCAGGCCGCGAGGGCACTGTTTCAACGGATTTGGCCGTCGGAGCCGGTACGGCTGGTTGGGGTGTCGGTGGAGGGCTTGGTGCCGCGCGACGGACAGGGGGTTCAGCTCCACCTGTGGGACGCGGCGCCTATCACGGCTGAGCCGAGGGACGCGCGGCTGGAGAAGCTCGAGCGCGCCATCGACGAAGTGCGGGCCAAGTTCGGGCCGAGCGCCATTCGCCTGGGCCGCTCGCTTTCCGGACAACAGGACGACGTGCACGCGCGCGGCACGTCGCTCGAACGACTGGATGACGAGGAGGAAACCCCGTGACGGATCCTTTGCACGGCAACCTGGACCCGATTGTGACCATTCTGGCGTGCCTCGTGCTGGCCATCGGCCTGGTGGCGTGGACAAGCAGGCGGTCGTGACGAGCCGCCTGCCCACCTCCCGTTGGCGCATGCGGACACCCGGCAAGAAGGCCCACCGCAGTCCTTCATCCCCGCGCGCGCAGCCGGATGCGCCCCGGCCGCTCTTCCCGCGCCGCGCTCTGATACGCTTCTTCTTCCAATTGCCGAGCCCGCTCGCGATCCGCCCCGAGCCAAAAGTACAGATTTGCCCCGATGTACAGCGCCAGCAGAAGCAGCCAGAGGGCCGAGAACGTGCCCGCGAGGCCGTGCTCCAGCTTCGGCAGGCGCGGCACGCCGTACGCCGCCAGCGCGAGCGCCGCAAGCCCGTAAATGGCCGAGTACATCCGCACCTGTCTCGGCACGCCCACTTTTCTCCGCATACCGTCCTCCTCCTTTGCCTGTCCGACATATATGCGCCGGCCTTTCCAAACATGCGCGGCGCCAGGCCGCATGACCCTCCGGGCATCGGGGAACATTGAGCACGAGACCACCGCAGATGAAGGAGGATGAACCATGGGCGTCATGGAGACCTTTGAGAACTGGAAGCAATTCCTCGGGGAACACGTCGATCGCGCCAAGGAAGTGGGTCTGAGTCAAGATCAGCTCGCAAACATCGCCACAAAGGTTGGCGAGTTTTTGGCGAGCAAGGTCGATCCCAAGAACCCTGAGCAACAGCTTCTGAAGGAAATGTGGAACGTGGCGGACAACGAAGAGCGCCGCGCCATCGCGAGCATCATGGTGAAAATGGCGGATCGCGCGCACTGACAAACAGGCGCCGTCCGGGCCGCGCGCCCGAGGCGGCGCCTCGTCTTTTCAGGTGAGCGCGGCCCAGGCGAGATGCCCGGCTCCCTCCCACCAGGTGACCCAGTGGGCGTCGGTCTACACGAACACGGGATACGGGGCCGGGTTAGTGGGCGAATTGGGCTTCGGGTTCGCGTTCAGCTCCAGGACCGGCGCCAGCTTTGCATGCTGAGGAGACCACGTGAAAAACGGCAGGCGCCGCTTTCGCGGAACCTGCCGTCCATGTTCACGGATCACAGCTCGAACGTCTCGCCAATTTTGAGCTCCAGCGCGTCGATGCCGCGGGCCTTGCAGTCCGCGACGAACTTCGCGCCGTCCTGGGCGATGAGCGGGAACGTGTTGTAGTGCATCGGAATGACCTTTTTCGCCTTGAGCCACTCCGCGGCGATGAGCGCATCGTCCGGGCCCATGGTGAAGTTGTCGCCGATGGGGAGGAGCGCAAGATCGATGGTGTTCAGCTCGCCGAGGATCTTCATGTCGCCAAACAGCCCCGTGTCTCCCGCGTGATAGATGGTCTTGCCCTCGAGCGTCAACAGGAACCCAACCGGCGGGCCGACGTACACCAGGCCGTTCTCCGTCTCCACGCCCGAGCCGTGGAACGCGAGCGTGACCTTGACGCGGCCGAACGGGAAGTCGCGCTTGCCGCCGATGCCCATCGGATGGACGTTCAGCCCTTTGCTCGCGTAGTAGACGGCCAACTCGTTCGCCGCAATGATGGTCGCGTTGTTGTTGCGCGCGATGGCCTCCGCGTCGAGGACGTGATCGGAATGGCCGTGCGTGAGGATGACCCACTGGACCTTGATGTCCTCCGGCTTCGCCACCGCGTTCGGATTGCCGCTCAAGAACGGATCGATGACCAGGCGATGCTGCCCGCTTTCAATGACGAAACAGGACTGGCCATGGTACGTCAATTTCACGACTCTCGCCCCACTTCCCTCATGATTTCGTCGAGCGGCGCAAGGCGGACGTCTTCCAACGGCTCCGAGACGATACGCTGGACGTCCACCCACAGCCGCTGCAGTTCGAGATCCGCCTCCAGGTACGCCCGCGCGTCCTGATTCAACTGGACGATCTCGAGCAACTTGCGCAGCTGCTCCCATTCCTCCTGCGCAGGCTCTTCGCCGCGAATGCGCTTCACCTCGAGCTGGTATTGGCGCCGGTAGAAGTCGAGCACCATCTGCTTCGTCGCCTCGTCCCGCTCGATAGCCTCTTTGGCTCGCTTCGCGCGCTGGTAAGGCTCCCACTCGCGAATGGCCCGCGCCAGGGCGTGCGCATGATCATACGGGTTCACGCGCCGTCCCTCCTTGCTGTACGGGTCTATTATACCGCCGGAAGAAGTCGTGGAAAAAGCTTGGGAGCGAGGTCTTGCCACAGGCGGGTTCGGTGCGCAACCCCTTCGCTTTCGGTATACTGTTCGGGAGAGGAGGGGGGACCTTTGTGGCAGCCACAACCCTTTACGAGGCCGTCGGCGGCGCGAGCACGTTTCGCAAGCTCGTCGAGGCCTTTTACGATCGCGTCGCACAGGACGAACTCCTGCGCCCGCTGTTTCCGCCGACGTTTGACGAGGTCAAAGCGCGACAGTACTGGTTTTTGACGCAGCTGTTCGGCGGCCCGAGGCTCTACACCGAACGCCGGGGTCACCCCATGCTTCGGGCTCGGCACCTGCGATTCCCTATCACCGTCCGCCACGCGAAACACTGGCTCCGATGCATGGCCGAGGCCATGGAGGAGGCCGGCATTCCGCCCGCTGCGCGCGACGCGATGCTTGAGCGCCTCGGCGCCATCGCGCTGCACATGGTGAACACGCCCGGAGAGGAGGGGGAAGCATGACGCCGTCCTCGCCTGTGCCCCCGCTCGGCGAGCGCATCGCCCAACTGCGGAAAGAGCGAGGCCTCACGCAGGCCAAGCTCGCGGAGCGCGCCCACCTTTCGACGAGCGCCATCGCCATGTACGAGACCAACCGGCGACAGCCGGACGAGCGGACCCTCGCGCAAATCGCCGCAGCGCTCGGGGTGGAGATGGCGCAGATTGCGCCGCACCTGGCCGCTGAAGCCTCCCTTCAGCAGGCGAAGACCGCGCAAAGCGAGCGCCACCCAAGCGACAGGGTTCGGCAGCCGGTGCCATCCAACCCGACCGAGCGAACCGCCGACGCGCCCGGCGTGACGCAGCTCGTCCTCTCCAAGGACGAGGCTCGGCTCATCCTCTTTGTCCGCATGCATCCCGACGCCATGCCGTTTCTGCAGTCGTACGTGACGGCGGATGCCGACAAGCGCCGCCAGCTGGAGCGGGCGTGGCGGCTCATCCAGGCGTTCCAAGGCTAATCGTTGAAGCCTGGGCGGTACGGGATGGGATCCTTCGCGCCCGCCTCCGCAAACCCCTTCAGGCGCAGACGGCAGCTGTCGCACTCGCCGCACGCCACCTCGCCGCCCTGGTAGCAGGACGTGGTGAGCTCGTACGGCACGCCGAGCTCCAGCCCCCTGCGCACGATCTCGCCCTTGGTCCAATGCAACAGCGGCGTCTCGATGCGAATGGGCCGCCCCTCGACGCCCGCCTTCGTGCCGATTCTCAGCACGTGCTCCACGCCCTCGATGAACTCCGGCCGGCAGTCGGGGTAGCCGCTGTAATCGAGTGCGTTCACGCCGATGTAGATGGCCTCCGCGCCGATGACCTCCGCATACGACGCCGCGATGGCGAGAAACAAAAGATTCCGCCCGGGCACGTAGGTCACCGGAATCTCGCGCGAAACGCCCTCCGTCGGCACGTCGATGGACTCGTCCGTCAGCGCGCTGCCGCCGATTTGGCGCAGAAAGTCAATGGACACGATGCGGTGGTCCTTGACGCCGTAGAACGCCGCCACCTTTTTCGCCGACTCGAGCTCAATCCGATGCCGTTGCCCGTAGTCAAAGGTGATGGGACAAAGCTCGTAGCCCGCCGCGCGCGCGATGCCCATGCACGTCGCGCTGTCGAGCCCTCCGCTCAAAATCACCACAGCTTTTGCCATGCCCACACGCCCTTGTCGCGAAGCAGTCCCCGTGCCCGGCTTGTCCGGCCCGAAAGCTTCAGCAGCCCACCGGCGCCGTTTCCCCGAACACGAAGCCTTCCTCACTGTAATCCAGCACGATGCCCTCGAGCAACTTGACGAGCGCCTGCGCCACCGTCACCTCGACGTCCCCGTCCGGCCCGCTCACGCGGAGCGTGGAGTCGAGCGGCGTGGACAGGTCGTCGATGACCACCTGAAACCGCGGCCCCCCGCACCGATACGCGCGGTCAATCCGCACAAACTCCCCCGGCCTAAGCTCCTCCCGCGCGAGGCGAAGGAGCGCCCGCGCCGCCCGCTCGCTCACCTGCACCTCTCGTCCCCTCGCTTCCCTGTACAATCTCTGCACTCCACAGTATACTATACGTCGAAAATAGGAAACGGACGATCGCGGCCGCGCCACGTTGCGGCGGCCCAAACACTCGTCCTCGCCGGACGAGTGTTTTTGTTGCATCTTCGCCGACACACCCCAAGCGTAGGCGAAGCGCATGACCACTTGGAATCGTTCGCACAAGGAGTGAACCACGCAGATGGCGATGCGGAAGGTCGATGCCAAGGAACCGGCCACGTCGCGCGAACAGCGCGTGCTCGAATTCTGGAAGCAGGAGAACATCTTCCACAAGAGCGAGAAGGCGCGCGAGGGGCGACCGGAATGGGTGTTCTACGAGGGGCCGCCCACGGCCAACGGACTGCCCCACCCCGGCCACGTGCTCACGCGCGTGTTCAAGGATCTGTATCCCCGCTACCGCACCATGAAGGGCTACCACGTCATGCGCAAGGCGGGATGGGATACGCACGGTCTGCCCGTCGAGATCGAAATTGAGAAGAAATTCGGCATGAACGGCAAGAAGGACATTCAGGCGTTCGGCATCGAGCGCTTCGTCCAGGCGTGCCGGGAGAGCGTGTTCAAGTACGAGGAGGTCTGGCGCGAGCTCACCGAGCGGCTCGGCTACTGGATCGATCTCGACCACCCCTACATGACGCTCACCGACGACTACATCGAGTCCGTGTGGCACCTGCTCAAGATCATCTACGACAAGGGATGGCTCGTCGAAGGCCACCGCGTGAGCCCGTATTGCCCGCACTGTGAAACGACGCTCTCGAGCCACGAGGTGGCGCAGGGCTACAAGGACGTCAAAGACCTGTCCGTTACGGCCAAGTTCCGCGCGGCGGACGACGTGGACGGCCGCCCGACTTACTTCCTGGCCTGGACCACGACGCCTTGGACGCTGCCGTCGAACGTCGGCCTCGCCGTGAACGAGGATTTGACCTACGTGCTCATCCACAAGGCGAAGACCGACGAAAACGTCTGGGTGGCGGAGGGCCTCCAAGGCCAGTTTGTCGAGGAGGGCGATCGCGTCATCGCACAGAAGCGCGGCCGCGATCTCGTCGGCAGCGCGTACACGCCCGTCTTTCCGTACGTGGTGCAGGAGGGCAAGAAGCACATCGTCATCGCGTCGCCGCACGTGACGGACGAATCCGGCACGGGCATCGTCCACATGGCGCCCGCGCACGGCGAGGAAGACTACAAGGCGTGCCAGGCGGCGGGGCTCATCTTTGTGAACTTCGTCGATGAATCCGGGCGTTTCACCAAGGACGTCGCCGATTACGAGGGCCGGTTTGTCAAGGACGAGGAACTGAACGTCGATCTCGTCAAGGATCTCGCGGCCCGCGGCCTCGTGTACGAGAAGCACAAGCACGAGCACAGCTATCCGCACTGCTGGCGCTGCGACACGCCGCTCATCTACTACGCGATTCACTCCTGGTTCATCCGCACGACGGAGTTCAAGGACGCGCTCATCGCCAACTCGCAGTCGGTCAATTGGATCCCGCCGCACATCCGCGACGGGCGCATGGGCAACTTCCTGGAGAACGTCATCGACTGGAACTTGTCGAGATCGCGCTACTGGGGCACGCCGCTGCCCATCTGGCGCTGCGACGCGTGCGGCGAGATCGAGTGCATCGGATCCAGGGCGGAGCTCGAGAAGAAGGCGGGGCGCCTGCCGAAGGAGCTGCACAAGCCGTACATCGACGAGCTCACCTGGCCGTGCCGCTGCGGGCGCGGCACGATGGTGCGCGTGCCGGAAGTGATTGACGTGTGGTTCGATTCCGGCTCCATGCCGTTTGCGCAGCTCCACTATCCGTTCGAGAACCAGGACCTGTTCGAGCGGTTGTACCCGGCGGACTTCGTCTGCGAGGCCATCGATCAGACGCGCGGCTGGTTCTACAGCCTGCTCGCCATCTCGACGGCCGTCACGGGCAGGGCGCCGTACAAGAACGTGCTCGTCCTCGGCCACGTGCTCGACGAGCAGGGCAAGAAGATGTCGAAGTCGAAGGGGAACGTGATCGATCCGTTCGAAGCGTTCGACAAGCACGGCGCGGACGCGGTGCGGTTTTACTTCGTGTCGAACACGCAGCCGTGGAACTCGCAGCTGTTCTACCACCGCGCGGTGGCGGAGGCCAAGGCGAAGTACATCGACCTGTTGCAGAACATCCACCAGTTCTACGCGCTGTACGCCGGGATCGACGGGTTCAACCCGTACCAGGTCGAGCAGGTGCCGGTGGCCGAGCGGCCGCTCATGGATCGCTGGCTCATCGCGCGCCTGCACCAGACCATCCAGGGCGTGGACGAGGCGTATGAGCGCTACGACGCCACGCAGGCGGCGCGGCTCCTGCAGGCGTTCGTGGACGAACTGTCCACCTGGTACGTGCGGCGCAACCGCGATCGCTTCTGGGCGGACGGCATGGGACGAGACAAGGTGGCGGCGTACCTGACCTTGTTCGAGGCGCTGAAGACCGTGGCGCTCCTCACGGCGCCCATCACGCCGTTTTTGGCCGAGGACATCTACCAGAACGTCGTGCGCCTGGGCGGAGACGCGAAACACGTGCCCGAGAGCGTGCACCTGTGCGACTTCCCGGCGGCGGACGCGGCGCTCGTGGACGAGGCGCTCATTCGCGAGATGGCGCTCGTGCTGCGCATCGTGGAGATGGGGCGGCACCTGCGCAACGAGAGCAAGCTCAAGACGCGCCAGCCGCTCGCGGCGCTCTACGTGCCGAAGGCGCAGCAGGACGTGATCGCCAAGTTCGCGGACGTGATTCAGGACGAGTTGAACGTGAAGGAGATTCGCTTCGTTGATCTCGACGACATCGCGCGCCCCATGCTGTACCTGAACCTGAACGCGGTGGGCAAGGCGTTTGGCCGCAAGACGCCGATGTTGAACGAGGCGGCGAAGAACGCGGACGAGACGCAGATCCGCGCCTTCCGGGAGACGGGCGCGGTGGAGCTTGCGGGCGAGACGCTCACGCAGGAACACGCGGAAATCCGGTACGAGGCGAAGTTCGAGGGCCTGGTCACGGTGGACAACCGGCTGTTTGTCGGCCTCGAGACGCGGCTCACGCCGGAGCTCGTTGAGGAAGGCTACGTGCGCGAAGTCATCTCGAAGATGCAGATGATGCGCAAGGAGGTCGACTACGGCGTCACGCACCACGTGCGGTTTTACGCGGAGGGAGATCCGGAGCTGCTCCAGGTCATCGCGCGGAACCGGGCGCGCATCGACCAGACCGTGCTCGTGCGCGAGTGGAGCGACGCGCCGCTCGCCGACGCCGACCTGACGAAGGAGTGGGACGTGAACGGCAAGAAGCTCACGCTGTCGGTGGCGCGCTGAGCGGGACGGGCGGGGATTGTTTTCCTCGCCCTTTTTGTTTCACGGGCCGCGTTCGCAAGGAGGATGAGATCCATGCCCTTTGCGTTGAAGCGCGGCCGCGTCACCTTGGCCTGCGCCGCGCGCGATCCCGTCCGGAATCACGCGCGCGTGCTGCCGCAGGATCTCGAGTCGTGCGAACCCTGAACGCCCTTCAGCCCGCGCCCAAAGCGCCGTCCCCACCGGTGTCCAAAAACGCGAGCACGTCGCGGAGGACGGCGCCGCCCGCCTGCATGGCAAACCCGTGCCCGCAGCCCGCATACAACTTCAGCCTCGAGCCGGCCAGGCGATGCGCAAGGCGCTCGCCGTTCACATAGGGCAAGACGCGGTCCTCGAGCCCGTGCATCACGAGCGCAGGGCACGACAAACGAGGGAGCCTGTCCCAACTCCCCTGCCACCGATCCACGGCGTCGAGCTGCGCCTGGTACACCGCCTCTGGCATGTCCTCCCGCAGCAACAGGTGGAAGGCGCTGTGCAGATAGGCCTCGTTCTTCGCGCGAAACGCCTCGGGAAAGAAGAGCCGCATGTACCACGCCGCGCGCGCGGCCAACTCGGCCGGGCGGGATCGCATCTCGCGCTTGATATCGTCGGACTGGATCATCTGCGGCCCGCCGCACGAGGTGGCGCCGAGCACGAGGCTCGCAACAGCCTCCGGATGGCGCAGCGCGAGCTCCTGCGCAATCATGCCACCCATGGAGTAGCCCAGCACGTGCGCGCGCTCGACGCCCGCCGCAGCGAGCACCGCGCGCGCGTCGTCCGCCATCTGCTCGAGGGTCCACCCGGTCTTCGGATCTGCCTCCGACTGGCCGGCGCCGCGGTTGTCGAAGGCGATAACGGTGTGCTTCTCCGCCAGTCGCCGCAAAAATCCCGTGCCCCACCAGCGGATGTTTCCGCCGACGCCCATGATGAGCAGAAGCGGCGATCCTTGCCCTCGGACCTCGTAGTACAGGCGGGCATCGCTCCGTTCGACAAACGGCATGGCTCAACCTCCCCACATGGCCACACAAAAAAAGGCACACCCATACCTGGGTGGCCCAATATAGGGGTAAAGGGGTACTTCAACTGTAACACATGTCCAATCGGAGTGCCACACATTTGGCAAACGCGCCGCGCATCAGGACCGGGCGTTGCGCGTGCGCACGACGCTCTCCGCCTCGTAAACGACCTTGCTGTACGGCGGGACGGACTGTGTCACCCACGCGTTTGAGCCAATCACGCTGTGATGCCCGATGACCGTTTCGCCGCCGAGCACCGTGCAGTTGGCGTACAAAATGACGTAGTCCTCTACCGTCGGGTGGCGCTTCACATGCCGCTGGTACTCGCCTTCCTCGTCCTTCGGGAAGTACAACGCGCCGAGCGTGACGCCCTGGTAGATCTTCACGTGATTGCCCACTACGGCCGTCTCGCCGACGACGATGCCTGTGCCGTGATCGATCATGATGCTCCGCCCGATGGTGGCGCCAGGATGCAGATCCACCCCGGTCACGCGGTGCGCGTACTCCGTCATCATGCGGGGCAGGAGCGGTACCCCGTGGCGGTAGAGCACGTTCGCCGCGCGGTAGACGAGGAGCGCGAAGATGCCGGGATAGGTGAGGATGACCTCGTCGCACCCCGTCGCGGCCGGATCGCCATTCACGGTCTCGGTGATGTCCTCATACACGAGGCTCTGAAGTTGCGAGAGGTATTCGATGTACTCGTCCGCCGTCTCCCACGCCCGCCTTTGCGTGTCGGCCGTGCCGGAGGACAGGCAAGACTGGTACGTCGCCCGGTGCACCTGCTCGGCGAGCTCAGCGCGCAGGCGATCCAGGGTATGGGAAAGGTGCTTGCCACCTTCAGCGTCGAAGTAATTCGGGAGAATGGCCGCGCGCGTCCACTCGATGATCTCGCGAATGGCCCGCGGCTCTGGATGACAGATGCGCCCCTTGAACATGCAGACGCTCTGCTGCAGCAGATGATTCGCGATTGCTTGGGTGTCCATGCCGATCTCGTCTCCCCTCGCCAGCGGCTCTCGCGCTTCGAAAGTCAGTATACACCTGTGGCGGATCGCAAAAAACTAAGTATACATTAAGGGATAATGGGAATTGCGCAATCCCCCGACCCGCCCTCCTCCCATGTTGTTCCCATCGCCCGCAAATTACGCTATGCTCGAACTGGAACTCAGGATCGAGAGAGGAGTCGTGACACGTTGGAGGCCATTCGCGAGGTCGAGACCTACCTGGCGCAGGCGCGCGACGCGCTGCTCGAGGAGCTGAAGGAGCTCCTATCCATCCCGAGCGTGAGCGCCTTGAGCGAACATCGCGGCGACGTCAGGCGCGCCGCAGAGTGGATCGCTGAAAAGCTGCGATCGGCCGGATTCGAGCACGTGGAACTCATGGAGACGGACGGCCACCCGCTGGTGTACGGCGACTGGCTGCATGCGGACGGCAAACCGACCGTGCTCGTCTACGGCCACTACGACGTGCAACCCGTCGATCCCCTCGAGCTCTGGGAGTCGCCGCCGTTTTCGCCCACCGTGCGCGGCAACAAGCTGTACGCGCGCGGCGCGAGCGACGACAAGGGCCCCACGTTTCTGCACATCGCGGTCCTCACCGCCATGCTGAAGGTGCACGGCCGCCTGCCCGTGAACGTGAAGTTCTGCATCGAAGGCGAAGAGGAAATCGGATCCGCTCACCTGCACAGTTTCCTCGAGCGGACGCGGGACAAGTTCCAGGCGGATCTGGTCCTCATCTCCGACACCACCCTGGTGGGGCCCAATCAGCCCGCCGTCGTGTACGGCCTGCGCGGCCTCGCCGCGGCGCAGATCGACGTCCGCACGGCCACCTCGGACCTCCACTCCGGCCTCTACGGCGGCGCCGTGCCGAACGCGGCCCGGGCCGTGGCTGAACTCGTCGCGAGCTTCCACCGGCCGGACGGCAGCGTGGCCGTCGAGGGCTTTTACGATCGCGTCCGCCCGCTCACCGAAGCGGAGCGCGAGGAGTTCGCCAAGCTCGGGCACGACGAGGACGAGCTCAAGCGCTCGCTCGGTCTCGCGGATCTCTGGGGAGAACCCGGGTACACCGCGCTCGAGCGGATGTGCGCGCGGCCGACGCTCGAGGTGAACGGTATCTGGGGCGGCTTCCAAGGAGAGGGGACGAAAACCGTCATCCCCTGCGAGGCGCACGTGAAGATCACGTGTCGGCTCGTGCCGGATCAGGATCCCCAGGAGATCCTCGATCTCGTCGAACGGCACGTGCAAACACACGCGCCAAAGGGGGCTCGCGTCACGTTTGTGCGCCAGGACGGCGGCAAGCCGTACGTCGCACCGTATGACCACCCGGCGCTTCAGCTCGCCGCGCAGGCCTATGAGCACGCGTACGGCCAAAAGGCGGTGTTCACGCGCATGGGCGGCTCCATCCCGGTGGTGGAGACCTTCTCGACGCTTTTGCACATCCCCATCGTCATGATGGGCTTCAGCCTGAGCGACGAGAACTTCCACGCGCCAAACGAGCACTTCTCGCTCGACAACTTCGACAAGGGCCTGCGGACGCTGACGTATTACTACCACCAGCTTCCGGCGGCCATGGGCGGACACTGACCCACCACGCAAGGAGGCGGCCGATCCCGTCGCGGGACTCGGCCGCCTCATCTCATCCGCCTCATCGCTCGAATTGGCGGTTGATCTCCTCTTCCACGTAAGGATTCAGGATGCGGAGGTGCGTGCCCTTCATGCCGAGCGAGCGGCTTTCGATGGTGCCCGCGCTCTCCAGCTTGCGGATGCTGTTGACAATCACGGAACGCGTCACGCCGTGCTGATCCGCAATTTGGCTGCTCACGACAATGCCCTCCGGCGAGTTGCGGACGGCGTCCAGCAGGTACTTGGCCGCCTGCAGCTCGGAGAAGCTGAGCGATTCCACCGCCAGATGCGCGAGCGCGCGCTGCCGGCTCTCCTCTTCCTTCTGCTGCTGCCGGGAGTGCACGATTTCGAGGGCCACGACCGTCGCCGCGTACTCCGCAAGGATCTGGTCGTCCTCGTTGAACGGCCGCTGGGACCGCGCAAACAAAAGCGTGCCCTGGCGTTCGCGCGCGCCGATGATGGGCGTGATCATCAGGTGCTTGGAGCGGAACGACTCGTTCTCCTCCGGAGAGAACACGTAGAGAGGTTTCTTCTGCTCATCCGTCAGATTGGCAATCGTCTGCTCGATGCGCAACAGGTGTTTGTTGAAGTCGCCCGGGAACCGCTGTTCCCGCGTCATGATGTTCAGCCACTCCTCGGTCAGCTCGTGTTCCGCCACGCCATAACCGAGGATCTTGCCCTTCCGCCCGACGATGTAGACGTTGGAATGCATCAAGCGGCTCAAAAATTCCGCGACTTCTTGAAATTCCACCTGCTCGTTCGAGCGGTGCAGCAGTTGACCCAGTTCCTGTACTTGTTCCAACAAACTCACGATCTCGTCACCTTGTCCTTCCCCGGCGTCCGCCGGTTTGTTGTACCTTCCCTGACCGCCACTGCACGAGGGCGGCGGGATCTCCCACGCACTCCGGCATTCACAGAATTGTCTCTGATGTTCAAATTATCGTCATAACACAGACAATTTATCCACGCGTAAAGAGCTTACTAGACCTTTGTCCACTTGTCAAATGAACAAACTGCGACAAACACTCCGCGCCTACGCGGATGTCTGCCGCAGCCCATCGCCCGCTAGGACCAGTTTGCACCAAAGTCCGGTCCGTATGCAAGTGGAGTCCTTAGGATTTTCCAGATCCGCTCTCGGACGGCTTGCCGTACAGCCGGTCCAAGATGATGCGATACCCGTCCGCTCCGTAATTCAAGCAGCGCTTCACGCGGCTGATGGTCGCCGTGCTCGCGCCCGTCGCCTCCTCGATGGCGTGATACGTGGCGCCCTCGCGCAGCATCCGCGCAACGGCAAAGCGCTGGGCCAGCGACTCCACCTCGCCGACCGTGCACAGGTCCTCGAAAAAGCGGTAGCACTCGTCCTCGTTCTGAAGCGCCAGGATGGCGCGGAACAACTCGCGCACCTCGGATTCGTTGAGCCTCTCGAGCGCCATGTGCTTCATCCTTTACTGCTGTGACGTACCAAAGTCAGTGTAGCAGAATGGCGCTTTCGTGACCAGGCGCTGACATCGCCTCGCTCCTCGACGGCCAAGCGGGCGCCTCACTCGTCGACGGCAAGGTGGATCGGCGCGGGCCCCGAGGCCCGGTACCGCCGAGATTCGACGCTTACGGCGATCCGCCCGTGGACGATCCGCCAGTGCTTAGCGACGGCGACTTGGCTTGCGCGGAGACCTCGAGCTTGTCCCACATGCCTGCGAGCGCGTGCCCAGGCACCGCGCACACAAGCGCATAGGTCCCCGCGCGCGAAGCTGTGAAGGTCACCGTCTCCTCGTCGCCCTTCGAACTGCCTTGCGAGGGATTCGCCGTCGACGCGCCGGGAAATGCGACGAGGCTTGCGTCGAAGCTCGGGCGGTCGTGATCGGCGAAAGGTACGACCATGGCGCTGTGCGGCGTAAAACTCGCGTTGCGAAAGGCGATTTCCACCCGCCAGCCCAAAGGGACCACGAGCGTCATCGCGCCATTCGCATATCCGTCGAAGTTCATTCCGCCATTGGCCCCGCCATCGCCCGCCACCACCACCCACTTGACGAGGTGCTGCGAAGCGTTCCACGTCGCGAGCGGCGCCTGGGGCCTCGAGGGCGATGGGGATGTTGCACCGCAGCCGACGGAGGCCAGGGCCACGGCAGTCAGGACACCGGCGAAGACTGCTCGTTTCACTTCGTCCGCCTCCCCTAGGAGAGATTGATGGGGTCCATGGTACCACGCGGCGGGCGGGAGCGCACCTTCCGCGCCGGGCCCCACGGGCAAGCTGGCGGAGGGCAGCACGCGAGGCGGCCGCGTTCGTGAAGCTTTACAAATCGGCGAACTCAAGGCCATGAACCTCGCACGCGCAGCTTGGGCGCGTTGATTCGCGCCAAGCCCAGGCGTATGATGGCGCACGACGGCATGGGACGGCAGGCCCTTGAGAGGAGGGATGACATGCGACGCGCGGTGAAAATCGGCGCGGCCCTCGGCGCTGCGGCGCTTGTGGCGGCGCTCGGCGGCGTGCTTGCGGTTCGCGAACTGCGGCCGGCCACGGCGAGTAACGACGCCCCGCTCGCCCGCGTTCCGGGGCCGCACGGGACGTACACGCCCGTCAGCGCGCTTCAGCCGCACGTCCCAAAGGGCGCGCGGATCGATCGCTACACCTTGACCGCCGAATACCGGACCCTGACGATAGGCGGCAAGACGCTGCGGGCGATGACCTTCAACGGCACGGCGCCCGGCCCGCTGCTCGTGGCGCACCAAGGCGACGTGGTGGAGGTCACGGTGCACAACCACCTGTCGGCGCCTTTGACGGTGCACTGGCACGGCATCCCGGTGCCAGGCGCCGAGGACGGAGTGCCGGGTGTCACGCAGAATCCCATTGCGCCCGGCGGATCGTACACGTACACGTTTGTGGCGAAGGAACCCGGGACCTACTGGTACCATTCGCACGACTACAGTTTCGAAGAGGTGGGCCTCGGGCTGTACGGCGCCATCGTCGTCCTGCCCAAGCAGCCGCTGTATCCGGCCCAGCGAGACTACACATTGGTCCTGCACGAGTGGCCGAGCGCCTCCACGGCACAAGCCATGATGGAAAGCCTATCGTCCGGCCGAAGCGGCTTCAGCCCGGCGGGTGGCATGGGTGGCATGATGAATGGGGCGAGCCCGATGGGCGGCATGGGCATGATGGCGTCCTCCGGAGGGAACGCCGCGGGCGGATCGAACTCGATACAACACGTCCTGCCGGGGCCGCCGCTTCAGCTGAACGGCTTTTCGCCGACCGCCGACGACGTTGCGGCGCTCGACGAAATGGCGGGCATGTACGGCGCCTTCACGGTGAACCAGAACGCGGACGGAAACACCGTCCTGCCCGCCAAACCGGGCGATCTCGTCCGGCTTCGCATCGTGAACAGCGGCAACATGACGCACCTTTTGACCATCGTCGGCGCGCCGTTTCGCGTGGTGGCGCTCGACGGACACGACATCGCCAACCCCGGCTGGCTGAAGGGCGTGCTGCTCCCGGTTGGGGCCGCCGAGCGTTACGACATCGAGTTTCGCGTGCCCGCGTCCGGCGCCGCCTACCTCGTTTCGGCCGATCCCGACGCCACCGCTCGCGCGGAGCTTCGCGCGGACATCGGCGAGCCGGGGGCGTGGTCCGCATTCCAACCCGTTCCCGTGGCCACCTTGGAGCGCGAGCCGTGGTTTGACTTCACCGACTACGGGCGCGGGAGGCTACCCGGCGAGGCCGTTTTCCGCCTGCATCAGGCGTATCAGGTCCGCTACGATATGAAACTCACCGTCGGCATGTCCATGAACGGCATGGTCTACGCCATCAACGGCCGCGTGTTCCCGAACATCCCGCCCATCGTGGTCCACGAGGGCGACGCCGTGATGGTGCACATCGTGAACGACAGCCCGTACATTCACCCCATGCACCTGCACGGCCACGACTTTCAGGTGTTGACCCGCGACGGGCGGCCGGTCAAGGGAAGCCCCATCTTCCTCGACACGCTCGACGTCTTTCCGGGCGAGTCGTACGACATCGCGTTTCGCGCCGACAACCCAGGCCTTTGGATGTTCCATTGTCACGATCTCGAACACGCCGCAGCCGGCATGGACGTCATGGTGCAGTATGCGGGCGTGACGGATCCCTATTCGATGAACGAGATGTCGGAATGATGGGGCCCGCGAGCCCGACAAGGGAGGACGAAACATGGGGAAACGCCGCCACGAGGCGCTGCAGCCGCTGTCTCGCCATCACCACTACGCGCTGGTGGTCGCCATGCACCTCACCCGCCAGGAGCAGCCCACGGAGGCGCTTGTGGAGGAATTGCGCCAATTTTGGGAACGAGGAGGCCAGGACCATTTCCGCGAGGAGGAGGAGATCCTGCTCCCCGCGTACGCCAAATACGGTTCCGTCGATCGCGACGAGATCGCGCAGATGCTGCTCGATCACGTCAAGATCCGGAGCCTGGTGAGCCGCGCGCTCGAAGACGGCGACGCGTTGGTGCTCGTCGAATTAGGGACGGCACTCCGGGCGCACGTCCAGCTCGAGGAGCAGGTGATCTTTCCGCTCATCGAAGAGACACTTCAAGAACCGGACCTGACGCGCCTGGCGCCGTTCTTCGAAGAGCATCGGGCAGCGTCCCCGTATGCACGCCCCGACGAACCCACGGCGGACGCCTGATATGACCGCGCGGCGCGCAGTCCCTGAGGCGGCGGTGTGGGCATGCGCGGCGCGCCACCACGGCGCCTCCGGACACTCGCCCGCCGCGCCACTCACCGCTTCAGCGTCCGAATGACCTCGAGCAGATGATCGATCTCGTCCACGCGCGCGCGCCGCTCCTCCGCGCCGCCCTCGAACGCGTCGGGATTGGCCTCCTCGAGCTTGTGCCGCCGGTGCTCGAGCGCCCTCGTCACGTGCCGGATGGCATCCTGGTAGCCGCGTTCGGCTTCGGTCTCCACGGTTCACCCATCCCCCCCCACGGGCCTGAGTCGGCCCATCTCTTGCCACGAGCATACCGCAGATGGAGGGATGTGCGCACCCGTCACGCTTCGTCAGGCGAAGGCGGCGCGTCGTCCGCCGAAGACGGCGAAGCCGGTTGGCGCGGCGCATCGCCCCACAAGTCGCTCAGGCTGACGCCGAGGGCCTCCGCAATGAGGCCGAGCTTGGCCGCGTTGCTCCCGCGGGCGCCGGACTCGATGGCATAGATGTAGCTGACGCTCACCCCCGCCCGTTCGGCGAGTTCGCGTACTGACAGGCCGCGCAGTTTGCGGTAGTATCGTAAGCGCTGGGCAAGTTCCGCCACGCGCACCACTCCGTTACATTTCTACGATTGAGAAAATCATATCAGAATTTGTGTCTGGGCGGTAGTGGGATTTTTCGATAGAAGAAGGGGATCGAGATGCCTCACCGTCCCTATCGCCTTCGCGTGAACGACTGGAGCGCGCTTGAAGACCTGTACCTGCGCTTCGCGGAGGATCCCGGCTGGCCCCAAGAGGCCCGTGCGCGCCGCGCGTGGGAACATCTCGTACAGACTTGGCAGGTGGGGGCGTGGCTCGGGGATGCGCAAGTGGCCGTGGCGGACCATGGCGGCGAGCCGGTGGGATTTGCGGCGGTGACGCTCGCCCTGGACGAGCCGCAGCTCGGCCGCGCTATGGAGGTCGGCACCTTCGTCGCGCCCGCGCACCGCGGCCGCGGCGCGAACGACGCGCTCAAGATCTGGTCCGCGCAAGCGGCCGTGCGCCTCGGCGCCGCGTGGCTGACGGCGTGCATCCCCGTGCACAACGCGCGCGCGCGCCGCGCCTTCGTCAAAGTCTTTCCGGGCGCCGAGGTGTACGAACACCCGGAGAGCGCGGGACCTTGGCGGGAATACCTGAAGCGGCGCGCGTTCGCCGCGGGCGAGCCCGTGCGCCTCTACGTCGTCCACCTGTCCAATTTCTCGCACCTCAGGTGATTGATCTCTTGTTCCGTTTTGTCTACCTTTGTGTAAAGGTCACACATTTGTAGACGCCGCGGAAGGGAGCTAGGCCCATGAGCCTTGGACAGCGCCTTCGCCGCCTGCGCGAAGAACGCGGGTTGACGTTGGCCCAGGTCGCGTCCGCCGCCGGGCTTTCGGTGAGTCACTTGAGCGCCATTGAGAATGGCACGCGCCGCAACCCTTCGTTTCACATCGTGGCGCGCATCGCGCGCGTGTACGGGGTTCCCGTCGACTCGTTGGTGGAAGACGAAGCGGCCACAGGCGCTGTTCAGGAGACGAACCAGGCACCCTCGAGCCCGTCGACCCCCTACCTCGAGATGGCGCGGCGCCTGGCAGAAGCCGATGCGCTGGCACACCCGGCGAGATTGCTCGAGGTCATCGCCGCGCTCCTTCGCGAACGCGAGCAGGCTTACGAAGCGGGCACCTCCGGTTCACGGAGCGGAACTGAGCAAAAGGAAGAGGACGCGAAAGAAAGCAAAGCGGCGAAGCGCAAGCCCGCGCCGGCGGACGGCCGGGACAAAAGCGATTAACGTCCGCCATGCAATCCGGCACGGGACCCGCGGCGACTGCGCGACGCGAGGGCCGCGTCTCGCCCGAAGCGCCCCTATTCGTCCCCTGGCTCGACGAGGACAATCCATGTCACGCTTCGCTCAGGATTTTTCTTCTGCGGTCGGCTTTCGGTTTTCCAGCCGTTCTTGCCAAACAATTCGTTCATCGCACTCGATACCAGTTGATGCGCCCGTTCCGCTGTATTCACCACGAGATCCGGAAGCAGCTGTTCAATGCGGTTCCTCACGTTGATCCACGTATCTCCGGTGCTCCGCATCCGGTTCATGAACGCTTCGTCACTTTCCAGCTCAGCGCACACGTTCCGGAGCAGAGCCTCTTGCAGATCTTCGCCTCTCCTCGACTCGTACCCGCTCTCTTCCGCCTCCCTGGCTTGACTCGCCTGGTCGTCCACGGATTCGGGATAGCGTGTCGCGCGCCGCTGCCTCGCGGCCATCTGCCGAAGTCGGTCCGCAAACGTGGACAAGGGCTCGCGGTCATAGGTCGGATCGGTGACTTGGTGCAATTGTTCGAAGGATAGGACGCGGATTGGAATCGGGTCCCCCTGGCTGAGGATCTCGTTGGAGATGCTCCCTGGCTGCTGGGTGATGAAAATTGCGCCGAGATCGTACTTTCTTCACCCAGGCGATGTACGGCCCTTCACCCGACGTGTACGACGACGCGCCGAGGACGGACTGGGCTTCTTCGACCACCGCGATGGTGGGATGGTCTTGGCATCTTTCTCGGTGAAGTGCCGCTGGTTGTGCTCGAAGATGCGCTGCAGGACGATTCCGGACAGCACCAGGGCCTGCGAGCCGCGGACCTGTGACACGTCGACGATGCACAGCTTGCCCTTGTGAAGCGCGTGCAAGAGCATGTCCAAGAACGCGCTCGACGGATCGTGCAGTATCTGCACGACCTGCACCATGTTGGCGCGCGTCGCCATGGGTTCGCGCAAGCACCGCCTGTTTCAGTTGTTCGACTTCGTCGAGATCGCCTAGGCCTCCTCGAGAGAAGCGTACAGGTCGACCTCCAGCGCGGCGCGGCTGCGGACGAACTGGAACTGATCCGCCTGTTTTCGCCCGTTGGATGCGCTGCCGGCATCGGACAGGCGGCACTCCTTCCACGGCGTGCCGCGGAGGCTCGCGCGCAGGACCTCGATGGACGCGGGCAGCGAGGAGCGGCCGAGTTGCGGATCCGACGCGTAGTCGACGTGGTGCGGACCGCCGAGTTGCGAAGCCAGTGGTCCGAGACGTACGTCTTCATGTCGAAATAGGGCGGCGAGGTGATGACGTACCGAAAGCGCATCGCAAAATCCTCCGGAGCGAGCGCGCGGCTGTCCGCCAGCCGAATGTGGCCAGGCACCTTGGCCGGGAGTTCGGCCAGGAGATACCGGGCGCGCCGCTCAATCACGTCGGGCACATCCACGTACACGGGCTCAAGCCCCTTCCGCCGCCAGAACCGGACCGCGGCGTCCGGCTTCGTGGCGTACGTCCGCGGCATTTGGTTGGACAAATACGGCGGCAGCCCTTTGTTGCGCGGCCCGTGCAGCACGCCGAGCACCAGGGCGCGCAAAAGAACATCCTCCTCCGCCTCGGCGCCCGCGAGCATGGCTCGACACCTGTTGACGACACCCTCGGCGGTGGCCGAGACGAGCTTCGCCTGGGCAATGGCCGCCGCAATGGGGTTGACGTCCACTCCGACCGTCGGGAACCCCAAAACCCGCGCCGCGTAGTTCGTCGTGCCTCGCCCGCAAAACGGATCGAGCACCCAGCCCGGCCGCGCGCCCCGGAGCACCTGGAGCGGGAAGGAGAGCGGAAACATCGTGTAATACGGGCTGATGGCGTTGAGCCGCGCCCACGATGAGACGTCCGCGGTTGCGCGAGTTGGTCCAAGTCGGGAAGCAAACCCGCGTCCGTCGGCTGAGGCAGAGACTTCATGTCCTTTCACGTTCTCGCTTTCCTGTTTCGCCATGCGTAGATTCCTTTCCCTTTTCGACATTTCTCCTCCAATTCCTCTTCTCCCTCTCCCGCTTCGACATCTGGCCTTACGTTTCCCTTGCGCGATCTCGTCGGTACGATGCGCGGTGGCCAGGCGATGCCGCCGAGTTGACTGCGCCGCGCTGGCTTCGTAACATGGCACCGAGGACATGCATAGGAGGACGGGTATGGCGAAACAGGACAAGCAGTTTGTCAAGGAGATCACCCCTCAATCCGAAGACTTTTCCCGCTGGTACATCGACGTGCTCCAGAAGGCGGAGTGGATGGACTACGCGCCGGTGCGCGGGTGCATCGTCATCCGGCCGGACGCGTATGAGATCTGGGAGCGCTGCCAGCGCGAGTTGGATCGGGAGTTCAAGCGGACGGGCCACCGCAACGCGTACTTCCCGCTCTTCATCCCCGAAAGCTTCTTTGAAAAGGAAAAGGAGCACGTGGAAGGCTTCAACCCTGAGCTGCCCTGGGTGACCGAGGCGGGCGGCGACATTCTCGAGGAGCGGCTCGCGGTCCGGCCGACGTCCGAGACGATGTTTGGCCACATGTACGCGCAGTGGATTCAGTCGTACCGAGATCTGCCGCTCCTTTTGAACCAGTGGGCCAACGTCGTCCGCTGGGAAAAGCGCACGCTCCCGTTCCTCCGGACGAGCGAGTTTCTGTGGCAGGAGGGTCACACCGCACACGCCACGGAGGAAGAGGCGCGCGAGGAGACCATGCGCATGCTCGGCATCTACGCCGACTTCGTCGAGTCGTTCCTCGCGATTCCGGTCATCCGCGGCCAGAAGACGCCGAGCGAGAAGTTCGCGGGCGCGGTGGAGACCTACACCATCGAGTCCCTCATGAAGGACGGCCGAGCGCTGCAGACCGCCACGAGCCATTACCTCGGCCAAAACTTCGCCAAGAGCTTCGAGATTCAGTACCTGGACAGGGACAATCAGCTGAAGTACGTCTACACCACGTCGTGGGGCATGTCCACGCGCATCCTCGGCGCCATCGTCATGGTGCATGGGGACGATCGCGGCCTGGTCCTGCCGCCGAAACTCGCGCCGACCCAGGTCGTCATCGTGCCGATTGGACCGGCCAAAGCGCGTGAGGCCGTGGTCGCGAAGGCGCGGGATCTGTTCGAGGCGCTCCAGCGCGCCGGCGTCCGCGTCCACATGGACGATCGCGACGACGTGAGCCCCGGCTGGAAGTTCAACGAGTACGAGCTGCGCGGCGTGCCCATCCGCATCGAAATCGGTCCGCGGGACCTTGAGGCGTCTCAGGCCATGTTCGCCCGCCGCGACACCGGCGAAAAGTTCGCCGTCCCGCTCGATGGCGCGGTGGAGCGCGTGCAGGCGCTGTTGTCCGACATCCAGCGCGACATGTTCGACGCGGCCAAGCGCCGCCTCGAAGAAAACTCGCACGTGGCCGAGTCGCTCCAACAGTTGGTGGACCTCATCCAGACGAAGCGCGGCTTCGTACTCGCGGGCTGGTGCGGGGACGAGGCGTGCGAGCGCGCGGTGAAGGACGCCTGCACGGCCACCAGCCGCTGCATCCCGTTCCATCCGCCGGCCCACCCCGAGACCTGCGTCACGTGTGGCAAGCCCGCCAAGCACGCGGTTTGGTTTGCGAAGTCGTATTGAACAAAAAAGAGCTGCCGATGCGGCAGCTCTTTTTTGCTTGTGCGCTTATTGCAGGCGATCCCGCGCGTGCGCCTCGTCGCGGATCTCCTCGCGAAACCCATCGATGGCCCGGCGCCTGCGCTCGTTTTTCGCCACCAGGTTGCGCACGTCCTTCGGGTTCATCTCGTCGGCGTGCGCGGCGAGGAAATCCTCCGCCTCGTGCAGGTTTTCCATCGTGTTGTGGATGGCCTCCTGCAGGCGCTCCACGTTGTCCGCGCGGTTGTCCGGATTCGGCATGCGCCATCCCTCCCTCGCAGATTCACACTCGCTAATCTGCTCGGCGAGGGCTCGCCCCATGAGCGAAAGCTGTTGGAAAACGGCCCGCGCTCGCCGCGCTTGGGCCGATTCCCCCGCGCGCCGCGGGCGACCGGCCAAGCGCGCGGACCGCACCCTCACTTCGGCTCCTTGCGGTCCTTTGACGCGCGCTCTTCAAACGCGGCGTATCCCGCCATCGCGCCCATCAGCATACAGATGAAGCCGATGACGTAGCCGATGAGCCAAAGCGCGGAGTGCGTCTTGTAAAACGCCGTGCTCGTCACCACGATGAGCGCGCCGAGCACGCCGATGGCGTACAGGTACCTGCGGGCCTTGGCGTCCGGCCGATTGGGCATGACATCGCGCCCCTTTCATTGAACCTCCGCGAGCCAAGGATAATAAATCACGTCGCCGTTCTCAAACTGCGCTGCGAGCCGCTCCTCGTGCAGCCAATGAGGGTCATACCGGGCGCCGTCGCGCCGGGCGTCGGCGAGGACCTGAGCCCGCGTGCGAAAGGCGCAGTCGCCCGATTCTGGATGCCAGGTCATCTGCCACCACTGGCCATCGTGTTCGAACCAGGCGATCTGCCACGCGTCATTCCGCCAGTAATAGGACGTGACGATATCCGTGGCCGGGTGCGCGAGCAAAAGCTCGTACGCCCGCGCGCGGGCGCTTGCCGGATCGCGCAGGATGAAATCGATCCACGCGTGCCGCTCGGCAGGGTCGAGCGAGGGCTTGAAGTGGCGAAACGCCTGCAACAGCGCGTACCGCACCCCCGCGAGCTGAATGGATGCCTCCTCCGCCTCGCGCAGGCGGCGCAGCCAGGTGTGGAGGTCTTCCATCGACGCTCCCTCGCGCACGGGCAGATCCATCGCTCGCTCGGCGAGGCACAGGCGCACGTCCCGGTAGAGACTCATGCACCCCTTGGCCAACAGTTCATGGGCGACATCCACGGGCACGCCATCTCCCCCCATCCGCTACGGCGCATCGAAGACCACGACGTCGCGCCCAAACCATGGGTTTTGCAGGGCATCCGGCGCCTCCTCCAGCGACACGCGCCGCCCCACCACGACGTCCGGCTGCACGCGCCCCTCCGCCGCCATGGCGAGAAGCGCCTCCACGTCCTCGCGCCGCGAGCCGAAACTGCCGACGAGCGCCGCGCCCTTCCTCGCGAGCTTCGCCATCGACACGCCGATCTCGTCCACAGGCATCGCCACCGTCACCACCTTGCCGCCCGGCCGCAGCACCTCAAGCGCGAAGCGGATGCCCTCCGCAAAGCCGGAGGTGTCGAGCACCACGCCCACGCCGCCTTTGGCCATGCGCCGCAGCCTGCGCGCCGCGTCCCTTCCGTCCCCCGCGAGCGTCACAAATTCGTCGGCGCCCGACACGAGCGCGAGCGCGCCCGCGTCCTCGCGCCGGCTCAACACCGCCACCTGGGGCACGCCGAGCGCCTTCGCAATTTGCACGGCCGCGAGCCCAAGCCCGCCCGTGCCGATGACGAGCACCGCCTCCTCCTCGACCGCGCCGGCCGACACGAGCGCCCGATACGGCGTCGCGTAGGCGTCCACCAGGATGGCGGCCTCGGCCGCATCCAGCCCCTCTGGGCGGCGAATCGCGTTTTGTGCCGGCACCGCGACGTACTCCGCGTCGCCGCCCGGCCGCGTGAAGCCGATGACCCCTTGGCGCGGGCACAGGTGTTCTTCTCCGCGCGCGCACGCCGCGCACTCGCCGCACGGCACAAACGGGTGCACCACCACCGGGTCGCCCACGGCCAAGCCCGAAGCACCTTCGCCGAGCGCCGCCACGCGGCCCGCGATCTCGTGGCCCAGGACGACCGGGTACGACGTGCCAAACGGCGCCCCCTCGCACCGGATGAGCTGGCGGTCGCTCCCGCAGATGCCGCACGCCTCGACGCGAATCAGCACCTCACCCGGCCCCGGCGCGGGCTCGGGCACATCCGCCACGCGCAGCCCGCCCTCCGGGTCAAACACCAGCGCGCGCATGTCACTCCGCCCTCTTCTGTGCGCGATCGCGCCTGCGCGCCTCGGCCAAGAGCGCCTCGGCGATGGTCATCTTCTGCATCTCGAGCGTGCCCTCCTCGAACCAGAGCGAGCGCGCGTCCCGGTACAGCCGCTCCACCGGGCTTGTCACCGCGTAGCCGATGCCGCCGTAGAGCGAGAGCGCGCCGTCCGTCACCTCGCCCACCATGCGGATGGCGTTCGCCTTCGCGATGGCGGCTTCCAGCGAGATGTCGCGGCCCTGATCGTACTTGTACGCCGCGTCGAGGCAGAGGAGCCTGGCCGCCTGAATCGCAATCTGCATCTCCGCGAGCCGCATCTGCACCGCCTGCCGGCTCGCGAGCGCCTTGCCGAACGTCGTGCGGCGCCGGACGTGATCGAGCGCGCGGTCGAGTGCCTCCTGCGCGAGCCCCACGGCGCTCTGCGCGATGCACGCGCGACTCTGATCCAAAAAGCCGCGCACGGCCACGCCAAACCCCTCGCCAATCTCGCCGAGCACCTCGTCCTCGCCGACTTCGCAGTTGTCAAACTCAATCACGGCGTGCGAGCAGCCCTTGTCGCCCATCATGTGTGGCATGGGCGTGAGCTTCATGCCCTTGCGCCCCTGCGGCACGAGGAAGGCCGTCAGCCCCGTGCGGCCTGCGCCGCCCTCCATCTTCGCGATGACGGCGATCACGGCCGCCTCCTCGGCGAACGTGATGAGGTGCTTGCGCCCGTTCAGCACGAACTTGCCGTTCTGGTACGTCGCGATGGTGCGCAGGTCGATGCCCGTGCCGTTGTCCGGCTCCGTGAGGGCAAACGCGACGAGCGCGCCCTCGTTCACCAGCTTCTTCAGCCAGTACTCCTGCTGCTCGCGCGTGCCCTGGCCGACCGTCCGCCAGATGCTGTTGTACGCGTGCACCATCATGCGGATGGTGCCGTGCATGTGCGCGACCTCTTCGAGGATGGGGAAATAGAGCCCGAGCGGGAGCCCCTCGCCGCCGACCCACGTGGGCTGCGTCAGTTTGTGAAAGCCGAGCTCGCGGATGCGCGCCCAGAGGGCGTCGGGGATGCGCTCATCGCGCTCAATTTGCGCGCCCCACTCGGCACCCTCCTCCTCGCGGAACTGAATCACCCGGTTGCGGATCTCGTTCGCGCGCGCGACGAGATCGGCGTCGTACGAAGGAAATGACGGCGCGATGGCGTCTCGCGCCGACGGGTTCAAGATGTCCATGGAAGCTCCTCCCTAAGCGCGGTCCGTTCTCACGAAAACCGTGGGGCACCCGCGCCAAGCCCGGGCGCCCCACCCTTCACGCGTTCACGCCTTGGCCCTCGGCCTCGAGCCGGAACCGCTCGCGCAGATCCTTCTTCTTGATCTTCCCGGAGTGCGTCTGCGGGAACTCCGTCATGAACTCGAGCCGGTCGGGGAACTGGAACTTCGCAAGCCCCTGTTCGGCCAGGAAGTCGCGCAGCTCGCGCAGCGTGAACGGCTTTGCGCCCTCCTTCAGGATGACGCAGGCCACCGTTTGCTGGCCGAGCGTCGGGTCCGGCGCACCGACCACCGCCACGTTCTGCACGGCCTCGTGCTTCGAGATGGCGTCCTCCACGGTCTTCGGATCGATCTTCGTCCCGCCGCGGTTGATGATGTCGTCCGCCCGCGCGATGAAGATATAGCGGCCGTTTTCGTCCTGGCGCAGGATGTCGCCGGAGTGGAACCAGCCGTCCTCGTCCCACTGGCGGCGCGCCGCCTCGGGATTGTGATAATAGCCCGCGCTGAAGTTAGGTCCACGCGCCCACATCTCGCCCGGCTCGCCCGGCTTGACGTCGTTGCCGTCCTCGTCGACCAGGCGGACCTCCGTGCCCGGGATGACGAAGCCGACGGTGGACGAGAGCGCCTCGAGCGGATCGTCCAGCCGGGTGGCGGTGGCGAGGAAGCCCTCGGTCCAGCCGAACATGCAGCCCACCTTGATGCCGCTGTCGCGCTGCAGCTGCTCGAGCACCGCCTTCGGCACCGGCGCGCCGGCGTAAATGAACAGCTTGACGCTCGAGGTGTCGGCCTGCTTGAGGTTCGGCGCGTTGGCCACGTGGATGACGTGCGGCGGCGCGCCGACGAGGTACGCCGGCTTGTACTTCTCAATCCACGCGATGACGCGGCTCGCGGAGAACCGGTCGAGGAGCATGATCCGGCCGCCGCTCGCCACGGTCATCATGACGCCGGCGAGCATGCCCGTCTGGTGGCAGATGGGCGCGAGGCACAGCACGGCGTCCTCCGGCTGATACCCGAAGTTCTTCGCATAGGCGCGCGCGGCCCACAGGTAGTTGGCGTGCAGGTGCACGACGCCCTTCGGCGAACCGGTGGTGCCGGAGGTGAAGACCATCAGGAAAGCGTCGAGCGCCTCGGGCTTGTTGGCTGCAAGCTCCGCCTCGCCGAGCGTGTCCCCCGCCTCGCGCAGGCTGGCGAAGGTCGTCGCGCCTTCGGGCGCGCGCTCCGGATCGCCCTGCACCACGATGTGCGTGAGATCGGGCAGCTCCGGTTTCAGGCTCTGCGCCATGTCGTAGAGCGACTCGCCGCGGAAGTAGTCGGCGATGATCCACACCTTGGCGCGCGAGGTGCGCATGCTCGAGACGATGGCCTGGCGGCCGAGATCGATCTGCAGCGACACGCCGATAGCGCCGATGCGCGCGCAGGCGAACACGGCGACGACATAGTCGAGCACGTTCGGCAGCTGCAGGGCCACGGTGTCCCCTTTGCGCACGCCCATCCGGTAGAGATGCGCGGCCACGGACTCGATTTCGCGCCACAGCTTCTCGTAGGTCGCCTCGCGCGTCTCGTCGCGGTGGACGAAGTGCGGATACTTCTTCACGTCCTCGTAGAAGACGTCGACAAACGACTCGTTCGTCCAGTACCCCTTTTCGAAATACAGCTTGGCACGCTCTTCGCTGAGCGTCCTTCCGGGAAAGTCAAACATCGACACGCCTCCACTTCGGGGAGATTGGCCGCCTCGCCCCCGAGGCGGCGCCATCAGGCGGACAGGCGGCGCTCGATGTAATCGACGACGCCCGCCACGGTGGACAACTGGCCGAAGTCGGCCTCGGGGATCTCGATGTCGAACTCGTCCTCAAACGCGACGGCAAGCTCGGTCAGATCCAGGGAGTCCGCGCCGAGATCGTCCACAAACAGGCTGTCGGGTTTGACCTCGGACTCGCTCACCTGCAGTTGATTGGCGACCACCTTGCGCACGCGCGCCTCAATATCCTCTCGATTCAGCGTTGCCATGTCACATCTCCTTTGCTCGTGGGTTTAGAAGCTCTCAAATCCGCCGGTCAAGAGCGTCAATCCGCCGTCCACCCAGATGACCTGGCCGGTGACGAAACGGCTGAGATCGCTCGCGAGAAACACGGCCACGTCCGCCACCTCTTCCGGAGACGCGAGCCGGCCGAGCGGGGTGTGCGCCTCCACGTCGCGCCGGTAGGCGTCGTAGTGATCCGCCCCGTAGAAGCGGGCCGATTCCGTGTCGACGACGCCGGGGTTGATGGCGTTCACGGTGATGTTCTTCGGCGCGGCCTCGCGGGCGAGATAGCGCGTGAGCGCCTCGAGCGCCGCCTTGGCCGTGCCGAGGGTGGCGTAGTTCGGCAGCGTGAAGGTCGATCCCATGCTCGACATGGTGATGATCCGGCCGCCGCCGCGCCGCTCCATCATGGGGATGACGCGCTGCGCGGCGAAGACGGTACTGTGGATGACCACGCGGTACGTCTTGTCGAGGTGGTAATCCTTCAGTTGCTCGATGGGCTTGAACGCCGACGCGGCGGCGTTCGCGACGAAGATGTCGAGATCGCCAAACTCGCGCTCAATCTGGTCGAACGCCTGGTTGAGCTCGTCCTGGCTCTCGAGCTCCGCCTTCACGACCATCGCGCGCCGACCCAGCTCGCGGATGGCCTGCGCGGTGGCCTCGGCCTCCTCCGGCTGGCGGCGGTAGTGCACCACCACGTCCGCGCCGTGCTTCGCCATCTGGATGGCGATGGCGCGGCCGATGCCGCGGCTGGATCCGGTGACGAATGCCCGCTTGTCCTTGAGTAACAACAGCGTCGCCTCCTGGCTCATTCAATCTCGTAGGCGGCCATCCAGGCCTCGCGGATGGCCCGCGCCGCGTTGATGTCCTGGCTGTCCCTCGCGCCGCCGACGATGTGGACCCGCACGTGCGGCGGGAGCTTCTCGGCCCAGGACGTATCCTGAGACAACTGGCCGGTGCAGAGCACCACCTGGTCCGCCGGAACCATTTCCTCCCGCCCGTCCCGCTCGATGCGCACGCCCTCCGGCGTGATCTCGCGCATGGCCACGTTCGGCACGACGTTCACGCCGAGCCGCTGCATCTCCTGGCGCACCACCCAGCGCGTGCTGCGGCCGATGCCGCGGCCGATGCGGTCGCTCCGCGCGAGCATGGTGATGGTGCGCTCGATGGGCTTGGGCGCGGGGAGCCCCTGCTCCTCGAAGAACACCTCCGCGTCCGGCGTCATGCGCCGCCGCGCGCCGAGAAACACCGCCACGTCACAGCCGATGCCGCCCGCGCCGAGGATGACGACGTTTCGCCCCGGCTGCACGCGGCCCATGAGCAGATCCTGATAGGAGACCACGTGCGGCAGATCCTCGCCCGGAAGGCCTGGCGCCTTGGGCTTCACGCCCACCGCGACGATCACGTCGTCGAATTCGGCGAGCTCATCCGGCCCAGGCTCTGTCTGCATTGTAACAGTCACGCCGAGGCGTTCAAGCATGACCTCGTAGTACCGGATGGTCTCGAGGAACTCGTCCTTGCCCGGAATGCGCGAGGCGAGGCGAAATTGCCCGCCGAGTTCCTTGTCCCGCTCGAAGAGCGTGACTTCGTGCCCGCGCTCCGCCGCCGCGCGCGCCGCCTCGAGCCCCGCCGGCCCCCCGCCGACCACGGCCACGCGCCGCTTGCGGGCCGCCTTCGCGCGCGGCTTGAGCGCCTCGTAGCCGGCGCGCGGGTTGACGAGGCAGCTCACGACGCGATAGGGCTTGACGAGCGTGTGATCCAGGCACGACTGGTTGCAGGCGATGCACACGTTCAAGCCGTCGCGATCGCCCTCGAGGATCTTGTTGGCAAACTCCGGGTCGGCGAGCCAGGGCCTCGCGGGCGCGATGAAGTCGAGGAAGCCGTCCGCCACGAGCTCGTTGGCCACCTCGGGTACGTTCAGGCGGTTGGCGGCGAGCACGGGCACCGAGACGTGCTGGCGCACCATTCCGGCCACGCCGGCAAAGCCACCGCGCGGCACCACCTGCTGCACGGTGGGAACGGCGGCCTCGTGCCAGCCGATGCCGACGTTGAGCGCGTCCACGCCCGCCTTCTCGAGCGCCTGCGCGAACTGGAGCGTCTCCTCCATCGTCGTGGAGCCCGGCATGCAGTCGAGCCCAGACATGCGGAAGATGATGGGATACTCCGGCCCCACCGCGCGCCGCACGGCCTCCACCACCTCGATGGGCAGCCGCATGCGGCGCGCGAAGTCGCCGCCGTACTCGTCGTTGCGGTGGTTGGTGAGGGGCGACAAGAACTGGTTGAGCAGATAGCCTTCCGACCCCATAATCTCGATGGCGTCAAAGCCAATCTCCTTGGCGGTGCGTGCGGCATTCGCATAGCCCTCGATGGTGCGGAGGATGTCCTCGAGCGTCATCTCGCGCGGCACCTCGCGCGTCAGCCGCGACGCGAGCGGGCTTGGCGCCACCGCCTGTTGGCCAATCTCCTCCGAAAACGCATACCTGCCCGCGTGATAAAGCTGAAGGGCGATCCGCCCACCCACCTCGTGCACGGCCTTGGGCAGCTCGGCGAGGCGTTCCACGTGGCGCGGATTCGTGAGCACAAACATCTGGCCGCCGCCTTCCGGCAGCACGCATGCCCCGCCCGTGATGATGAGCGCTGCGCCGCCGCGGGCGCGCTCGCGGTAGAATTCACAGAGCCGCACCATCATCTCGTCGTCGTCGTGCTCCAGGCCCATGTGCATCGAGCCCATCAGGATGCGGTGCGGAAGCTCGAGCGAACCAATCTTCCCCGGCTGGGCCAACGCCTCGTAGCGCCGTTTCATCCATCTCTCTGCCATGCTGTCACCTCGTCATCCCGGCCGCGCTCGTCCGCGCGGCGCGCATGTTTTCGTACCTGGTCTTATAAGCTGATATTAACACCTGGTATTGAATCCGTCGACCGAGCGGTGGTAGAATGCTTATCACCAGGTACGAATTTTGTACGGAAAGGGGAAGCGCCCGTGAGCGCTCCTTTGTTCTTGGAACAGTTTGAATCGACGCTTCGGACCCAGCCGGACCAACTCGCCGTGATTGACCTCAGCGGCGATGCGCCGGTCACGCTCACCTATGCCGAACTCGATGCACTGGCGACGCGCATCGCCGCGCGCCTCGTGCAGCTTGGCGTCGAGCCCGGCGAGGCCGTGGCCTATCAATTGCCGAGCGGTTGGCCGTTTGTGGCCATCACGCTCGCCATCTGGAAGGCGGGCGCCACGCCCTGCCCGATTTTGCCGCAGCTCCGCGAGCGCGAAGTGGCCTTCATCCTGCAGTCCTCGGAAAGCCGCGTGTACATTGCGCCGGACGAGTTCCGCCGCTTCGACTACCGGCCGCTCGTGGACCTCGTTCGGCGCGAGGTGCCGCGCGTCGAGCACACCGTCCTCGTGCCGAGCTCGCCGTACACCCCGCAAGCGACGGATCTCGGCGGCCTCATCGCGAGCGAGGCCGAGGCAAAAGCCCGCGCGGCAGAACTCGAGGCAAGGCGGCCCGGCCCTGACAGCCACTCGCAGCTGCTCTACACGTCCGGCACCACCGGCGAACCCAAGGGCGTGCTGCACACGCATCGGACGCTCTCGGAGGCGCTCCTCATCCACACGCGGACGCTCGGGCTCACGGCGAAGGACCGGATCTGGGTCCCTTCCCCGACCGCTCACCAGACAGGATTTCTCTACGGAATGCTCGTTTCCTTCTATATCGGGGCGCCGGGGATCTATCACGCCATTTGGGACGTGGAGAAGGCGCGCGCGGCCATCGAGGCGTGGGGCGCGACGTTCGTCCAGGCCGCGATGCCGTTCTTGTCGGACATCACCCGCGCTGACAAGCCGCCGAAGGGCCTGCGGCTCTTCATTGCGACGGGCGCGGCCATCCCGCGCCAACTCGCGCAGGAGGCGCGGGAGAAGCTCCAGTGCGCCGTGGTGGGGGCCTGGGGATCCACCGAGTCCTGCCTCGTCACCGTCGGCCGCCCCTCGGATCCGCCGGAGAAGCTCTGGGGCACGGACGGGCGCGTGCTCGACGGCATGCAGATTCGCGTGGTGGACGACGAAGGCCGCGAGCTCCCGCCCGGCACCGAAGGCAACTTCCAGGTGAAAACCCCCGCCATGTTCGTCACCTATCTTCACCACCCCGAGTGGTACGAGGCGGCCATGACGGAAGACGGGTTCTTTGATACGGGCGATCTCGCCGTGATCGACCAGGACGGCTATCTGCGCATCACCGGGCGCAAGAAGGACGTGGTAAACCGGGGCGGCGAGAAGATCCCGGTGGTGGAGATTGAGGACCTGCTGTATCAGCATCCGGCCATCGCGGACGCGGCCGTCGTCGCAATGCCGGACGAGCGGCTCGGCGAGCGCGCCTGCGCGTACGTGGTGCTCAAGCCTGGGGCCAAGCGGCTGGAACTGTGTGACATCACGGACTTCCTCGGCGAGCAGGGCATGGCAAAGATCTATTGGCCGGAGCGGCTCGAAATCATCGACGAGATGCCGCGGACGGCGAGCGGCAAGATCCAGAAGTACGTGCTGCGCCAGGACATCCAGCAAAAGCTCGAGCGCGAGCGCGCGGGCGCGGCGGAAGCGAGGGAGCGCGCGTGAAGACGTTCCTCGAGTGGCAAGAGGATGTGAACCGGTATCTCGCGGGCCCGGCCCGGTCGTGGTCCGAGGCCATCGAGCGGACGGGCAAGGTGCCGGAAGCACTGTGGCGCGAGCTTCGCGACGCCGGCTACCTGCGGCTCGCCGCGCCGCGCGATCTCGGCGGCTTTGGGCTCAGCTTCACGGATTACCTGGATCTTCTTCGCCGCTTCGCGCACACGCACGGCTCCATCCGGGTCATCGTGCACGTGGCGAACAGCCTGTGGCGATCACTTGCGCACAAGGCGACGCCGGAGCAGGTGGAGCGGTTTGTGAAGCCGTTTGTCGCCGGCGACATCCGCGTCACGTTTACCCTCACCGAGCCGAACTCCGGCTCAGGGGCGGACATCAAGACCACCGCCCGGCGCGAGGGCGACGAGTACGTGCTGAACGGCGAGAAGTGGATGATCATCTTCAGCGACGTGGCGGACTACTTCTTGCTCTTCTGCCGACTGGAGGGGACGTCGGGCGGCGAGGGGACGCTCGCGCTCCTCGTCCCGCGCGATGCGCCGGGACTTGACATCGAGCTGATGCCGCCCGCCATGGGCGTTGCGGGCACGCAGCACGGGCACCTGCGGCTTCGCGAATGCCGCGTGCCGGTGGACCATCGCCTCGGCGAGGAAGGCGACGGATTGGAAGTGGCGTTCCGCGGCTTCTTAGATCCGTCTCGCACCGCCATCGGCATGACGTGCGTCGGCGCGGCGGAGCGCGCGCTGGAGCTCGCGGCCCATCACGCCCTGCACCGCGTCACCTTCGGCCAGCCGCTCGCCAAGCGCCAGGTCATCCAGATGTGGCTGGCGGAGATGGCGACCGACATTGAAGCCGCGCGCCACCTCGTCCTTCACGCAGCCCGGCGGTTTGACGAAGGGCAGCGCATCACCGTCGAGGCGGCCATGGCGAAGATGTTCGCGACGGAGATGCTGCAGCGCGTGACGGACAAGGCGCTCCAGATCCACGGCGGGCCGGGGTATTTCAAGTCGAGCGAGATCGAGCGGATCTATCGAGACGCCCGGATGCAGCGGTTTGAGGAAGGAACCTCGGAGATTCAGAAGATGGTCATTGCGCGCGACGTGATCGACAAGGCCAAGCGGGCCTCGGAAGGGAGCGACGAGCGATGATGGTGATACGCCACGGGAAGGTGGATGTGAAGCAGGAGATGGAGAAGGCGGGCCTCGGGGCGTGGGTGCGCAACCTGTACCCGGCTGGCCCCGGCGTGAGCGTGCTCGCGGCGAAGGAAGCCGGCCTCGCCGAGCGCGTGGCGCGGCTGCCCGGCGTCACGGAGGTGCGCGAGGTGGCTCGCCCGTACGCCCTCGCGAGCCGCGAGTACAAGCCCGAGGACACCGTCGTTGAAGTGCGTGGCCACCGCATTGGCGCGGGCACCGTCACCATCATGGCCGGCCCGTGCTCGGTGGAATCGCGGGAGAACATCCTCGACGTGGCGAAAGCCGTAAAGCGCCTCGGCGGCCATGTGCTGCGCGGCGGCGCCTTCAAGCCGCGATCGAGCCCCTATTCGTTCCAGGGCCACGGCGAGGAGGGCCTGAAAATGATGGCCGCGGCGCGCGACGCGACCGGCCTCCCCATCGTCTCCGAGGTCATGGAGCCTGGCCTCGTCGATCTCGTCGGCGAATACGTCGACATCCTGCAGATTGGCGCGCGCAACATGCAGAACTACCCGCTCTTGCGCGAGGCCGGCCGATCCGGCAAGCCCGTTCTTCTCAAGCGCGGCCTTTCGGCGACGATTGAGGAGTGGCTCATGGCGGCCGAGTACATCCTCGCGCAGGGCAACCCGAACGTGATCTTGTGCGAGCGCGGCATCCGCACGTACGAGACGGCCACGCGCAACACGCTCGACCTGAACGCCATCCCGGTGGTCAAGTCGCTCACGCACCTGCCCGTGCTGGTCGATCCGTCCCACGGGGTCGGCAAGCGCGCATTCGTGCGGCCCATGGCCCGCGCCGGCGTAGCGGCCGGAGCGGACGGCGTCATCGTGGAGATTCACCCGGTGCCGGATCAGGCGATGTCGGACGCGGCGCAGACCATCGACTACGAGGAATTTGGCCGGATGGTGCAAGAGGTGAACAGGGTGGCAGAGGCGCTGGCGAGACCGAGCGAAGGCGCGGTGGCGCGGGAGATGGTGGGGGTGTGAGGGGCCCCCTTCACTCCCCCGCCTGCGCGGTGGTCATTGCCCCCATCGCGGATTCAACCGCGCCGGTCCCCTGCGTGGACACGGAACGCGGCGAACTGTTCACGAGGAACTGAATGGTGCCGAAGTTGTCCAGCGAGAAGCCGTTGACCGCGGGC
>NZ_BCRQ01000008.1 GCF_001552675.1 Alicyclobacillus sendaiensis NBRC 100866
GGGTTGCGGAGCAACTTTTCGCACCCCCGCGCTTTACACGCACCTTATAAGGCTTGAACACAGAAAACGCGCGCCGGTTGTTCTTCGGCGCGCCTGCGAAATTCTATCCTGTTCATCTCCGCTGCAGGGACGAACCTCTATCCAACGAACCAGCTTATCCCCGACTCCCGTGATAATAATCCAGGAGGCGCTCCTGAACCCACTGCTTATTTTCCGTGTCAGCAAATTCCCGCTTTGCCTCCGAAGAGGAGCGAAAATCCACTTCGTGCGAAAACACTGAGCCCTGCAACTCTCCACCCTTCACCGGATGACTCCTCGTCATCTTCACCACTCCCCCAGGGTTAAATCCGTTGTTCCTTCTGCGTTGATCTACAACAGATGATGTATAACAGATCTGATTTGACTCTATTGTATTAGTTACACCCCGAAAAGTCCAGCGATTTTTCACCCAATTTCGAACCAAGATTCCGCCCGTTCACTCGGCCAAATTTGATCCCTGACTCCAGCAAAAATGGGTGCGCACGCATGGCAACGCCGCCCCATACCCGCGGCACGAGCGCGTACAACTCGTGTCTCGCTCGCGTCATCGCAACGTACAACAAACGACGTTCTTCATCGGAATCCAACGTCACGTCGAACGGCACCGCCATGTCAAGCAGCGCGACGACATCCCACTCCTTGCCCTTGCTATCGTGAAATGTGCGAAATTCGATCCCCTTCGCGAGGAGATCCCATTCGCCTCCGAATGCTCGGCGAAGCTCTGTCCACGCGAGCGCCAACTGGCTGCGCGTGCGGGCAAGAATCGCCATCGACTGCCTTTCAAGCGTCGCGCGCCGGATCAACTGCGCGGCAAGCCGCCATTGCGCCGCACGGTCCTGGACCTCACATGCGAGGCAGACTCCCTCCGCATCGCGCACGCCCCGTAAAGGCTTGTCCACGCGAATCCTCACGTGGCGAATTAATTGCCCCGCATGGCGCAGGATGGCTCGGTCGGAGCGAAAATTCGCGGTGAGCAAATATTGTTGCGCGTTGGGGAGCACTTCAGCCGCACGCTGGAGGTACACGGGAGAAGCGCCTCGGAAGGCATAAATCGATTGGTCATCGTCGCCAACCACGAAGGCGAAAGCGCCGGTTCGTTCTACAAGGGACGTGAGAAGAGCCCACTGTAGCCCATTCGTGTCTTGAAACTCGTCCACCAAAATATAGCTCATTTGAAAGAGCCGGCTCTTCGCCGACGATCCCGACTCCAACAGGTCAATCGAGGCGAGGAGAATGTCGTCATGGTCCCATCGGCTCCTCTCCCGCTTTCTGCGGACATAAGACGCCAAGATTCTCTTGCTCTTCTCCTCCACCTCACCCTGCTTTTGTCCACCGACCGTCCGGCTGTACAGCGTGAGATACGACTGGATCTCGTACATACTGGTGGCATGGCGTTCACCGAACACGTCGGCTATGGCCTCTCGCATGAGCGCGTATTGCTCGCGCTGACCGAGCACAGGATACACTTGGCGATCCGCCTCCAACAGCGCTCGGAAAAAGACGGCGTGAAACGTACCCATGGCGCACGACTCGGCATCCACGGTGCGGAGTCGTTCGTGCTTACGCAACTTTTGACGCATGTGTTCAGCAGCCTGCCGCGTGAACGTCATGGCGAGGATGCGCTGCGCGGGAATTCGACCCGTTGCAATGACCTGAGCCAGATGCTCCGTCATGACGGTGGTTTTTCCACTCCCAGGCGCCGCCACCACCACCGCCGACGAAGCGCTCTTGGGTTCGATCACGGCCCATTGTTCTTCCGTCCACATCGAGATCCCCCGTTCCCATTCAACACCTCGAAGGCACCCGCGTCGATGACGGCGAGGAGAATTCCATCGCTCGCAAAGAACGCCCCCGGGCAGGCGACTTCTTTGCGTGTGATATCATGGAACGGTCGAGGGGGAGACGCCGTGGCCATCTACGCAATCGCAGACTTGCACCTGGATACATCGAATACCAAGCCGATGGACGTATTTGGACAGGAGTGGCGAGATCACGCTGACAAGATCGCGCGTCACTGGCATGAGCGAATCCAAGATCACGACATCGTCGTCATCCCAGGCGACATCTCTTGGGCGATGAAGTTAGAAGAGGCCGCGCCCGACCTGGCGTGGATCGGACGCCTTCCTGGCCGAAAGGTGCTCATTCGAGGAAATCACGATTTTTGGTGGGGAGGAATTCAGCGAGTTCGAAGGGCGCTGCCACCACGCGCATACGCCCTGCAGAACGATTGCCTTGTCCTTGACAACGTGTGTTTCGCAGGCACTCGAGGATGGACGTTGCCCCATCACCCCTCGTACAACCAGGAACAGGATGAACCCATCCTCAAGCGGGAGATGGTGCGCCTCGAGTTGTCGCTGAAAGCAGCGGTGAAACAGGAAAAGCCGATTCTGTGTCTGATGCATTACCCGCCGGTGGACGCGAATCATCCACACTCACCATTTCATGAATTGCTCGTTGCCTATGGCGTGCGAGCATGCGTATACGGTCATTTGCACGGGCCTGCGCATCGGTTCTCGTTCAATGGCGAGATCGACGGCGTCCAGTACCAGCTGGTTAGCTCCGACTATCTGCAATTTATGCCGTGGAAAGTCCCTGACGAGTGGATCGAGCCCTGATCCGACGCTCTCGGTACGAGCAGAAACACGCCGTAGCCAAGCGTGTGGCCGAAACGCTCCATCCACGCGAAGTGCTCGGCCAATGCCATCCCGACCTCCGGATCCGCGATCATGGCGGCGTGGACATCCTCCACGAGACAAAACGGCGTTGCCTCCTGTTCGAGACTCCGGATGTCGCCCGCGCGCAAGATCACGGGCTGAAAGCCCGCCGCGAGAAACCACTTCCTCCAACTCGAAAGTGTGGGCACCTCGCGGGCTCCGTAGACGCGCGCGGCTTCGTCGTGCCATCCCGGCGGGGGATCCGTGGGCGCCACCATCTCGACAAACAGAGCAAGTCCGCTTGTCTTCAACACGCGGCGAACTTCTCGCAACACAACGGGAATATCCGCGAATACAAGGACCGATTCGCCGATCACGGCGTCAAATGACGCAGGCGGCCAGGGCAAGCGATCCGCCGAGCCCACGACCGCGTTCACCGGGAGATGCGCCTGTCGCGCTCGGGCTCGTACGTGATCAATCATTTCCTGTCGGACGTCGAGCGCGGTGACGCGCATGCCTCGTTGAGCGAGCGCCAGGGCCGTGCCGCCTGTGCCACATCCCACCTCAAGCACGGAGGCCGCCGCCGATAGAGGTACTCGCTCAAGCCACCACTCAGTCAACGCCCATCCGCCAGGGTGCGCACCGATGATGCCTGCTCGGCCCAAGGCATCCAAGTAGTCCATCCCAGGTTCCCCTTGCTGAATCCTATGCGGCGAACTGGCGGGTGGTCCGGGCACTTGCGCAGGCAGGAGAACTGGTATACTTAGGCACAAAAGGAGGGGCTCTCTTGACCCGAATCGTTCGCATCTACGAGGCTTGCGTGGAGCCTCCGGGTGACGTGATGTTTCTTCCTTCGGCGCTCATGATGTTGCTTGAGAACGGACAGTCCCACATCTACAGCGAGAGTTCCATGCACAATTTTTGGCGATCCGCTTGCACTCGCCACACATGGGCTGAATTGGCGGACGGGATCGTGATTGATGGACATCATGTCCGGCTGGTCGACATCACCGCTGAAGTTGAGCAACTTGTCCCGCGACCTACCTGGACGATCCACTGCATCATGCGAGCATGGTACGAGCAAAATCCGCGTCAACGCTTCTATCTGCGGCGCCACATCCATCGCGGCTCTTGAAGCAGCCGACACCCGCGAGGCGATGGGTAGGTGCACCATCCGGCCCCTCCTGGTCACACATCGCCCAGGATGGCCTTGACGCGCTGGCGGAGCACGTCGGCAGCGATGGCAAACCCAATTCCTTGGGAGCTTTGAGAGACGGCCGTGTTCATCCCGATGACCTCGCCGCGCAGGTTGATGAGCGGTCCGCCGCTGTTGCCGCGGTTGATGGCGGCGTCCGTTTGAATGAGGTTGGGGTACTCTCGATCACCTATCTGCAGCGGCCGGTTCTTCGCGCTCACAATCCCGACCGTCACCGTGTGGTCCAGGCCGAGCGGAGATCCGATGGCCACGACCCACTCGCCGACCTGCACATCTTTGCTGTGGCCAAGCCGCAACACCGGAGAGGGTACAGGGATATTCGCCCAAAGGACAGCGATGTCGTGCTTCCGATCTCGCCCGATGAGATCGGCTTCCACCAGGTCCTTGCGCCCGAACACCCGCAGCATGATCCGATCCGCTTCCGCGATGACGTGTTCGTTGGTGAGAATGTAGCCCTTGGAATGAAACATAAATCCCGTGCCGATGTTGAGGGCTGTGCGCCCTTCTCGCGGCAAAGGCCGCTCCCACGGGAAAAAGAGCGCGCGGTCTCGATAGGGGGTTTGGATGACTTCAATCCCCACAACGCACTTCTTGTATCGCTCCACAAGCCGGACGAAGTTGGGGAGATGAGGCTGAGCGGCACGCTTGCCCGGCGCGGAATGAGTCTTTTTCACCTGTCATCACCCCTTGGCGGGATCAAGGCCGATCCACGATGCGCTGTTCATTGTATTCGCCAAGCGGATGACGCGTGCCGCGTGCCACTAAGCCTCGAAGGTCCGGTATCTCACGCCATAGTTGCCTCGCCGCGTGCGGTAGACCTGAACGGACGAGGCGTCCAGTCGCTGACGCGCGCCGGAATCGCGTAGGTTCATCGCCACATACATGGCGACCGCCTTCGAATCGTACAGCCGCGCTTCGTAAATCCACGTCATGCGAACCCCTCCCAGCCTAGTTTGCCCCCACCTCCGCCGAACATGACGAGGCGCAGTACTCGGCGACGACTTCATGCCCCGCCCAGCGCTTCACATGGAACACGCCGTCGTCGAACAAGAGGTATTGACCTTTGATCCCTCGAATCACGCCGCCCACCGGCTCGTCCGAGGTCAGCGCAAGCGAGTGGAGCGCGATCCTGAAGCCCGGTTCCCGGGGATACGCAAGACGTTCCGGCCGCAGATCGGCAACCAAATAGGGACGGTAGCTTTCCGCGATAGAAGCCTGGACTTCGCGCGCCACCTCCGCGAGAGGTCGATCCGGCCCGGCCTCATCAGCCAACATCTTCCTCCAATTCGTCTTGTCAGCCATCCACTGTGCAATATGAACTTCCAGATCTCCGGCGGTCTTCCGATCCGGAACCTCGGCGATCACGGCGGCCTCCACCGCGCCCTGATCCATCCATCGCTTCAGCTGGCGCCCCTTCCGCGTGATCCCCACCTTGAAACCGCTGCTCCACGCGACGTACACATAATGAGGGACCATGCAGTGTTCGGCCGCAAATCCCGCGTCGCGACACGTCCCGAGGTGAAAATGGCACTGGTGCGGCTTCACGATGCACAGATCGCACTCCGCCAGCGTCCGCACGCACGGGAAGCAATACCCGTGCTGATACAGCTTCTTGACCCTTCTCCCACAGGCCACGCAGCGAAGCGTGCCCGTCGGCCGAAACACGAGGGTGTCCCCCACCGAAATGGGAATCGAACGCAAGCCGTCCTCGCTTGCCAATTTCAGTCTATACGCGATAGGCACGCCGAAAGTCGGTTCGAGTTCGCGCAAGTCGCCCATCCACAACATAAAACCGTCCCCCAGACGAAACACTACAACCGCCTTTAGCAACCTTTCAGGAAAGAGGGAACCACAGATGTACATCGCGCTCGCCGTTCTACCCGGGCTGCTCTTCCTCGCGCTGATCTACACCTATGACAAGCTCCACCCTGAACCCAAGCGGGAAGTCGCAAAGCTGTTTGTGCTGGGCGCCCTAGTGGTCTTGCCGGCCGGCGTGATCGAGCGAGCGCTCCTCAATCACGCCTCCGCCCAACCCGCCACATGGCGCGGGCTGTTGGCGACGGCCTTCTTCGTGGCCGGCATGGTGGAGGAGTTTCTTAAGGCCGCCGTGTTCGAGCGAACGGTGCTCGATCGCGGCCGTATCCATGCGCCCGTCGACGCCATCGTCTACGCGTGCGCCATAGGTCTCGGTTTCGCGACGGTTGAAAATGTCCTGTACGTCACGAGTTCCGGGTTCTGGACCGCGGTCGTCCGAGCAGTCACCGCCGTACCGGCGCACTTCATGTTTGCCATCATCATGGGATATCAGTTCGCACGCGCGCGATTTCTGCGCGCCTCACGAGCGTGGGGGTATATCGCGCCCGCCATCGCACACGGCATCTACGACACGTTCGCCCTGGCCGGATCGCTCATCGCCGACTTCGTCCTTGCCGGTGTGCTGTTCGCACTTTGCGAGTACAGCCTGCAGATTTTGCGTCGCGCCCGAAAACCCTGGCGCGTGCGCTTGGCATGAACTATCGCGGGTCGTAGCCCTGCGTGCCGAAAGGGCGCGGCCCACTGGCAACGCCGCGGAACACCAAGAGCCAGGCGCGCTTCGCGCGGTAAAGGATCATCTCGGTGCGCTCGTCCAGCATGAGCAGTTGAAACAAGTTCATGTTGGTTTGGCAATACGGACTCATGTGCTCATCCTGCAGGCGAAGGCTAAGGACGCGATGCCGATCCCGCTCGCGCAGCTCAATGCCGGCCTCTCCGCGAATGTCACCGATGTTGACTTCGAGGCGTGCGGCATCCGCTCGATTCGCCACGAGCGTCTCGTACAGTTGACGCAGAGATCGCGCCTTTCGGCTGCGATCCGTCACGAGCACGTAATGAAGCTTGTCCGAATCCACAACATCCCCTCATCTTTGTGAGAACATGCGCTGCGGCAAGACCGCCTTCGCTGCTGTTACTATACTTCACCCGGGCAAAAAAGAGAATGTGACCGCCCTTCTTCTCCGAGCAAATAGGGAACCCAATCCTCCGCGTGATCGCCCACCCACGCGATGGGGACGTTTCGCCCTCTCGCTAGCTCGTACAACTCGCGAACGGGCGTCATATGAAGTTCCGTGCCGACAATGAGCAATCCCCGCGCTTCGGCCACCCAGTCGACGGCTCGCGCAATGTGGCGCACCTCTTCGCCCTCCAAGACGAAGCCGGGGCGAAGAAACTCACCGCAGGTTGGACACGTCGGAATGGGTTCTTTCCACACCAGGTCGGACTGAAAAATCCCGCCACACGCATCGCATCTCAACTCGCGGAGATTGCCGTGCAGCTCGATCACGCTCGTGCTCCCGGCGGCCCTGTGCAGACCATCGATGTTTTGCGTGATGATGGGGACCTCTGCGCGAGCCAGCGCCAAGTGAGCTCGATTCGGACGTTTGCGCCGCCACTCGCTGACGATCACGCGATACGCGCGAAATGCCGCAAGAGGCTCTTCCCGCCAGATGGTCGGCTGAAACAAGCGCCGGAGTGGGATTCCCGCGACGGTATCGTCGACGGTCGGTAACCCACTTTCCACGCTGATCCCTGCGCCCGTGATCGCAACCAGGTGAGACTTTGGCCAAGTCCACAAATGTCGATGGACCCTCTTGGCAGACGGTTTGCCAGAACAGTAGTATAACATTCAACAAATCCTTTCCGAGGTGATGCAGATCGATCGTACATAACAGTAAAGTTTATTCCCATTTTTGCATTTACAATGAAGTCGAAGCCTTGATACAGTGTCCGTGAGTCATACCATGAGGGGTTTCGGGGAGGAGAGCCACCATGAAGGATTCCTTTGGTGCACGTGTGAGAGCCATCCGCCAGAGCCGTGGTTGGTCACAACAGGAGCTCGCCATGCGAGCGGGCGTGTCCACGCCTCACATTTCGTCCATCGAACGCGACAAGCGGCGCCCATCGTTGGATTACGCGAAGCGATTGGCCGACGCGCTCGGGGTACCTCTGCAGGTGCTGTGCGATCCTGAGATGACGTATGAGCCGAAGCGGATGCGAAATTCGGTCTACGAACTGCCGACGCCACTCCAACACTTTGTGCTCAACGAAGAATCGTTCCCCTATTTGGAAGCCGCACACCGGATGAGCCAATTGTCTAAGGAGGAGTCATCCTTTCTTTGGCAATTAATTGACGTGCTGGCCCAGAAGAAGAACCTGCTGACGAGACTGCGCTACTTCGAACGCCGTTCAGACTCCGACGAATCGTGAGTCAACAACATCTTCACCCCGTATCGGCCGCTTTTCGTCTGAAAAACCGAAATATAGCGCGCTTTGCTTGAGGACGCCACACCGGCGTCCTCAAGCCGAGCCACGCGGCAGGAAGCCTGAAACTTGGTGTCATACAGTTTGGCATCGTAAACCCAGGTCATGACGCGCCCTCTCCTTCGCCGCGAGGGTTCGGAGAAGCGAGCGGCAATACCACGGTAAACGTGGTCCCTTCCCCAAGGCGGCTTTCCACGAGAATCTCGCCGCGATGCTCAATGACGAGCTGCCGGGCGATGGCCAAACCGAGTCCGGTACCTGACCGCGACCGCGTTCGGGCTTTGTCCGCCTTGTAGAAGCGCTCGAAGATGTACGGAACATCTTCTTCCGGTATGCCGCTGCCCGTGTCGGCCACGCGCACGTAGGCGTAGTCGTGGCGAATATCCAACTCAAAACGAATGGTACCCTTCGCTGTATGGCGAAATGCATTGTCGAGCAAATTCGTAAACACTTGCTCCAGGCGATCTTCGTCGCCGTCCACCATGACGGGACCGTCCGGAATCGACACTTCGAACGCCAGATGATCCTCGTCGCTGGCAAGCGCTTGAAACTTGCGCGCCACCCTTCGCATGACCTGCGTGAGGTCGAGACGAGTGAAGTGGAGTTCGAATTGCCCGCTCTCCAGCTGCGCGAGGTTCAGCAGATCGTTGACGAGCCGCTTCATGCGCAGGGTTTCGTCGTGAATGATCTCCGTGAGCTCTTTCCGCATCTCGGGATCGTCCGAGATGTCGTCGAGAAGCGCCTCCGTGTAGCCCTGCAACATGCTGAGCGGCGTCCGGAGTTCGTGCGACACGTTGGCGATGAAGTCCTTGCGGAGCCGATCCAACCGCCTTTCCTCGGTAATGTCGCGGAGGACGCAGAGTGCGCCGCGCAAGGTCGTGCCGTCCGCTTCGTACAAGGGCAGCATCGTGATGCCGATGGTCCTCCCGTCCCAGGTGTCCTCGCGGTACACGGCATCCTGCTGCTCGCGCACGCGCACCCACAGGCTCATGAGCCGGTCGGGGAGTCTGTCCTCATCGACAATGCCTCGCTCCGCGACCGAGAGGTGGCGAAGATGACGCTTAGCCGGAGGATTTGCCAACACCACGCGGCCATCCAAATCGGTCGCGACCACGCCGTCTTGGAGTGACGAGAGAATCCGCTGCAGCCCTTCTCGTTCCATCGTCAGTTGCTCGATGGTTTCCGCCAACTGACGCGCCAACGCGTTGAAGGTATGCCCCAGCCGCCCCACCTCGTCGTTGGTCACCACGCGGACGCGCTGACGATAGTGCCCTCGCGCCATCTCCTCGGCAGCTCGCGTCATATCGACGAGTGGCCGAGAAAGGTTTTTGGAGATGACGAACGCGAATCCGGTCGCCAGAATGACGCCGAGCACAGTGTCAAACAGCACCATGTTGCGAATCTCCCGCAGCGGTTCGTCGAGCACGCTCGTGTCCTGTGACACCGCGAGGAGGCCCGGTTGTGGCGATTCAGCGACCGGGATCTGCACGTACACGGTGAGCCGGCGGACTTTGCCGGCAGTCCCGCTCAACGTGACCGGCTGGCCGCGGGACAAGGCCTGTCGTTCTTGGGGCGTCATGGAGTGATAGGCTTGTTTCAACGCCGAGTTGGCGGTATACGGAATGCCGTAGACCACCGTCGCGCGCTCCACGCGCTTGGCGATGTCGCTCGCGACCTGCTCTTTGATGGAACGATAGGCCCCCGTTGCGAGCACGGATTCGATGGTCAGGGCGAGCTGGGTGAGGCTCGCCTCTTCCCGGGTCACGATATACTTGTTGAAGACTTGCTGGAGCAAGACCGATAAAAGCGCCTGGATGACAAACACCATGCCGACAATCGTCATCCACATCTTGGCGACGATGCTGTTCGGGATCACGAGGCCACCTCGAACTTGTACCCGACGCCCCATACGGTCACAATGTATCGGCTCACCTCAGGAGAAGCCTGGCCCAGCTTTTCGCGCAGCCGCTTGATATGCGTATCCACCGTGCGCTGATCTCCAAAAAACTGATAGTTCCAGACATCCCTCAGAAGTTCTTCGCGGCTGAAGACCTTTTCGGGGCGCTGCGCCATATAGACTAAAAGGTCAAATTCCTTCGGCGTCAGGTTGACCTCTTGGCCGTTGACCTCGACGCGGCGTGCATCGATTTGAATTTCCAAACCCGGAAAGGTCAAGGTTTGGATGGCATTCCGGCTGTACTCCATTGCACCGGTGCGCTTGAGCAACGCCTTGACACGCAAGACGAGTTCGCGGGGACTGAACGGCTTGACCACGTAATCGTCGGCGCCGAGCTCAAAACCGTGCACGCGATTGGCCTCGTCGCCCGCTGCGGTGAGCATCACAATCGGCACGTTGCTGTGTTGCCGAATTTGCGCGCAGACATCTCTACCGTCCATCCCAGGCAACATCAAGTCCAGAATGATGAGGGCATACGCCTGACTCAAGGCTTTGTGAAGCGCTTCTTTGCCATCGGCCGCCTCGTCCACTTCGAAGCCGTTTCGCTCGAGGTACATGCGAACCAATCGGCGTATCCGTTCTTCGTCATCTACCACCAAGATCCGCGTCTGTGCCATGCCTACACCTCCGCCTGTGGCCCCTTGCGTCCCCATTATACGGCCATCAACGTTTGGCAAACAATGCAGCCGACCGAGCCTAAGCTCGGCCGGCCGCACATGGGAGACGCTCAGGAGGGAAACATGCGCTCGACGGAAGTCTTGAAACTCTTCCAGACGGCTTGAACGGGTTGGCCCTGCAACATCATCCGCTGAAACTGTTCAAACCTCGCGTACACGTCTGGATTCTCACTCACGTACACCTGGCGGATCGCTGGAAAGGCGGCCTTCACGTGTTCTGCGATCTGAGCCTTGGTTCGCTGCCCGGAACCGGCCCCCGACGGCGCCTGTATCGCGACATAAGCCACATCGCCCATCACAAAGGCAATGGCCCGCCGCGCATAGCCGGATCGCACCAAATTGGAAGCGATGTCGTGAGCCTCGCGAAACTTCACGGCCGCTGGATTACCCATGGCCTGTCCCACGCGATCCGCCGCCTGCCCTGCTCGCTGAATCGTGTTGGCCACCGCGTTTCCAGCCTGCTTGGTGGCCTGTGCGACGCTGTTGGCGGCTTGCGACGCGTTGTCCACTCGACCGCACCCCGTCGCCACGCACAGCGCGACGAGTGCAGCTGCCATCCGCACGAACTTGCTCATCGTAACAGCACCCCCTCACGTCTAGGATGCTGTCCAAACCCTCGTCCATACGCGCAGGCGTTCAGTCCCGACGCGGATGGCGCTCTTGTGAAGGCGTTCGCGGGGCGCGCTTATCCTGAGGCCCGCGCCGGATGGTCGGCCGTCGGTAAGGGGGAGGCACCATGCCTGCAGCTTGGTATAAAGCGACCCACTCGTCTGGGGTCAGCACGCGCCATTCCCCAGTCTTGAGATGACCGAGCGACACGGGGCCAAACGCAATGCGCTTTAGGCGGACGACGGGCAGCCCGAGGCGTTCAAACATCCTGCGGACCTGGCGATTTCTTCCTTCGTGAATCGCAAGATGGACGACGGCGACGCCGTCCTCGCCATCCGCCTGCCGCAGGACCTCCACCTTCGCCGGGGCGGTCACGCCGTCCTCGAGCTCCACCCCCTCCATCAGCGCGCGCCGGGCTTCGCGATCGACAATGCCCCGAACCGAAACGCGGTAGACTTTCTCGATCTCGCGCGACGGGTGAAGGAGCCGCTGCGTCAGTTCTCCATCATTAGTGAACAACAACAACCCGCTCGTGTCGTAATCGAGCCGACCGACCGGGTACACCCGTTCTCGCATTGGGGGCAACAGCTGCATGACGGTGCGCCGACCCAGTGGATCGGATACCGTGGACAAGTACGCAACGGGTTTGTTCAAGACGAGAACCACGGGCTGCTCAAGCTCAATGGGCACGCCATCCACCGCGATGCGCTGGCGCGACGGATCCACTTTTGCGCCCAACTCCGTCACCGTTTGGCCGTCGACGCTGACTCGCCCAGCGCGGATCAACTCCTCGCATTTCCTCCGCGACGCCACGCCAGCGTGGGCCAATACCTTCTGCAATCGTTCCATCCTGATCCGAACTCCCATCCTCCTGCGCAAACGAGCCAGGTTCACTAGACCTGTATCATACCAGAGATGAGCCACACTGCGAACACTGAGGCCAACACGCTGACGAAGTCGCTCAGGAGCCCGGCGGCGAGCGCGTATCGAAAACGATAGATCCCGACGCTTCCAAAATATACTGTCAAGATGTACAGCGTCGTGTCGGAAGACGCCTGCATGGTTGAAGCGAGCAGCCCCAGATGGGAATCAGGCCCGTGTTTCTGAAAAATGTCGATCATGAAGGCCAGGCTGCCCTGCCCGGTGATGGGGCGGAGAATGCCCATGGGCGCCACCTCGGCGGGAACGTGCAGCCAGGTCAGAACGGGATTGAGCAGGTGAATGAGCCCGTCCATCGCACCGGAAGCCCGAAACACGTTGACGGCGACCATCATCGCGACGAGATGCGGGATCAGACGAACGGCTGTGGAAAAGCCTCCTTTGGCGCCCTGCACGAACGTCTGGTACAGGGGTACCCGCTGCCACGCACCCACGACCAAGATCGAGCTCACGACGAGAGGGAGCATCCATTCACTGACCCGAGCCAATGCATCGCTCATCGAACCTGCCTCCGATGCGAAAGGGCTCGAAAGAAACGGTCGAAGGCGAGCGCCGCACACGTGCCGATGAGCGAGGCAACAAAGGTGGTGAGGACCACGGCGGAGGGATGTGCAGAATGATATTGCATGCGGAGCGCAATGACGGTCGTCGGGATCAAGGTGATGCTTGCCGTATTGAGCGCGAGAAGCGTGCACATGGCGTCCGAAGCCGTGTCTGGATGGGAATTCAGCTTCTGCAGTTCCTCCATCGCCTTGAGGCCAAGTGGCGTCGCGGCGTTGCCAATGCCCAGAAGGTTCGCGCTCATGTTCGCCAAGATGGCGCCCATGGCCGGATGATCCGGGGGCACCGAAGGGAACAGGCGGCGAGCGACGGGCTTAAGCTTTTGGGCCAGCCAAGCCACGGCACCAGCCCGCTCAGCGATGTGCATCACCCCCATCCACAGACTGATAGCGCCGATGAGACCGATGCACAGGTCCACTCCGCTTTCCGCGCCTTTCAGAATGGCACTCGACACCATCTGCATGCGACCCGTGACCATAGCAGTCGCGACGCCGGAAATGAACAACGCAAGCCAGATGAAATCGATCACGGCACGGCACCCCCTGCTGGGCGGACTTGTCCCTTACAAGGAGTATGCCGAATGTGGCAGCCGTATGACGCGGCTCACATCACAGGCGGGTCCGATGCCTTTTGCTTTGAGAAAAGACTTTGTAGCCGCTCCAACATGGCCGGCGCAAGGTCGATCAGCCGATCGTACAACTGGTTCTGGTGATCCGCGGACAAGAGGCGAACGTTGTTTCCGTTCACGATGAGGAAACCAATGGGTGTAATGGACACGCCACCCCCGGACCCGCCTCCGAACGGGAGATCCCCTTGCCCCTGCCCCTGCGCATCCCCTCCCTCAAACTGACTCCCTCCCGCGGCGAAACCAAACCCGACTTTCGAGACCGGCAAGATCACGGTCCCGTCAGGCGTCTCGACCGGATCGCCAATGATGGTGTTCACGTCCACCATCTCGCGGAGATTCGACATCGCGGTTTGCATGAGGCCTTGAATCGGATGATCCACGTCACGAAGCCCTCCTCTTCCAAGCCGTCAACAAGCGAAGTCCTGCAGCTATAACGTACCCCGTCCGAATGCGCACTATGCTCCTTGCGTAGATGGTCAACAAGGCATCCTGGAATGCGGGGGCGATGGAAACGGTCGGAACCTGGTGCATTCTCACGCGGCTCGACAGCCAACCGAGCACCGTGTAGATGGCCGCGTAGCAGATCCCCACGAGCATGCCCGTGCGCACGGATTCCCCGGCGCCCATTCGGGCTTCGAGCCGCAATTCTTCGACGTGGACGTGTGGCGCCATGCGGTCGAGCGCACGAACGGCCCGATGGGCGAACGATTTCCAGGCGCCGAGGGACATCGAGGTGCCGCGCGTGGGCTGAGGTTGAGAACCTCCCGCGTTCCGCGCGCGCTTCTCATCACCTCTCCCACTCACCCAACGCCACCGCAGCCGGACCAACCCGTACATCGCGCGAACGTGCGCGCGGATTTCGTCCGATCCCGCCCGCCTGTATTCGACCTCCACGCGGATGGGAGCCGCCATCAAAAGCGCGCACGCCGCCACACACAATCCGCATGCGACGCCGATCCAACCGTACTCCATGGGTGCAGGCACCTCACTCGCACTCACGCCCTAGGGTGCACCCAAAACCTGGTCGATATGCAATCGGTTAGTCGCGCGCGAGGTCCGACGACATCGCAAACAAATCAGGCCGACCCTCTCTTTCCGCAAAATCGGGCAACGGCGGCAGCTCGTCCAATGATCTCAGCCCAAACTGGCGCAGAAACTCCATCGTAGTCCCGTACAGAATCGGCCGCCCTGGGCCGTCCTGCCGCCCCACTTCGTGCACGAGCCCTCGGTGGATCAGTGTGGCAAGCGCGCGATCCGACTGCACGCCTCGGATCTCCTCGATCTCGGCCCGCGTGATGGGCTGTTTGTATGAAATAATCGCAAGCACTTCGAGCGCGGCCTGTGACAGGCTGGAGCGAGCAGGTTGATCCGCCATCCGGCGAAAATAGGGAGCAAACTCAGGTCGCGTCACGAGCTGCCATGCGTCTCCTGTGTGAAGCAGCGTGAGCCCCGCGCCACGCTCCTCCAGGTGAGCGGCAAGCAGGTGACACAGGTCTCGCGCCTGGCCCTCCGGAACATCGAGCACTTGCGCAATTTCTCGAGTCGTCATGCCCTCCGAACCGGCAGCGAACAACACGGCTTCCAACGCAGCGACGAGTTCCATCCTCAATCCCCCGTCCAGACAAGTTCAATGGGCCCAAACGGCTCCCCTTGCCGACACATCAGGCGACCATCCTTAAGCAGTTCGAGAATGGCGAGAAACGCGGCGACCAGCGCCTCCCGGGTAAAACGCCCGCCGAGGAGCCAGGTGAATTCTGCCGACCGATATCGCCGCATGCGTTCCGAGATCTCCTCCATCCACTCCTCGACCTTTTCGACCTTTCCGCGGATTTCCGCGACGCGCTCCGACGGCGGCAGACGAAGGTACAGCTTTCGGAACGCATCGACGAGATCCCAAAGCGTGACATCGAGTGCGTCCGCGGCGCGATCCGGCCGATACGGCCGGAGATCCATCGGCTCCCGGCTGTACACCTTCGCGTTTCGAGCGGCGAGATCGGCGAGTTGCGACGCTGCCCATTTGCACCGCTCGTACTCGAGCAACTGTTGGACAAGGGGGAGCCGCGGATCGTCTTCCTCGTCGGGTGCCGCAACGCGCCGCGGAAGCAGCATGCGCGACTTGATGGAAAGGAGCGTCGCCGCCATGACCAGAAATTCACTCGCGACGTCGAGTGACCACCGCTCGAGGTCATCCAAATATTGAAGATATTGTTCTGTGATGGCGGCAATGGGGATATCGTAAATGTCTATCTCGTTTTTGCGGATGAGATGCAAGAGCAAGTCCAGCGGTCCTTCGAACTGGGCGAGTCGAACTTCGTAGGACACCTTGCGCCTCCTCTCACGCGCCGTAGCAATACGACATCACGGCGTAGACGAGATCGGAAAACGCGCGGTTTGTGGGCGGAAGGAGAAAGATGAGCAACAAGAGCCACGGTCCGTACGCGTCCAGCCAAGCGATGGAGAGACGCCAACGCACGGGCAGCAGTGCGGACAACGCGCGCCATCCGTCGAGGGGCGGGATGGGCAGGATATTCAGGAGCACCAGGGCGACGTTCACCTCGAAGGCAAGGCCGAACACCTGCTGCAAGGTATCTGACGTCGAAACGAAAGGAATGTTTTGGATTCCAAAGCTGAGCGCCGCCAAGATGGCGTTCGCCAGAGGCCCAGCCAGCGCCACCCACGCCATGCCCGCGCGAGGACGGCGAAAGGCACCGGGATGGATCTCGACGGGACGAGCCCAACCGATGGGCGCCACCAACATGGCGATGAGGCCCGTCAGATCGAGATGGGCCGCGGGATTCAGCGTCAAGCGCCCTTGGCGCCTCGGCGTCGAATCGCCAAGCCAAGTCGCCATCGCCGCGTGCGCGAACTCGTGGACGACGAGGCTCGCGAGGACGATGGCAAAGCGCAAGATCCACACGGGACTGAGCCATGAAGCGAACAATCCGATGCCTCCTGCCGGTGAATGGATACCGGCATTATATCACGCGCGTTTACAGCGCTGATAGGCGCAATGACCAAGATACGCGCTCGAGGTCGATCCCGCCGGCGCGCGTGCACACGTGCCGAAGCCGTGCCAAAAGGTCCTGGTCGCGCGTGGCGATGAGCAGCCGGTTTTGCGCGGTGAGCGGAACGCCCACGGGAAGATCCAGCAGCACCGGGAAGGCCGGGCGCATGGCGTCCAAAAAGCCTCTCACATGGGCGGATCGGTATCCGGACGCGATGAGATTGTACACCACCGTGCCCCGACTGGACGTCACGCGAGCCAGACACGACGCCGTCTCCGGCGCAAGGCAGGGCTGATAGATGCTCTGCTTCAGATACGCGTCCACGAAAATGAGATCGTAGGTGGCCGCGTGTGGCGACGAGACAAACTGCACACCATCGCCAATCCAATAATCGGCCTCGCGGTGAGAAGGGGCCTGAAAAAACTCTATCCCCAGGGAAAGCACCGTCTCGTCGATCTCGACGCCATGAAGCGCCGCCTGTGGATGCAACCGGTGAACGTGGTGAAGGCTTGTCCCCGACCCCACGCCGATCGCGAGGAACGCGCGGATGGGCTCATGTGCCTCGACGAGGGCCGTGAACGCGCGCTGGTAGGGAAAGACGGGGCGCTCGGGGCGGGCGAGATCGAGCGCCCCCTGCCAGCCACCGTCTCGGCCGAAACGCATCTGGCGAATGCCTTTGTCTTCGATGACCTCGATCCAACGATGAACCGTACCCGGTCCGGCGTACAAAAGCTTCGTACCCTTCATCCCCTGTCTTGCGCGAATGTCCATGCAGGCTATTATACTGCACGCGGCGCGCGTGGCGGAGCCATCACGCCATCGACATCGCCGGTCGGCGCCAGACGCGCGCGATCATCGGCCAGAAGGGGCGCACGAAGCCAAAGAACATCTGAAACATGCCAAAGTAGCGGAAGATTCGGGGCAGAAACGCCAGGATACTGAGCACGTCGTCTCACCCCCTCCATCGCCTACTGGATTGTATGCCGCGGAGCGTGTGGCGTTGTGGGCGACGGTCCTCCGGCGTGAGATCACGCCGCCCCGCGCGCCAGGCGAGTTCCATGAGGACCCATTCGATGGCACACGTGGTGACGGGCGCGCCTCGGGCGGGCGCGTCGAGCCCGCCCATTTTCCCGATGTCTCCGATGCCCACGATGAGCGGCACATCCAAGCCGGATAGCGCGTCCACGGTGTCGCCGGCGACGAGGTACGAGCCCGTCTCACGCCCTTCCTTATCCACGGCCCGCTCCACGCGGCGACCATTCCGATCCACGCTGAAATCGACGGGCGTGCCTCGCACACCCGACGTGTGCGACGCGACGGCCAGAATGGCGGCGATCTCGACGGAAGGATGCGCGGAGAGGACTCGCAGCGCGGACTCACCGCTGGCCTCAGCCGGATCGCCGTTGTCGTCGAGCATGACGATGACCGGGTCGTGCGGCGCTTCCTGGACGCAGCGCACGAGTTCCACGCCGCTCATCCGCGTGGGATTCCCTCGGCTCTGCGCGACGAACGAACACCCCGTGCGCTTCGCGGCAAGGTCGAGTGCGCGAGCGGCCACGCGATCGCCGTCCGTAACGACAATCACGCGCCGGGTGTCCGACCTCGGATGGTTCAAGCGCGTCACCCCTTCGGTTTGGCGAACACGGCGGCCAGAAACGCAAACACGATGGCCGCCGAGATCCCCGCGCTCGTGACCTCGAAAATGCCGGTGATCACGCCAATCAGCCCGTGAACCTTCGCCTCGTGCAGGGCGCCGTGCACAAGCGCGTTGCCAAAGCTCGTGATGGGCACGGTCGCCCCCGCCCCGGCGAACTTGATGAGCGGGTCGTAGACGCCCAAACCATCCGCGATGGCACCAGCCACGACGAGCATGGACATGACGTGACCCGGCGTGAGTTTGGTGGTGTCCATGATCACCTGTCCGATGGCACAAATCGCGCCCCCCACGACGAACGCCCACAAGAATGTCCACGCCGACATGTCAATCCCCCCGTTCGAATGCGATGGCGTGCGAGATGGATGGAATCGTGTCCCCTTGCTGAGCGCTCACCTGTGACAGAAGCGCTCCAGTGGCACACACCAACAGCCGGTGAAGACGTCCGCGCTTCATCTCCCGAAACAGGTGACCGAACGTGACCAGGGTGCTGCACGCTGCGCCGCTGCCGCCTGAAAAGACCTCCGGTTGATGCTCGTCATAGATCATCGCGCCACAATCGTTCACCCGCTCCTCGACAGCAGCCGGGGACGCCACCCCGTGCTCAACGAGCAGGTTGCGCAAGATGCGAAGCCCGACGCGGCCGAGATCGCCTGTCACGACGAGATCGTAGTCGTCCAGAGAACGGCCCGTGTCCGCGAGGTGCTGCCTTAGGGTGTCAAACGCCGCCGGCGCCATCGCCGCGCCCATTTCCCACGGCGACTTGACACCGAAATCGGCGATTTCTCCGATGGTCGCGTGCGTGACTTGCCATGGTCCACGACCTCGCGCGAGGACGGCCGCACCGGCCCCAGTGACGGTGCGCTGGGCCGTCGGCGGGCGCTGAACGCCGTACTCCGTGGGATATCGGAACTGGCGCTCGGCGGTGCTTGTGTGACTCGACGTGCCCACCAGGACGACGTCGGCAAACCCGGTCGCCACCGCCAGGCTGGCCACGGCCAATCCCTCACAGAGGGAGGCGCAAGCGCTGTACACGCCGAGCATTGGCCTGGCCAGAGGCCGAAGTCCCATGTAGAACGACGTGAGTTGTGCGTTGAGATCCCCGCCAACGACGAGATCGACATCGTTCGCACGGATGGCCGCTTTTTCACACGCGATCTCAGCGGCGCGGCGAAACATTGTCTGCTCCGCCCGTTCCCAGGTGTCTTGGCCAACGCGATCGTCATTCAAGGAGAGGTCGAAGCTGTCCGAGAGCGGGCCTTGCGCCTCCAAGGTGCCGGCGACGGTCGAGGTGGCGATGACCGCCACCTGGCGTTCGCCCAAGTCCCACGTGGAACGCCCCAGCCTGGCCATGCCTCATCGTCCCTTCTAGAGGTGCTCCACCACGTAACGGATGAGCGCGATAAAGAACGCGCTGACGACGCCGTACACGATGACGGGTCCCGAGACCTTGAACATGTTGCCCCCGATCCCCGCGACAAATCCTTCGCTGCGGTGTTCCATCGCGGCAGACGTCATGGTGTTGGAAAAACCAGTAACAGGAACGGCCGAACCCGCTCCGGCCCACTGGGCAAACCGATCGTATACCCCGATGGCGGTAAAGATGGCAGCGAGCAGGATCAGCACGGCCACCGTCGGATTTCCAGCCTCGGCCGGCTTGAAGCCCCCATACCGCACGAACAGCGCTTGGATGACCTGGCCAAGTTCGCAGATGAGCCCGCCGACGACGAAGGCTCTCGCCGTGTTTCGGACCACCGGCCGTCCCGGGGTCAGGCGACGCGCAAGAGCCTGATATCGGGCTCGTTCCTCAGGCGTGGCGATTGGCATACAAATCCCCCCATCTGTTCTCATCTACGTAACATGCCCCAAAGGCACGAAAAAAGCCGCCGTTAGGCGGCGTCAAGGTTTTCCATGTTCCATCATTCTAATTCCTGGCGAATTTGCTGAAGGATTCGCTTTTCCAAACGCGACACCTGTACCTGAGAAATGCCCAGGACGCGAGCCACATCACTCTGCGTTTTATCGCGGAAGAACCGCATGTACACAATAAAACGCTCGCGTTCGGGAAGTCGCCCGATGATCTCGTGCAACTCCACTTTGTCGAACTTGCCCTCGGTCTCCTCGTCCGCAATTTGATCCATCAGATAGATGGGATCGCCATCGTTTTCGTACACCGTCTCGTGAATGGACGCCGGCGCGCGAAGGGCCTCTTGGGCAAAGACGATTTCCGACGGCTCCATGCCCATGGCCTCGGCAATTTCCGTGATATGGGGCTGGCGCCCGAGTTCCTTGGCCAACCGATCTCGAACGTGGCGAATTTGCTTCGCCGTCTCCTTGAGGCTTCGGCTGACCTTGACCGTGCTGTCGTCCCTCAAGAACCGCTGGATCTCGCCGATGATCATCGGGACAGCATAGGTGGAGAACTTGACGTCGTAAGACAGGTCGAACTTGTCGACGGCCTTCATCAAGCCAATGCACCCAATTTGGAAGAGATCTTCCGCATCATAACCGCGCCCCAGGAATCGCTGAACCACGGCCCACACGAGGCGCTGATTGTGGACGATGAGCCGCTCCCTCGCTTCCGCGTCGCCGCGATGGCTTCGCTCCAGAAGCTCCCGGACCTCTTCGTCGGAAAGTTTCTCATACTCATTCACATGGTGTGGAACGGGACGCTCCTTTGCCTGATCCACGTGCGACCCCCCCTTACATCACGTCAGGGGCAGTGCGGAACGTCTTGATGAGCGTGACGCGCGTTCCTTCTCCTGGCTTTGACTCGATCTCGAGCTTATCGACAAACGTCTCCATGATGGTCATGCCCATGCCCGACCGCTCGAGCTCGGGGCGGGACGTGTACATCGGCTGTTTGGCGAGATCCACGTCGGGAATGCCCACGCCCCGGTCCTCGACGGTCACGTGCACCCGATTCCCGTACAGGGCGCACTCCACGACCACTTCGCCGATCTCGTCCGGGTACCCGTGGATGATGGCGTTGGTCACGGCTTCCGACACCGCCGTCTTCAGTTCCGTCAGCTCTTCCATCGTCGGATCGAGGGGCGCCACAAACGAAGCGACCGCCACGCGAGCCAGCGACTCGTTCTCCGACCGGCTCGGAAACACAAGGCGCAGATAGTTGTCCACGCGCACGTCTTCGGCCACGCGTTCCACCGCGATCACGCTCCCAGGATGGCTGCCACCGCAGCTTCTTCAGAGTCGTAGACGGGAATCACCTTCAGCAATCCGGACATTTCGAACAGCCGTCTCAACGTCGGATTGACTTCACACAGCGCCATCTTGCCTCCGTGCTCGGAGACCGTGCGATATCGGCCCAAAATCAGCCCGAGGCCCGAACTGTCCATAAAGTCGATGTTGCGAAACGACATGACCAGGCCCCGGTATCCGTGTTCTGCCAGCTGTTGTTCGATGCGGTCTCTGATTTGCTCCACCGCGTGGTGGTCGAGCTCTCCCTTCAGCTCGATGACCACAATCCCTCGCTCCAATTTGGTCTCGACGGACACCTTGCATCCCCTCTCCTTATGCGGTCTGGTCAAGAAATTCACGGCCTAAACGGGGAATTCCTGCCCATTGACAAAAGTAGTGGTGAATCTACTGAATTCGACATCCAAGCGATGACGCGCGAATGTCTCTGGCGGTACAATGGAAAGGAGAAGATAGGAGGCGAAGTATGGAGACGCTCGGTCAAAAGATCCGCGCGCTTCGCAAGGCGAAAGGTATGACCCAGTCCGAGCTCGCTCGCGGACTCGCGACGGCCAGCATGATCAGCCAGATCGAATCCGACAGGACGATGCCGTCCGCGCAACTGTTGGCACAGATCGCAGAGCGCCTCGAGGTCGATGTCTCCGAGTTCCAGCGAGAGCTCGCGGGCTCCTCGGAGGAAGCGCACACCTACCGCCGCGCCAAGCAGCTTGCAGAGCAAGGTCAATACGAGGAGGCCATTCGGCACTTTCTCTCGCTCTCCTGGCCGCTCCACTCGCAGTTTCGCCCCGAACTCGTCTTTCAGGATATGGGCGACTGTTATCTGAAGGCCGGCGATTACGAACAGGCCGCTCGGCTTTACGACGCGCTGGTGTTCGCCGGGTTCGCGCGCGGCGACATGTCGAGCGTCGTACGGGGTTACTATTACGGCGCACTCGCGCGGCGCCGGTTGCAACGAGATGAGGAGGCCATCCTGTACCTGCAGCGCGCGCGCCAGGCGCTTGCAGCATCCGGACTTCAGATGCCCCTTCGCCTGAAGATCGAGATGACCCTCGCGCGGCTTCTGCTTCAATATGGTCCCATGGAGCAGGCCAGAGCCCTCTACGAAGGGATCCTCGCCCGCGATGCGGAACCGATGTCCGCCGTCGATCGCGCCCATGCCCACCACGGGCTCGCGTGTGCAGCGGCGGCCCTCGGCGACTACGGTGCGGCTGTGCACCATGCGCGGCGCGCCATCGAACTGCACGAGGACGCCGGCAACAAGGCTTTGGCGATGCGCTGTCGCATCAATCTGGGGGCGTTCTTGCGACTCGGCGGAGACGCCGCGGGCGCCCTGTCCCATCTCGCGGATCTCGAGCATCGGGTCAGCCCTCGCGACGAAGTGCTCAAGGTCGCGCTGGATCACGAATTGGCGCTCACGTATGAGGCGCTTCAACGACCCGCCGAGGCCGTGGCGCGCGTGTCTCAGGCGCTTTCGACGACCCGCGTGGCCCCCGAAATCCGCGCCCAACTTCACCTGCTCGCGGCCGCGCTGAGCCTCAAGTTGGGCGATCTCGACCGGGCCGAGGCGGAACTTCAGGCCCTGGACCGGCTTGTCGACGAGCGCCCTGACGTTGCGCCGCCAGGCTATCTACACCTCAAGGCCGAAGTATACCTGTGCAAGGGGAACACCTCGGAGATCCTCGAGCTCTGCGAGGAGGCGGTCGCGCGGGCGGCTCAGTGCGCGCGCGAACCAGCATGGAGCCTGCCGGATCGGTTCTGGGTCGTTCCGCGACCGAACACATTTCCCAGCCAATAAAAAAAAGCGCGCCCAATCGACATGGTTCGCGCCGCCTGGGGCGGCGCGTCCCGATCGGCGCTCGAAGGCGTGTTCAACGTGCTTGCCCGAAGGTAATGACTTTCTTCACCGTCTTGCCGAGACTTTGGAAGAATGTGGCCTTCGGCACGTCGTCCTTCGCGACCAGCGGCACATTCGCCACCACCTGGCCAGCGGATTTCACGAGAACCCGTCCCACCACCTGGCCACGGGACACCGGGGCTTTCAGCGTCATCCACTGGACCTCCGTCGTGTACGCAGTATGGCTGGAACGCTCGGTGACAAACGCGACGGGCTCGGCCGTCACCGCATCGACGCGATCGCGCGTGCCGCGTTTGACCGCGACCTGTCCGACCACGTGGCCGCGGGGATACACCTGAACCGACTTATAATGCGCAAACGCGTAATTCAGCATTGCCGCAATCTCGGCATTTCGCACCGTGGGTCTCGGCTCGCCCATCACCACGGCGATCACGCGAAAACCATCGCGCTTCGCTGTGGCCGACAGGCAGTACTTCGCCTCTTGAGTGTAACCCGTCTTGAGCCCGTCGACGCCGTCGTAAAAGCGGACGAGCTTGTTGGTGTTCACCAGCCAAAGCGGATGATCCGTGTCCTTGCGCAGGTAATCGCTGTACACGGACGTGAAGGCTGTGACCTCGGGGTGCATCAAAAGCGCTCTCGACATGACCGCGATGTCGTGCGCGCTGGAGTAATGGTTGGGAGCCGGAAGCCCGTTGCAGTTCGCGAAGTGCGTATCGGTGAGCCCGAGTTCCTTCGCGCGCTGGTTCATGCGCGCAACGAACGCCTCCTCGCTTCCGTCCAGGTGCTCGGCCATGGCCACACAGGCGTCGTTGGCCGAGGCGATGGCGATGCCCTTCACGAGATCCCGCACGGTCATCGTCTCGCCGGGTTCGAGAAAGATCTGCGAACCGCCCATGCTCGCGGCTCGCTCGCTCGCCTGGACGCGATCAGTCCACTTCAGCTTGCCGCTGTCAATGGCTTCAAAAATGAGAAGCAGCGTCATGATCTTCGTGATGCTCGCCATGGGCAGCCGCTCATGAGCGTTTTTCGCGTAGAGCACCTTTCCGGTCGCAAAATCCATCAGGATTGCGGATTTCGCCTGTTTGGCGAGATCGACGCTCGTGACAGGCGCGGATTGCGCCGATCCGACGTCCCCTGCCTCGCGAGTTTGAACGACTGCGGGCGCTCTGGCCGCGAGGGCAATCTCGGGCGCGGCGCTCGCCGCGAGGAGACACAGAGCGGAAACGCCGAGCCCGAGGGCGAACGAATGCCGCTTCATCCTGCAACCTCCTCTCTCGGAGTCCACCGATTCGAAATCGGCGTTAGTGTGTGCAAGACGAAGCGGCACTACACGCGCGGGGGAGATAGGGTCATGCAAGGCCGAGATCGCGGAGAAACGACCTTCCCACGGATGGCGTTGGCACGCCAAAGTATTCTGCCACGGTCGCGCCGAGATCGGCGAAGGTGTCGCGCTCGCCGAGGTCAATCGGCCGATCCATGTTCACGTGGTAGGCGAGAATGGGGACGCGTTCGCGCGTGTGGTCGGTCCCAGGGACCGTTGGGTCACAGCCGTGATCGGCCGTGATGATGAGGAGGTCATCCGAGCCGAGCCGCGCGAGCACCCCCTCGAGATCCGCGTCAAACGCCTCGATGGCGCGGGCGAACCCGACCGGGTCGTTTCGGTGCCCGTACTTCGAATCAAAATCCACCAGGTTCGCGTAGATCAGACCCGAGCGCTCGTGGTCCATCGCCTCCACGACCTTTCGCATGCCATCCCGATTGTCCGCGGTGTGCACCGCGCGCGTGATCCCGCGGTGGTTGTAGATGTCTGCGATTTTGCCGATCCCGACGACGGGGTATCCGGCGGCCTCGATCTCGTCGAGCACCGTCGGCCCGAAGTCCAGCGAATAGTCCCGCCTGCGATCCGTCCGCACAAACCGCCCGGGTTCGCCGACGAACGGCCGCGCGATGACCCGGCCTACGGCGTGCGGACCGACCAGGATGGATCGGGCATATTCACACCAGTCGTACAACGTCTCCACCGGTACCACGCCTTCGTGCGCCGCGACTTGGAAAACGCTGTCCGCCGAGGTGTAGACAATGGGCCTGCCCGTCTCAAGATGCTCTCGCCCGTACGCCTCGATGACCCAAGTGCCTGATGCGGGGCGATTGCACAGGACCGGTTTGCCCACGTACCGCTCAAACGGCTCGATGATCTCGGGCGGAAACCCGTTCGGATACGTCGGCATCGGCTGGGAAAGCACGATGCCCACGAACTCGAGGTGGCCGTTCGTCGTGTCCTTGCCGCAGGATTTTTCGATCATCGTGCCGTACCCGCCGACGCCGCTCGGCGCCACGCCGGCGATGGCCGCAATTCGCCCGAGGCCGAGGCGTTCGAGGTTGGGCACGCGCAGCCCCCCCACCGCCTCGGCGACGTGCGCGATGGTATTGCTATGCACATCCGCCTCTCCGTACTGCGCGGCATCCGGCGCCGCGCCGATTCCACAGCTGTCGAGAACAATCCAAACGACGCGCTTGTCCAACCCGTATCCTCCCATTCGTCATCGCGCCCTCGGATGGGCGTTGCGATACACTTCGCGAAGCCTGTGCGGCGTGACGTGCGTGTACCGCTCCGTCGTGGCGATGTCGGCGTGACCTAAAAGCTCCTGCACCACCCGGAGATCCGCCCCGCCTTCCAGCAGATGCGTGGCAAACGAGTGCCGAAGCGTGTGCGGCGTCACGCCATCGGACACGCCCGCCTGCCGCGCGTAGCCCTTCAGGATATTCCAGAAACCTTGCCGGGTCATTCGGCGCCCGAGGCGATTCAGGAACACCGCGTTCTCTGACCGGTCCCGCACCAGTACCGGCCTGCCATACCGAAGGTACAGTCCGAGCGCATCCTGCGCCATCTCGCCCAAGGGAACCACGCGCTCCTTCTTGCCCTTCCCGAACACGCGAATGAACCCCGCCGCGAGCTCCACGTCTTCGAGCGAAAGCGTCACGAGCTCGCTCACCCGCATCCCCGTGGCGTAGAGCGTCTCCAGCATGGCGCGATCGCGCAATCCAATGGCATCCGGCCGGCGCACCGCGCTGATCATCCGCTCGACGTCCGTTTCGGAGACAACGCGAGGCAGGTGCTCATCCGGAGACGCAACCTCGATGTCTGCGGTCGGATCGCCCTGAACAGCGCCTTCGCGCAGGAGATAGCGGAAAAACGAGCGCAGCGCGGACATTCGACGAGCGATGGTCGTCGGTTTCATGCCTCGCTGCTTCAGATCGGACAGATAGCGGAGAACCGCGGTCCTGTCCGCATCCCGGAGGTTACGCTCATCGCGCGAGAGATACCGGCAGAAATCCTCGAGATCTCGCGCGTAACTCGCGACCGTATTGTCCGAAAGGCCCCGCTCCAGCCGGAGATGATCGAGAAAGGTGCGGATATCCGGATTCACAAAATTCCACTCCCTGCTCCAGGGATTCCGGGCTCACCTCGGGTATCGCATGAGCTCGTACAGCCGCTCGCGGTCGTCCGGCTGCACGTCAACGTCGAGGAGCGCGATGTTGCGCGTCTCTTGGCCGCAGCGGGTGCAGCGATGGACAATCTGGTACCCCTTTTTCGAATGGTACTCGACGCGCACCGGTTCCATCAGCCCGCCGCACGGATTGGCGCGATCGCCCGGCTCCACGTCCACGTGCAGGGAATACAAGCAGCGAGGACAGTGATTGCGGCACGTTCGTTCCGCCGGCTCCACGTGCAGGCCGCAATGCGCACAGGTGAATGGCTCGTTGCGGCGAATAAACGCTGCCATTTTCATCCTCCCAGCAGCCGACTGACCATCGGCGGCACGACGAACGCCTGGACGGCAGCGGCAAGCAGCAAGCCGCCCAAGCACATCACGCTTCTCCCAGTATACCTCAGGAACTGAATCGTCCACTGATAAAGGGGGACGGATTGGGCGACGATTTGGTACGAAAAGCGGATGGCGTTTACACTCGCGATGAGGAAGGCGAACAGAAAGATGGCCTGATGCACAAAAATGCCGAGGGAAGCCACCGCGAATCCCTTCCAGCCAAATTGGAGCGAAGTGAACGCCACGGCGAAACCGGTCTCGAACGCGCGGGCGAACACCGCCGCCGCCACGATGGGAATCCCGACGGCCGAAGAACCGGCCAGCCACACGAGCGCGAGCCAAGCCGCATCCGAGACGAGCCGGGTCGCGAACACGGCGCTGCCCGAGGCCAGTTGACCGTGCAGCGTGGCCAACAGGAAGGCCTCCAACTGGTTGGCGAGCTCCAGCTTGTCCGCCGGCCGAAGTTCTGCCGCCACAATGCCGCCAAAGGCGGCGCCGGAGAGGACCATGCCGAGCAAAAACGCGATGATATGCGCCTCTTGCGACAGTCGGCGCGCCAGCCACCGCCGAAGCCGAAACCAGCCGAGCGCGAAAGAGAAGGGCGGCCGCCTCCGGGCCATCCACGCGCTTGTTCTCATGGCCGTGCCTCCTTCTCGAACCGAGAGCGTAGACACGACCATTCTATGACGCGGAATCGATTGATAGACTCGCGGGGGACACGCCGTCACGCTTCCTCGATGCGCCCGTAGCGCCCGGCCCCGCCTGGTGAAACCGCCATGCGGCCGCTCAACGCGGCTGCAATTCGGGCAGCCAGCCTTTCGCCGACCACCTCCGCGATAGCCCGTTCGGACGGCGGCTGGAAGACGAGCGGTGCCTCCCCGCCGAACGCCTGTACCAATTTCGCATACGTGCGGGGCCCCACGCCCGGAACAAACGAAAGGGGCACGATGTAGCGGTACGGCGCCCGCCACGGCGGATGAACGGGCACATCGTCGTCCGCGATGGCCTCAATCCGGTCCCACACGCCCTGCACGATGTCCGCGTCGGCGCCGCAGGTGCACGGATGCGGCGCCACGATGGCTCCACACCTTCGACATCGCGTGCGATAGTACTTGCCGAGCGGCGGGTAGAGCCCCAGATTGGCCTCCACAAATCGCCCATCCGCGCGGCGGCACGCGGCTCGAATCTCCGCGAACGAGAGCTCGTTCACGGCCAGCACGTTGAATTCGCGCGCGATGGAGGGGAGGCTGTGGGCGTCCGAATTGGACAGAAACGTGAATTCCCGCATTTCTCTCAGGCGATCCGCCATGTCGGCGTCAGCCGACAGCCCGAGCTCGATCGCGTCGACGGCGCAAAGGGGCAAGACGTCCGCGAGGCGATCCGCCGCGCTCCCGATGAGCCCCTTGAACGGCGTGAACGCATGATGCACGACGAGCAGGCCGCCCCGGGCGTGAACCTCGTCCGCCAATCGGACGGGCTCGGTTCGGGCGACCTGAGACGACAGGCTCGTGTTCGACTGAACCGTTTTCAACCATGTCTGAAAGTCGGCCGCCGCTTCGACCGTCGGCAGCCAACAGCCGAAGTGCGCGGCGCCGCGCGGCGATACGCGGATCTCCACCTCCGCGCCGAGCACGACCAAAAGCGACGATTGATACAACAATCCCCCGCCAGGGACCGGCACGAGAAGCCCCGCGTCACGCAGCTGGCGGATCTCCTCCAGCACGGGATCGCAGACCGCGTCGACGAGCCCCACGATGTGCAATCCCTTCACACGCATGGCCCAGTCGAGCGACGCGGAAACCGTCAGTTGATGCGACGCGGCCATCTTGACGGGCCGGCCGCGCGCGGCTCCCGTGTGAACGTGAAAATCGGCGAACGCCTGCATCGTCACGGCCTGGCCATCCACCAGTAGAGCGCCACGAGCGTCTTGGCGTCCTGAATGTCACCGGCCTCCACCATCTTACGGATCTCGTCGCGCGCGAACACCTGAGACTCCACGAACTCATCGCTATCAGGGTGCAGCGCCCCGCGCTTCACATCCCTCGTGTAATACACGTACAGCTTCTCGTTGCTGAAGCCTGGCGCTGTGTAGAAGGCGTGCACTGGCACCAGAGGTGCCTGGCACTGATACCCCGTTTCCTCGGACAGCTCTCGCGCCGCAGCCTGTTCCGGTTCCTCCCCAGGCTCGAGCTTGCCAGCGGGAATTTCCCACAACACCTGTTCACACGGCTTGCGAAACTGGCGCACCAAAACCACTTTGTCCGGCTCGACTTCTGCGAGCACGGCCACGGCCCCCGGATGAAGCACCACCTCGCGCGTGCTCGTCCGCCCATTCGGCAGTTTCACCGTGAGCCTACGCACATCGATGATCCGGCCGGCAAACAGCCGCTCTTCCGCTACCGTCTGCTCCCACATGCGTGTCGCCCCCCTGTTCTATGGCTCGGAAAGCGCTGCGACCAACAGTCGTGTGAGCCGCACGAGGCTCTCCTCATGGATGCGCTCCGCCCGCGCGTGTGCCGACTCGTAGCCTACCCCGACGTTGATGGGCAAGAGGCCCATGGACGCGAGCCAGTTCGCGTCGCAGCCGTCTCGCATCCGCACGCACGTGACCGGCCCACCCCCGCGCTCCATCCGGCTCCGCACGGCGTGAAGCCACGAACTGGCCCGCACGTCGTACGCCGGGTACACGAGCTCGGACCGCACGTCGCGAGGCCCCGTGCTTCGCTCGAGTTCGGCCACCCACGACCGGTAGCGCGCCTTGGCGATCCGCCCGTCGACATCCGGCGAAAACCACACGGCCACTTCCGCCTCGCAACCCGCATCCGACGGCACAAAGCGCACCAGTTCGCAGGTCAGCCCGAAACCGGTGCGCACCGTCGCCTCCTGCAGGGCCCGCCACACGGAGAACCGATCGGCTTCGCCGCGCGCAGCATAGCGAAGCCATACGCGCGCTTGGCCGTAGCCCGCCTCGACCAGCGTGCCCACCGGCGCTTCCGCATCGACGACGAGGGCGCGCCTCGCCGAAAAGGCGATCCGCCGGGACTGGCGAACCCCGGCGCTTCCCAATTCCTCTCCGGCCGACAGCAAGATGTGAATGGGCGGATGGCGGCGGCCCTCCCGCAGGATGCGCGCCATCCCCGCCATCACGGCGGCCACACCGGCCTTATCGTCCGCGCCGAGCGGCACGTCGTTGCCGCTCTCTATCCATCCGTCGGATCGCCGCCGCACATCGGGGACCCCGGCCCACCGCGTGTCCAGGTGCGCGCATACGAGGACCGGATCGAGCGCCGGATCGCCCGGCGCAAACGCCCAAAGGTTGGCGGAGACCGCGTCCCCGAGGGACACCGGCTCCCAGGCGACGGACAGGCCCATGTCCTCCATCCAGGCGGCGCAGGCCCGCCCCGCGCGTCGCTCGCTCCCCGACGGACTATCCATCCGCAAGAGCTCCAGAAAGAAAGCGAGGGCCGACTTGTCGTCGGCCGCACCCGATTCCCCGCTCACGCGGGAGCCTCCGCGAGAATGACGTCGCAGGCGAAGACCTCGGCGAAATGCCTGCGCAGCCGGTCCTCCCACGCCTTCATGTCCTGCGGTTCTCCCAGGACGGCGGCGACGCTCGTCACGCCGCGATCGCGAATGCCGCACGGGACGATCACGTCAAAGTCCTCGAGGTTCGTGTTCACGTTCAGCGCGATGCCGTGATACGTGACGAATTCGCCCGACGGGCGCTTTTTCACCCGCGCACCGACCGCACAGATCTTGTCCTCGCCTACCCACACGCCGGGCAGGTCATCGATGCGGCGCCCCTCGATCCCGTCCTCGGCGAGCGCGCGAATCACGACCTCCTCCAGGTTGCGGACAAATCGCGCCACGTCATTGCCCCACGGCGCGAGATGAAGCACGGGGTACAACACCCACTGCCCAGGGCCGTGATACGTGACGTCGCCGCCGCGATCGACCATGCGCACCTCGAATCCCTTGCGGGTGAGAACCTCGATGGGCAAAAGGATATTGGCCTCCGACCCGTTGCGGCCGACCGTGATGGTCCGCGGATGCTCGAGCGCGAACACGGTCTGCGCGTCGTCTTCGAGGTTCAGAAGCTTGAGCGCCTGATTCACCTGCATGTCCAGGGCGTCGTCATACGGGACGACGCCGAGCGAATGCCAAACGAGCGACGTGGCCAACGAACTCACTCCCCACTCCGCGCGGCCATCTTCGACTGGCGCCATGGGACCTGGTCTTTCGCGTGATATGAACTGCGAACCATGGGTCCCGACTCCACGTGCTTGAAGCCGCGCTTCAACCCTTCTCCGCGCAGGCGCAGAAATTCGGTGGGCGTGTAGTACCGCACGACCGGCAGGTGCTTCGCCGTCGGCTGGAGGTACTGGCCCACGGTGAGGATGTCGACGTCCACCGCGCGGAGATCGTCCATCGTCTCGTAAATCTCCTCAAACGTCTCCCCGAGCCCCACCATGATGCTCGACTTCGTGGGGATATCCGGCGCCATCTCCTTGGAACGGCGGAGCAGCTCGAGCGTGCGATCGTACTTCGCCCGGGAGCGCACCGAGTCCGACAGCCGGCGCACGGTCTCGATGTTATGGTTTAGCACGTCCGGGTGGGCGTCCAGCACCACGGCGAGTGCATCCCAGTTCCCGTCGAAATCCGGGATCAACACTTCCACGCTGCAGGTCGGAACCTTCCGCCGCACCGCGCGGATGGTCTCCGCGAATATGGAGGCGCCGCCGTCGGCGAGATCGTCGCGAGCCACGCTCGTGATCACGACGTGTTCGAGCCCCATCGCGACGACAGCGTCCGCCACGCGCTCCGGCTCGCGCAGGTCAAGCTCGTTCGGGCGGCCGGTGTGGACGGCGCAGAAGCGGCATGCGCGCGTGCAGATGTCGCCGAGGATCATGAACGTGGCGGTGCGCATCTCCCAGCATTCGAACAAGTTAGGGCAATGCGCCTCCTCACACACCGTGTGCAGCGACTGCGTGCGCATGATTTCCTTGAGTTGCTTGTAGTTTTCACCCGTCTTTGCGCGAATCTTGAGCCATTCCGGGCGGGCTTTGGTGGTGCCCGCCTGCACGGCGCGAACGCTCGGCTCTGGCTTGCCCATGAATCATCATCCCTGTTCTCAAGGTCGCTTGCCGATGTCTATTGTAACGCTCAACGGCCGTCCGAACCACCGGAGCCGTCCCGCTCGTACCTTCCGCTCGCCCCGCCGTCCTTGAACACCAGGCGCACGTTCGCGATGGTCATGTCGCGATCCGCCTTTTTGCACATGTCGTAGACCGTGAGCGCGGCGACGGACGCAGCCGTGAGCGCCTCCATCTCCACGCCGGTCTGATACGACGTGCGCACTTCGGCTCGGACTCGAAAGACCGCCGCGTCCGCTTCCAGCGCCTCTTCGTCGATGCGCACGGAGACGTGGTGCAGCGGCACCGGGTGGCAGAGCGGAATCAGATCACTCGTCCGCTTGGCCGCCATGATGCCGGCGATCTCGGCCACCTTCACCACGTCGCCTTTGCCCATCGCGTGGTGTACAATAGCATCGCGCGTCGCCCGCGACATGCGGATGTAGGCTTCCGCGACCGCCACGCGTGTGGTGACGGCCTTTTCGCTGACGTCCACCATGTGCGGGCGCCCTTCGGGAGTAAAATGATGGAACACATCCTGAACATCCACGTCCATCGCTCCTTCTCGCAACTGATTGGACCTCGAGGTGATCCTGTGATGCGTGTCGAGATTCGCCTATTCGCAAATGTAAAGGAGATCGCCGGGCGAGACAAATTGGCGTTGGACGTCCCGGACGACGCCACGGTCGACGATGTCCTGCGCGCGCTGACGGAAGCCTATCCATCGCTCCGCGACGCGCTTGAGCACGTCATGGTTGCCGTGAACCTGGAACTGGCCGATCCTTCCCGGCGCGTCCACGCGACCGACGAGATCGCGCTCATCCCTCCTGTCGGCGGTGGGGAGGACGAACATCCCTATGCGCGGCTCACGAGGGACCCCCTCGACGTCAAGGAAGCCGAGGCGCTGTTGTCCGATGCGCGGCACGGAGGTTGCGTGTTCTTCCTCGGCACCGTGCGCGCTTGGACAGGCCCTCGGCAGACGGAGCGCATCGAGTATGAGGCGTACGAGGCGATGGTGCGAGTCCAGCTGGAGCAGTTGGTGACCGAAATCGAAGAGGAGTTTGCGGGCGTGAAGGCGCTCGTGTGGCATCGCGTGGGTACGCTGTATCCGGAGGATGTCGCGGTCATTTGTGGCGCCGCGCACCCGCATCGCAAGGAGGCGTTTGCGGCGTGCCAAGCGCTCATCGACCGCCTCAAAGCTCGGGTGACCATCTGGAAGAAGGAGTTTTTCGCGGACGGATCTGCCGAATGGAGGCCGAATCCGTAGCGCGTGGTTTACATAATGGCGGCGCTCTCGTCATAGATATGGGCCAGAGGCTCAATGGACGAGGAGCGTGCTACGCGTGAACCGCAGCAAACCTTCCCGCCTCATCGCCGAACTGATCGCAGCCGTCTCCGCGCTCTTGCTCCTTGCGGCAGGCTTCGTGATCTCCATGGCATCCGCGATTGGACAACCCCTCCGCGACCGCTTGGCACAGTCGGAGGTCGAAGCGCTCGCTTCCATCGAGGTGAGCGCCCTCTTCGGGAATGACGGGCCATCCGGCGACCAACTTCAGACGTCGAACCCGTTCCGCGCTGTGGCCGAGCGACTGCAGTCCATGTTCCTCAATCCAGCCGCCATACTTCGTAACATGCTCCCGCAGGTCGCGCCCGGCGACCCAGCGGGCGGACTGCAGACGTCTTTGCTCAACTCCATCGCGGCCATGGCTGGCGGTCGCCACACGCTTGTCATCGGTTGGCTTCCTTCGCCCGATCCGGCGACGTGCGTTCGCTGGATCCAGGACAACCCTGGCATCAACGTCGTCAGCCCGACCTGGCTTCACCTCGCGGACGCCTCGGGCAACTTGTCCGGAAGCGTCCTACCGACGGTTGTGCAGTATGCGCAGGAACGCCACATCCAAGTGTGGGTGCTCGTGGATAACCAGTTCTCCGCATCGCTCACGCACGAAGTTCTCGCCAATCCTCGCGCAGAGGCAAATTTGATCGACGAGATCGCCTATCAGGCGAGCACGTATCACGTCAACGGCATCAACCTCGACTTTGAGAACGTGGCGGCAGCCGACCGAAATCGTTTCACAGATTTTGTGCAACAGCTTCACGCTCGGCTGCACTCGCTCGGGATTGATCTTTCGCTCGACCTGACACCGGACATTGTGCAGCTCGATGACTCCGCTGCGTTCTTCCACGCCGCGCTCGCGGACGAAGTGGACCAGGTGGTGCTGATGGCGTATGACGAGCACTGGGCCACCGACCCAGACCCGGGCCCCGTGGCCGACTTCCCCTGGGTGGAGCGCAGCGTGAACGATCTGTTGGACACGGGCGTACCTGCAAACAAGCTGGTCCTCGGCATCCCGCTTTACACGCGCTTCTGGTACGTCAACAGGGACGGGAGCGTGCAGAGCGACGCGGTCAGCGCCGGCGCCGTGCAAGCCATTCTCAACCAGTATAAGTTGCCGCTCGGGACATGGAACGACTCCCTCGATCTGATGTTTACCCAGTATCCCACCAAGACGGGCTACGCAGAGGTCTGGTACCCCACGTCTCAGACGTACGAGGACTGGCTCAAGCTCGTGACCGACGACGGGCTGGCAGGCGTCGCCGTGTGGTCGCTCGCCTGGTCCGACGCCAACACCTGGGCGACCACCGTACACGCGCTGCACCTCAACGGTTCACCTTGAAACGGGGATGATGACGTGGATCGGACACTAGTCTGGATCGCGATGGCGACGGGGCTTGGATACGCGCTAGCGTGTGCACAGGAACCGGTCGACGCCCTGGAAGCGGCTCGCTCCTCCATCAGCATGCTCGCGCAGTCGCTGCCATGGATTCTCGTCTCCATGTTCCTCGCGGGACTCGTCAGCCAATGGCTCGAACCCGAATGGGTGGCGCGGTGGTTGGGGCGTGAAGCGAGACTCGCGGGCATCGTGTTTGGCGCCGCGCTTGGAATGCTCGGAACCGGGTCTCGGTTTGCGGTCTACCCGCTTGCGGTGAGCCTGCTCGCTGCCGATGCCTCGCCCGGTGCGGTCGTGGCGTTCACCACATCCTGGCAGCTGACCTCCCTGGCGCGACTCCCTGCCGAATTCCCGTTCTTCGGCGTACCGTTCACATTCGTGCGGTTTGCGACCTCGCTCGTCATCTCGGTGGCGGGCGGCCTATTGTTCGAATGGCTCTGGAGCGCGTGGTCCCACTTTCGGTAAGCGCGTCACTGAACCGGCGAGTCCACACCGCCTTCGACGTAGTGGCCCTGCTGCCACGCCACCTTTTCAATGGTGGCTTGACCCACGTCGGTCTTGGCAAGCAGATAAAATTCGTCAGGAAGCCTGTACGATCCGACGTTCCACGCGGCGAACCACGTCTGATTGCTACGAATGGGAACCGATGCGATGTGCTGCAAATGCGCGTCGGACTTGAGCGTGTAGTCGCCGTGATAGGCAGTCACGATCGCGGCTGGCGCATAGTACAGATCGACCCGGTGGCCGTTCCAACCGTGGTCGTCCGACCAGATGTGCAGGGCGGGCCCGTGACTCTGCACTTCGAAATGTGGGTTGCGCATCTGATAGTGCGCTAACGGCACGCGAGCCGGCGGATCGGCGATGGAGGGCGGCAGCATCTGCCCGACGAGCGCGGACGGATGCACCTCCGATTCTCGCCCGCAGCCGGTGAAGACGCCGGAGAGCATAAGCGCCAGGAGAACAGGAACCGCAGCAAAAGCACGGCGAGCGCGCATGGAAGATATCCCTCCCAAGACACGAGCGTGTTGGCGGTAGTGTGCGCGCCGGGAGTCTGGGGTATGCACATCGCGCGTCGCGCTTCGTTGCGGTAAAGTGGGGATATGAGATGGACAACCGTTCGGAACCATGAAGGAGCCATCGTCGCGTACGAAATCGAAATAGGTCAGGACGTGATGACCATTCGCGTGCGAACCGGGAAACGCACGCAGAAGCGCATCGTCCTTCGCGCGGATGAGCGCGGATTTTCCGTCAGTGCGCCGCCGTGGGCGAGATCGCGCGATGTGGAGCAGGTCATCCGGCAGAACCTGGACTGGCTGAGGGAGGCCCACGCGAAAGCGGCCGCAGCCAAGCCGAAGCGCCTCGCGGAGGGCGACGAGGTCCAAATTCTCGGCCGATGGTACGTCATCCGCGCGTGGACGAAGGCCCACGGCGGCGTCGATCACGAGCGCCGCACCGTGTGGGTGCCTGCGCACGAGGACGGCGTGCACGCGCAAGTCTACTTCCTGCTTCGCGAGCTTGCGCGCAGGCACCTGTTGGCGCGAGGGGCGATGTGGGCGGAGCAAATGGCGCTTCGACCGACCCGCATGGCGATCAAGGCGCAGCGGAGCCGATGGGGGAGCTGCACGAGCAAGGGACACATCTACCTGAACTGGAAGCTCATTCAGGCCCCGGAAGCTGTGGTGGACTACGTGATAGTTCACGAGCTCGCCCACCTGGTTCACTTGAACCACGGCCCGGAGTTTTGGGGACTGGTGGCGCGCTTTCAGCCGGACTGGAAGGCGCAGCGCGCTTGGCTGCGCCTGCACGGCCACGAACTGTTCCGGCTGGATCTGGAGACGAACGCCTAAGCCTCGGGCTTCACGGCTGCCCGAGGTACTTGGTCGCGAGCGCGACAAGCGCCCGACACCCGACGACGAGCGCGTCCTCGTCGATGTCAAAGCGCGGGTGATGGTGGGGATATGCCTCTCGGTCAGCGCGCCGGATCCCTGTGAAGAAAAATGTACCGGGCGCCACCGTCTGGTAAGCCGAAAAATCCTCGCCGCCCATGGTCGGCTCGGCCTCTGTGACGAGATCGCCGAATTCCTCCACCAGCGTAGCGCGAACGAATGCGGTGAGCTCCGGATCATTCACCACGGGTCGATAGCCCCGCTCATAGCGAAATTCGTACGACGCGCCCTGCGCCTCGGCGATTCCCTTGATCAAGGCCTCCATCGCCTGCGCGGCCCAGGCGCGGCGTTCTTCTCGGAACGTGCGCACCGTGCCGCAAAGTTCCACTTCGCTCGGAATCACGTTGTCCGCGGTTCCGCCGACGAATTTGGTGACGCTGAGCACAAACGGTTCGAACGGGTCCACCCGCCGGCTGGCGAGTTGCTGCAGACTGACGACCACCTGCGCGCCGATGGCGATGGGATCCACGGTGAGATGGGGCTGCGCCGCGTGTCCCCCTCGCCCGATGATCCGGATGTGAAACGTATCGGGCGCGGCCATGAGTTCGCCGGCCCGCACCCCGATGCGGCAGCTCTCCATGTCTTGCCACAGGTGCTGGCCGATCACGGCGTCGACGCCGTTCAAAACCCCCGCATCGACCAGTTCCTGAGCGCCGCCGGGCGTCAATTCTTCCGCATGTTGAAAAATGAACCTGATCTCTCCGTGAAGTTGGTCGCGGTGCGCGGCGAGCACCTTGCAGGCGCCGAGCAACATGGCGGTGTGCCCGTCGTGCCCGCACGCGTGCATCACGCCAGGGTTCTTCGAAGCGAACGGAAGCCCGGTCTCCTCCTCAATGGGAAGCGCGTCGATATCCGCGCGCAGCGCGAGAACGCGGCCCGGCCGACCCGTGACCAAGCGAGCGACCACGCTCGTCTCCGTGGGCCGGCTGATCTCGAACGCCCCCATCTTCGCCAGTTCGCGCTCGATAAACGCCGCCGTCTCCCGTTCTTGAAAACTGAGTTCCGGATGCTCATGCAAATGTCGGCGCCACGCGACGAGATCGCCGCGGATGGCCTCCACTTCCCGCGCGAGATCCGCCATCTCCGGTCCTCTCCCCTCTCAGCCGTGGAGCGTCATCATCCACTTCGTCAAGCCTTCGACGTCGACCTGTTCGCCGACGTAAAACGGTCCAAATTCGGCGAAACGCGCGCTCGACTCGTCAAACCGCATCTCGTAGATCAGCTTCTTGAAATGGATGGGATCGTCCGCGTAGAGCGTCACGCCCCACTCCCAATCGTCAAGTCCGACGGATCCCGAAATGATCTGCTTGACCTTTCCAGCGAATTGGCGCCCGATTTGGCCGTGTGCGATGAGATGCTTCCGCCGTTCGTCTTCATCGAGCATGTACCAGTTGTCGGGATGTGTGCGGCGCTTGTTCATCGGATAGAAGCACACGTACCGCATCTCGGGCACGGGGGGCTTCAACCTCAGCTGGAGTGCCTCGTCTTGCTCAATGTCCACGCCCGGTTTCGCCAGGTATCCGCCCAACTCCACCACGGAGACGTACGAGTACGCGCGCTCCGTGAAATCCGCCAGGCGCGTCGCCTCAAACCGCGCTTTGACATCGTTTAATTCGCCAATCGTGGGCCGCATGTACACAAACAGAAGATCCGCCTTGGTGCCCGCGACGACAAACTGACCGAAACTGCCGAGCCGCTGGCGCTGCGCCTCGATCTCGCCCTGAGCAAACGCGCTGAAGTCGCGCAGCACGGCGGCCGCCGTGTGCGGGTCGGTGTTTTTCCACGCCTGTCGGCGGATCGCGCGGAAGTCGTGCAGCACATACCATCCGTCCAGCGTGTGCGGTGCCGGCATCGTGTCAACCTCCCTCTGCCGTACACATTATCACAACAGCCCTGACCCGCCAAAAGGCATCGACGGAGAGGGACATGCAGGCTCAACGCCATGCATACCATGTCCTCGAGAGACTTCGCCCGAAGGGGTGATCTGATGCGCACGTGGAAAGTGTCGCTCGCATCCGCATGTTGGATCCTCGGCGGTTATGGCATTTGGTCGTCGCTCGCGCTGGCACGGGCCGGCGCGGCCGCTGGCATTCCCCAACTTGAAGCTGCCGGCGCGGCGGAGTTGACCGCGGCCCTGGCCTGGGTGCTGACGGGATGCGCCGCCGTCTGGACGTTGTCGGCCTCCGCGGTCCTGTCCTTCGCGAATGCGCTCTGGTCCGCTTCGCTCGCCTGGTACTATCAGGACGAGACGGTCTGGCTCTGGTGCGGAGCCTGCGCCCTTCTCGGCGCGCTCGCGGCGACCGGGGCATGGCGAGGCAGGAAGCGGCGGCGCTCCGCTCAGCCACCTACCCCACGCGGTGTTCCATTCGCAGCCGGTCAGCGATCATCGCGATGAACTCGGAGTTGGTGGGTTTAGTCTTCGAGGCCGAGACCGTGTACCCAAACACCCGGCGAATGGCCTCCATGTTGCCCCGGCCCCACGCGACCTCGATGGAGTGGCGAATCGCGCGCTCGACGCGCGAGGGCGTGGTTTTAAATCGCTGCGCGATTTTCGGATACAACACCTTCGTGATGGAGCCGAGCATCTCCACGTCTTCATACACGAGCCCTATCGCCTCGCGCAGGTAGTGGTATCCCTTGATATGCGCGGGCACGCCAATCTCGTGGATGATTTGCGTGATCTGCGCGTCAATGGAGCGGCGCGACGGCGGCGACGGTGCGGCCATCATCGGCGCCGGAGACGTCGCCGCCACTGGGGCGGGCGCCTCGAACATCACCTGGCGAATCCGCTCGGCCAGCACGGGCATGTCAAAAGGCTTCAGGATAAAGTAGGAGACCCCGAGCTCCGCGGCGCGCCGAGTCACGCTCTCCTGACCGAACGCGGTCAGCATGATGACCTTCGGCGGATGTTCCGTGACTTCCGAAAGCCGCTCCAGCGCGCCGAGCCCGTCCAATACCGGCATAATGATGTCGAGGATGAGCACGTCCGGCTTCGTCTCGCGAACCAGATTGAGCACCTCGGTGCCGTTGTGCGCAATCCCGCAAACCTCCATATCCGGCTGCCCGGAAATGAATTCGCTCAAAAGTTCCGCGAATTCATGGTGGTCATCGGCCAGTAAGATCTTCATGCGTGTGGACACGACCATACCCCCTCTGCACTTCTCCGGACATACCAATTCGACGCAAACCCCAAGACTCCTGTCAAAACTATGTAAAAAAATTCGCCTTTATGTCACCTTTTTCGACAAAGATCGACAAGGAAAAATCGACAAGGGCCACCCGCTCGCGGTGGCCCTTGGGGCTCACGCCGCCTGCAATCGATCGGCTCCGGTGGGTGCAAAGGTGAGCTCGTGCCGGTTGGGATGCAGCATCCAGTAGGCGTAGACGCCGTAACCGCGGACGGGATCGGACACGAACACATGAGTGACGGCGCCCACCAGCCTCCCGTCCTGCACGATGGGACTGCCGCTCATGCCCTGAACGATGCCCCCGGCGGCCTGAAGGAGCTTGGGGTCGACGACCCGGATGATCATGCTCTTGGTGGACGGGCTCATCTGCCGTGCGGTATGTTCAATCACCACTTGAAACGCTTCGATCTTCTCGCCATGCAGCACGGTGTACAGAACGGCTGGGCCCGGATGGACCTGCCCCGGCAGTGCCACGGGAATGGGCCCGGCGAGCGGCGAAGTGCGCATTGCGAAAGACGGATCCATGCGCCCAAACACGCCGTACGGCGTATTTTCGTCGATCTCGCCCACCGCGCGATTCAGGCCGGTGAACACGCCCTTCTTCTCACCGGGCTGCCCTGCCCTTCCGGCCTGGACACCCGTGATGGCCGCTTGGTAGACCGAGCCGCGCCCTTGAATGGGCTGGCCTGTGTCGGCATCCGTCACGAGGTGCCCCAACGCCGCAAAACGCCCCGTGGCCGGATCGTAAAACGTGAGCGTTCCCACGCCGACCGCCTTGTCCCGCACGTAGACGCCAAGCTCTGGCACACCGCGCGCGTCTCGAATCTCAATTTCGCGCAGCTTGTCGCCCCGCGCCACGAGCAGGCGAAACGGCCCGCGCTTATCCCGGAGCGCGGCCTGCAGGTCCTTCGCCGTGTGCACGGGGACACCGTCTACCGAGAGAATCACGTCCCCCACCTCGATGTGGTGCATCTCGGCGAGACTGACGCCTTGGGCCGCGCGCCGGTATCCAATGACCATGGGCCCCTCGGACAGCAGGCGAATGCCGACAGCCTGCCCTCCCACTACCACCCGTTCGGCGGGCTGCACATGCACCCGCGTGCGCCATGGAATGAAGCCGAGGATGCGATCCGTCACGTCAAAATCGCCCGCATCCGAGGTTACCGTGACGGCTTCAAGCGGATCGACCGGCCGAACCCACGCATGCATGGAGAAGGGATGAGACGACTGCAGGGCCATCTCGTCGTCCGTGGACATTTCGACCGATGTGGGCAATTCCACCAGGTGGCGAACCGGCGGAATCCAGAGGAGCGCGGTCGCAGCCACGAGGACGGCGACCTTGAGCGCGCGCAGCCACCCCGCCATGGTGCATCCCCCTTCCCGTGAGTAACACCTCGTGTCGCGTGCATCTAAGGTGCCCCCGGCGGGTGGTCGTATGACCGCAAAAAGCTCCCCGAACCGCCGTCACGTGGACTGGCTTCGGAAGCTTTCCAAAAGGGCGCGCGCGTGCACCCGGGCCGTCGCATCCGACAAATCGGATCCAAGAAGCCTCGCGATCTCCTCGATGCGGCCGCCGTCATCCAATCGCGTCACACGGGTGATGGCGCGATTGGCCTCCGATGCTTTGGCGACGAGGTGGTGCACATGACCCGCGGCGGCCACCTGCGGCGAATGGGTGACGCAGAGCACCTGTTTCTCTTGTCCAAGTTCTCTCAGCATCTCTGCCACGCGCAGCGCCGCTTCTCCGCTCACGCCCTGATCGATCTCGTCGAAGATCAACGTGTCCGTGCGTTCGAGGCTGGCGATCACGACCTTGACTGCGAGTAGCATGCGCGAAAGCTCGCCACCGGATGCAACTTTCTGTAAGGGCATCAAGGGCTGACCCGGATTTGCGCGAAACAGAAAACGAATCTCGTCCCACCCATGTTCGCTCGGCGCGTCCTCCCGCGGAGCCACCTCGATTTCGCACTGGGCACCCGCCATCGAGAGTCGAGCGAGCGAGCGGGAAATCGCCTCACCGAGAGACTTCGCGGCTTGGGCCCTCGCCTCGTGAAGGCGCGCTGCGATCTCGCGATATGCGGCTTCGCGCCGCCCGACCTCGGCCTCCAGTTCTGCGAGGCGCTCCTCATGTTTCGACCAGGCGTCCAGTTGGGCTCTTGCGCGCTCGAGGTAAGCGAGCATCTCTTCGGTGGTCGCGCCGTATTTGCGCGACAGCTTGCGAATGAGCGCCAGACGCTCCTCAATCTCCGCGAGGCGCGCCGGATCGTGCGCCAGTCGCGACAAGAACCGGTGAAGCGTGAAGGACGCTTCCTCGGCGTGAACGCGGGCAGTCTCCAGCAGCTTGGCGATCTCGCCGACGCGATCGCTCGATCCGGCCAAGTCCGCGGCCAAGCGCCAAGCCTCGTGAAGTCTCGCAATGGCGCCGGCTTGCCCGTCGTCCAAAAGCGCCGCCATCTGCCCCAGCGACTCCGCCATCTGTTGCGCGCGCTTGAGGCGCTCGCGTTCGGCGCGCAGCTCGTCTTCTTCGCCGGGGCGAAGCCCGGCTTCCTCGAGTTCGCGTACCTGGAGGGCGTAGAGGTCCATTTGCTGCGCGCGCTCGCGATCCGACACCAAGGCCTCGCGCCAGTCGCGGGCCGCGTCCTGCCAGGCGCGATACGCGTCGGCGCACGAGGCCACAAGCTCGTCGTGCTGCCCGTAGAGATCGAGCAGGCGGCGCTGATACGAAGTCGTCATGAGGGCGATGGATTCGTGTTGATCTTGGAGTTCAACCAGAGTATCGCCGAGCTCTCGGAGCATCTGCACTGTGACGGATCGGCCATTGATGCGATTTTGCGCCCGACCGTTCGGATGAAACGTCCGGGAGATGACGATCTCGCCGCTGTGATCAATGCCCCACGACTGAAGGAGCCGGTCCGCCGCCTCGTTCGCCTGGATGTCGAACACCGCTTCTACCAGCGCCGGCGAGCCGTCCGACGCCGTAGGACTCGCGACGCGCCCGCCCAAGATAGCGCGCGTGGCGTCGAGGACGAGCGACTTGCCAGCCCCCGTCTCACCGGTCAGCACGTGCAGGCCGCGATCGAGCTGAAGCCGCAGTTCGTCAATCAACACGAAGTGGCGCACATACAACTCCTGCAGCATGTCTCCGCCCCCCTCACGTGGAGGATGGATCTCCGTGGAGCTTGCTCCGCAACACGCCAAAAAACTCGCGATCCGGCAAGCGCACGAGCGTCGCTTGGAACGGAGCCTTCCGCACCAATACCTCGTCTCCGGCGAGAAGCCGCATGCCCTCCTGCCCGTCCACCGCGAGTTCCACATCCCCGTGCCGCGCATGCACGGAAAGCCGCACCCACGAGGAGGCATCGATCACGCAGGGTCTGGAAAACAGCGTGTGCGGGCACACCGGCGTCAGGACCATCACCTGCAAATGCGGACTCACGATGGGGCCTCCGCAGGACAGCGAGTAGGCGGTGGATCCTGTGGGTGTCGCGACAATCACGCCGTCACCCGTGTAGGTGTCGACGTACACGTCGTCCACGTGGACGTCGAGCGTGACCATGCGCGCAAACGAGCCTTTGCCCACGCCCACGTCGTTGAGCGCCGTGAAACGCGCGATCTCGCGTAGATCCCGATACACGAACGCCTCGAGCATCAGGCGAGTCTCCAGGTTGTACTCCCCCGCCATGATGCGCTCGAGCGCAATCTCCAGTTGCGAAGGTTCCGACTCCGTTAAAAACCCGAGGTGGCCAATGTTGACGCCAAACATGGGGACATGAAACGGCGACAACTGGCGGGCCACGCCGAGCAGCGTGCCGTCTCCACCGAGCACGATGACGAGTTCACAGGATTTCAGCTCTGGGTGCGTCTCGACAATGGCGGTGTCGTGGTCGATCGGCACATCGACGACGCGAACCCCTGTTCGTTCCAACTGCCGGAAGATGTCGGTCCGCACCGAGCACGCTTCCTGCTTGTGCACATTGTACAACAGGCCTATTTGGCGCAACGTCCTCCCCCATCCTCAGCCGTGCTTCCACGCGACAAGTGCCACCAGCGCGCCGCCAAGCGCCCACAGGGCGCGACGAACCGCTTCTTTGCGCCGAACATGGCGCGGGCGGTGCCACTCGTACAGCGCGGTCTGGACGGACTCCTGCATCACATCGATGACGATCACGCCGCTCGCTCCGTGCAGCAAAGCGACCAATGCATACCGCTCATGCAGCGCTTCCTCCGGGACCGGCTCCGTGCGAACAAAAACAGCATACTCCCGCCCTTCTTTGCGCGCAATGAAGTCCGGGCGAAGCGATCCGGACCATCGAGCGGATGCCGTCCGGGTCACGTGGGTGACCCCTTCGCTGTGGGGGACGAGCTCGTACCCGTTCGCCTCGAGCCACCGCCGCCCCATGGTCTTGAGCCCCTCCACAGGAACCTCTTCGTTCCGATGCCACAGCGCCCCGGCGAGCGATCGGAGCCCTATGGCCATCGCCGCGAGGGCGCACGCCAGCGCAAGCGTTGAGATCATGCCGTGCCCCCGTTCGGGTCCGTGCCGCTCTTCAGGCGGGCCCATGCGGCCTCGACGATGTGCCTGCTCTCCGCCATCCACCGCATGGTCTCGTCGGCATCCGGATGCATGCGGAACCAACCCAGGAACTCGACGTTTCCGTCTCCCCCGGTGATGGGAGAATACGTCAGCCCGCGGCAGCACCAACCCATGGACTCGATACTCTTCAGGATGTCCAGGAGCACGGCCCGATGAACCTCCGGATCGCGCACAATGCCGCCTTTGCCCACGCGATCCCGCCCGGCCTCGAACTGAGGTTTGATGAGCGACACGATGTCGGCGTCGCTGCGGCAGACCTCGGATAGTTTGGGGAACAGGAGGCGAATAGAGATGAAGGACACGTCCATCACCGCGAGATCTGGCCGCGGGTCAAATCGCAGCGGGTCGACGTGACGAAAGTTGGTGCGCTCCATCACGCGAACCCGCTCGTCCTGGCGCAGCCGCCACGCGAGCTGGCCGTAGCCCACGTCGACCGCGTAGACCAACCGGGCTCCGCGCTGCAAGAGGCAATCGGTGAACCCGCCCGTCGACGCCCCGACGTCGACCGCGACGCGATCGTCCACGCGGATGCCGAATGTGTCGAGCGCGTGCTCTAACTTCAGCCCGCCGCGCGACGCGTACTCGCGTCTCGGCCGCTCCACCTCGACGCGCGCCTCGTCCGCGACCCGCAAGCCCGGCTTGTCGGCGCGCACGCCGTCCACGCGCACGAGTCCGGCCATAATGGCGCGCCTGGCCGCTTCCCGGCTCGCAAAAAGCCCCCTCGACACCAACAGGAGATCCAGTCTCGTCTTCGTCATCCGTCCCGCCCCCGATCCGCCCGCCGCCTTTGCGACGGCGCGCGTCGACCCCACAGCACGGCGAACGACTCCCACACGCGCGCAGCAAACAAGATGATGGGCGTCGGGGAGTGAATGGCGATGGTCTTTCCGATGGCTTTCCCGCCCACCGTGAGCGCCGTGATGACCGCCGTGATACCGATGCGAAGCGCCTCCGGGGCCCACCCGTGCGCCTGAATGGCCTGGATTACCTGAGCGCTCACGGCAAGAGCGCCCGCACCGCTCAAGACGCCGGCGATATCGCCGATCACGTCGCTGCACACGCTCGAGACCTTCTCCGCGTTGCGCACAATGACAATGGCGCGGCGCGCGCCAAACACCCGCTTGGCCGCCATCGCGTGAAAGGGCGTCTCCCGCGCAGCCGCGGCCGCCATGCCGAGCATATCAAACAAGGCCCCCACCAGGACAATCACGACCACGATGGACGCCCCGATGTACCAGCGGGCCGAATTCAGAAAAATGGTCGAGGTATCGAAAACCGCACTGATGGGCAAGGTCAGTGCGGCAATCGTCAGCGCAAACGCGTAATTTGCGGTTTTCGAAGTCGTCTTTCTCACGCGCGCTCCCTCGGCGCGCCGCAGGACCGCGGCCGCCATTCGTGTATGTATCGATGCCCGGGTGGCAACTCCCTGAGTAAACGCTGTGGCTTAGGTCCAGTAGGTTTTCCCAAGCGCTCACCGAGACGTCGCCGTCCCGGCGGTTTCCCTTTCAGAGCGCCTTGGCCGCGTCGCCGACAGCCAGACTGGATTACCACTTAGTCCACACTATAATCCTCAGGGAGCCTCGCCTCGTGGCGAACAGTCTAGGCGTTTTCCGCGACAACCGCTCCCGCGCCCTAGCCTCTTTTGCAGTACGGATTTCACCCAGCACCGGTGGTCGCGCCGTGGCCGCGGCCGACCACCTGAATTCCTGGGATCCTTCAGTACCACTCAAGGCAGGCTACGCTGCACACAGATTGCCTCCGCATGCAGGTTCATACCCCAAGCCATAGCAAAAACCATGGTTCCAGCTACGAACTTGGGCCTCCGCGAAGGCTGGGTCACGTCCCGCATGCCATTGCGGGCTGCCCAACCTTCTTAACTCCCAGCATGAGCCCAGGGCTGGGCGCCCCAAGCCCACACCAGGAACTTCATCGATGTGCCCTTTGACGGATTTTTAGCCCCGTCTTCAGGCGCGGACGGTTGACTAGAATACTGCGCCACCCGCAGGGACGTTTCGTCGGACTGCGCTCAACGTCATTATACCACACTGCTCGCGGTCCCACAGAGGGAGACGCTGGGGCGTTCTCCATTGCGGCGAGATGACGCCGTCACCGGTCCCGCTCCACGATGAGCGCCTGGAGGACCTGCAGCGGTTCCGAGCGCACCCCAACCTGGGCCAACGCCTGCTCGCCGCGCCGGATGACGTCTTGTGCCATTTGGCGCGTCCTCTCCACGCCGACGAAACGTGGATAGGTCAGCTTCCCTTCCTCGACGTCCTTTCCGGCCGTCTTGCCGAGTTGCTCGGTCGACGCGGTCACGTCCAGCACGTCGTCGATCATCTGAAATGCCAAACCCAGGCACTCGCCGTAACATGAAAGCGACTGCCGCACCTGATCGTCGAGATCGGCAAAATAGCCTCCAATCTCGACACACGCCTGGATGAGCCGAGCCGTCTTGTGGAGGTGAATGAATTCGACGTCCTGAAGGGTCCCCTGCCCCCCCGTGCGCTCGATGTCGACGGCCTGTCCGCCCACCATGCCGTCCACGCCGGCCCGCGAAGCCAATGTGCGGATCATCGCCAACTGCCTCTCGGCTGGGACGCCTTCCAGCGGACGAGACAACAAATGGAAAGCCTCCGTCAAGAGCGCGTCCCCGGCCAAGAGCGCCATGGCCTCGCCAAAGACGACGTGGTTCGTCGGCTGTCCCCGCCGGAGATCGTCGTCGTCCATGCACGGAAGGTCGTCGTGAATCAGCGAATAACAATGAATGAGCTCCACCGCAGCGGCGGCGGGCAGCACGCGATCCCTCGGCACACCAAAGGTCTCGGCCGTCGCGATGACGAGCGCCGGGCGGAGTCGCTTGCCGTCGGCCATCAGGCTGTACTTCATCGCTTCCTTTAGCCGAGCGTGAAGGCCCGTCGGTTCGAACAAGCGCGCGAGAAAGTCGTTGACCGCCGCCTTGCACGCCTCGAGGTACGTCTGCAACACATCCACCCCCGGATTGGCCAGCGCCGGTCAGGGCGAAACGGACTCGTCCGCCAGCTCCTGACCGAGCTTTTCGAGCTGAAATTCCGCCTTATCGAGCTGCTCCCGACAAAACTTCACGAGCTTCATGGACTCCTCGTACGCCCGGATGGACGCATCCAACGGCAGATCCCCTGCCTCCAGCTGGCGCACGATTTCCTCCAGCCGCCGCATGGCCTGCTCAAAGGTCCAACCGGAGCTGTTCCACTCGGCCGCCCGCGTCTCCTCCACGCGCCTTCACCTCCGCTTCCACCGTGCCATCGTGCATTCGGATCCCAATTCGCTTGCCCGGCACAAGCGATTGGGCCGAGGTGATGACGGATTGCCCGTCTTCGTCGAGAATCACGCCGTATCCGCGCCGCAACACGGCCAGAGGATTCAGCGCTTCGAGCTTGCCGATCATCGCGTCGAGCTTTCGGCTCTGCAAGAGCACCTGGCGCTCGGCGAGCGATTGCAACTGGTGCTCGAGCCGCATCAAGTCCCGCCTTCGCGCCTGAATGGCCCCGCGGAGCTCCACGCGTTGAAGCCTTCGTTCCAACTCCGCCAGCGTTCGACGCCGAAGCCCAATGGGGCGGCGCTGCGCCTCGCGCACGCGCGTCTCGATGTAGTCCACGAGCTGCCGCCTCGCGGCGATGATGCGCGCCGGATCGCGAAGCACGGGCCGTGTCGCCAAATCGGATAGGCGATCCCGCCACCAGGCGACCTTGACGAAGGCGGCCTTCCGCGCCCTCGCCAAAGCCTGTTCCAGGTACGCCCGGAGTTCAGCCTGGTGAGGACACACAAGCTCCGCGGCCGCCGTTGGCGTCGCAGCTCGAACGTCCGCCGCGAAATCGCACAGGGTCACGTCGGTCTCGTGCCCGACCGCCGACACGACGGGCACGGGCGATCGCGCCACAGCCCGCACCACCATTTCCTCGTTGAAGGGCCAGAGCTCCTCCAAGGAACCGCCGCCTCGACCGACGATAATGACGTCCACCTTGGGTTCCAGCCCGTACAGCAGCTCGAGGGCGCGCACGATGGTGGGTGCCGCATCGGGACCCTGCACCTGCGCCGGCGCGAGGACGACACGCGCGAGCGGATAACGTCGCTCGATAGTCGTGCAGATGTCCCGAATAACCGCACCCGTGGGGCTGGTGACGACGCCCACGCGCAGCGGAAACCGAGGCAGTCGCCGCTTCCGCTCCTGGGCAAACAGCCCCTCTGCGGCGAGTTGCTGGCGAAGCTGCTCGTAGCGCACGTACAGGGCGCCCAGTCCGTCCGGCTCCAGGTCCTCCACGTACAGCTGGTACTGGCCGTCCCGCTCGAAGACGCCGACGGATCCGAAGGCAATGACTCGCATGCCGTCCTCCGGCTGAAATTGCAGGCGGCGATTTCGACTGCTGAACATGACCGCGCGAATGCGGCTCGTCTCATCCTTGAGCGTAAAATACATGTGGCCGCTCGGGTGGTGTTTGAAATTCGAAATCTCTCCGACCACGCGGCACTGAAGGAGTCTCGGGTCCGACTCCAAGCGCTCTTTGATCCGCCGATTGAGTTCGGTGACGGAGAGCACAGCCTCCGCCGCGTCTGCGGCGCGCGTCAGCGCGTTCATCCACGTCTACCTCCCTCGCCGCATCGCGCACAAATCCACAGCGTTTTGGGCCACCATCGCAACCGTCATGGGCCCCACGCCGCCCGGTACCGGCGTGATCCACGAAGCGCGCGCTGCCGCACCTGGATCCACATCCCCGCGCGGCCCGTCCTCGGTGTACGTGATTCCCACGTCGATCACGACCGCGCCAGGCCGCACCTCCTCCGCGCCAACCAACCCCGGTGCACCCGCCGCGCTCACGACGATATCCGCCTGTTTGGTCCACACCGCGATGGACGGCGTCTGCCGATGACATTGTATCACGGTGGCCCCGTGCGCCATGAACCACTGCGCGATGGGCCATCCGACCAGCGGACTCCGCCCAATCACGCACGCCACCTTGCCGCGCACACCAATTTCATGGTGTTCCAAAAGTTCCCCGATGCCCCGCGCGGTGCACGGCCAAACCCGAGGCCGGCCGAAAGCGATCCGCCCCAGGTTCTGCGGGTGAAGCCCATCCACATCCTTGTCGGGGCGCAGGTGCGACAGCATGTCTACCTCGTCCCACCCTGCGGGAAGCGGGAGTTGAACCAGGATGGCATCCACGTCGTCGTCCTCGTTCAGGCGGCCAATCGCCAAACGAAGAGCCTCGGGGCCGTCGGACGGGCGAAACGTTCGGATTTCCGCCACAAGCCCGGCTCCGCGCGCAAAGCGCGCCTTCCGCCGCACGTGTCCAAGGGATATCTCGTCCGCCTCGGAGACGAGCATCACCAACTTGGGCACGATGCCGCGCGACACGAGCTGATCCACGCGCCGCCTGAGCGCTTCCTGCACGCGCTCGGCGGTTCGTCTGCCGTCCAACCGCTGCGCCATTTCGCCTCACGCCTCCATCCAGAAGACAGAAAGCGACAGGCTGTCCGCTCCGCGGAGCCGAACAGCCTGTCCGCCATCCTCAGTGCCCGAGGTTCGTCATACTCGTGCTGTGACCCGGGAACAGCTTCGCCTTGGGGTCGATGTACGTCTTTGCGTTATTCACCGCCGTCGGCGCTTCGCCAAAGCCCGTCGCGATGAGCTTCAACTTGCCCGGATAGGTGACGATATCTCCCGCTGCGTAGACGCCGGGGATGTTGGTTTCCATCTTGGAATTCACGACGATGTCGTTCTTCTCAATCTCAAGCCCCCACTCCTTGATGGGGCCGAGCGAGGCGTGAAATCCGAGGCCGCTCACAATCGCGTCGACTTCGAGTTCCTCGTGTTGCTTCGTCTGGTTGTTCACGATGACGGCCTTTTCGACCCAATTCCCACCCTGCACGTCCACCAACTCGTAGAACGTCTTCACGTGCACGCGAGACTCAAACAGCTTGCGCACGCTGTCCTCATGAGCCCGGAAGCCGTCGCGGCGATGGATGAGGGTGACCGATTCGGCGACTTCCTCGAGCATCAATGCGTAATCCACCGCTGTGTCGCCCCCGCCGATCACGAGCACCCGCTTGCCGCGATAATGATCGATCTTATCGATGTAATACGCCACGCCGCGCCCCTCAAAGTGCTTCGCGGACTCCGCAGGAAGCGGCCTCGGCGTGAAGGCCCCGATACCGGCGCAGATGATGACCGCCTTGCCAACGTGCACCGACTGATTCGTGTGCAGTTCAAACAGCCCATCTTCTCGCTTGACGAGCCGCTCGACGGACTCGTTCAAGTGAACGCCCGGCTTGAAGGCCATGGCCTGCTCGATCAGCTGATCGACGAGATCACGCGCGCGAATTTTCGGAAATCCGGCGACGTCGTAAATATACTTTTCGGGGTACAGCATCGCAAGCTGTCCGCCCAATTGAGGCAAACTATCAATAATTTTACAAGAACAGTTACGCAACCCCGCGTAAAACGCAGCGAAAAGTCCGGTCGGGCCCCCCCCGATGATCAGCATATCTGTGACATTCTCTGGCACCTGTACGTTCTCCGACAACGCAGAACCTCCTTTGTTCACGACACTACGCGCCTCATTATAGCAAGATAGGTCCGAAAAGACTATCAATGCCCATGTGCTTTGTCGACAATTTTCTGTTTGAGATTTTGCAAAGGTGTCAACGTTCCAACTCGCGCCAGTAGCCGATGGTCGCCACGCCGAGCGCGTTGTCCCGCGCGAACTCCGGCGGTGCAAAGGCCACGCGGATGCCGGGCACGCGCCGCGCCAGGCGCGATCGGATCGTGCCCTGGATGTACTGATTCGACGCGACGCCGCCCGCGATGAGCACGTGTCGCGCAGTGTGACTGCGGCGAACGGCGTATTCCACCGCCTTCGCGACCGAACGCGCGATGCAGTCCTCGACGGCCCGCGCCACCTCGTGAGCCGGCGCACCGGTCTCTGCGGCGCGCAGCGCCGCCGTGAGTGGCCCCGAGAAGCTCATGCTCGCGCCGCGCACCGGGGACTTCAACAACAGCGCGCCAGGTGAGGTTCCGCACTGCCGCGCCAGTTGCTCGAGGTGGGGTCCAGCTGGAAACGGAAGTCCCAGCGCGACACCGACGCGATCGACGAACTGACCGGGATGAAGGTCCAGCCCCTCTCCAAGGCGCGAGATGGCATATCCGAACGGCGTGCGCCGCGCCAGAACCACGTCGCAGGTGCCTCCCGACATATGGACGGCGACAAATGGGGCGCCATGCAGGGGCGTGAAGTATTCCGCGGCGGCGAGATGGCCTTCCTGATGCGAGGTTCGGGTCAGCGGAACGCCGAGACTCTGCGCCAACGAGGCAGCCACGGCAAGTCCGGTCTGAAACACGGGCATGTACGAGGACGCCCACGGCCTCGGCCGAACGGAGACAGCGACGCGGCGCCACGCAGGCCGCACGCCCTGTGCCGCCATCCTGTCCAAGAGTTCGGCCATCACCTCGGGGAAGTTCCGCACGTGCTGAAAAGCGGCATCGCTCTGGCGCAGGCCGCGTTCTCCACTCGGCACGCGCAGCAGCCTCCGGGCCTCGGCCACCATCCGCCCATGGATGGCGTCCACCGCGCACACCGAAGTCGTGTAGTTGCTCGTATCCACGCCGAGCACGAGCGGCGTTTCACGCGCCATCCTCGACGCCCTCCTGCGCCGGTTCGACCGCGCCCGCTGCCCCCGTTTCCTGGCTTGACAGCGGCCGGTCCGCGCGCCGCCTGTCCGCCACGGCCGGCAAAAGCTTCGCGAGCACGCCGTTCACGAAGCGACCGGATTGCTCCGTGGCGAACGTCTTCGCAATCTCCACTGCCTCATCGATGGCGCTGGCAATCGGCAACTCCGGCTCGAACAAGAGCTCGTACGCAGCCAGGCGCAAAACGTTCCGCTCGACGCGCCCGATGCGCTGCGGCGACCAGCGCTCCATGTGCCGGGCGAGCAACTGGTCGATCTCGTCCAAATGCTGGCGCGTGCCCTGGACGAGTTCTTCGATGTACCTCACATCGGCCTCAGCGCCCAACCCACGTTCGGCCAACACGGAGGCTATCGCCTCCCCGGCGCCGAGATCGCCCTGGACATCGAGCACGCACAGCGCCTGCATCGCGCACTCTCTGGCTTCATGTCGAGTCAATCGGCTTCACTCCGTCTATCGATCTGTCAACAAGCGTTCGAGGATGCGCCGCCAGGACTGGTCTTCTTCCCAGACGCGCCCGCCCGCATAGCCCAGGGCAGCGAAGACCAAGAGGAGCAGGGCGCGCCAGAACCCGAAGATCATCCACAGGATCCAGAACAAAATGCCGGCGGCCACGCCCTGATATCTCCGCGGACGGCCTTGAAACCAGTGCCAAGCTCGCTCCAGGCGGTTCATGCGCCACGCCACGCCTTGCCTGCTTGCCCGTTCGGGGCGATCTCCGTGACATGGACGATGACGCGTTCCACCTTGACACCGGCCGTCCGCTCGACGTACTCCTTGACAGCGGCTTGCGCTTCTCGGCTGAGCGCCGCGATATCGATGTCGGGCAACACCTGCATCCGGCAAGCGATAAGAACGCCGTCGCGTCCCTGTCGCACGCGGGAGTCAAACGACTCGGCCCCTTTCAACTGAGAACCGCGGCGGTTTGCCAACTGACGCAAGGTCTCGTACGAAATGCGAATTTGGCCATGATCGCCCGCCAGAAGCACGGACTCGGCGGGAACGCCCGGGCCGCCGCGGCGCGATCGATAGAACAGAAAGCGGATGGCTAGCAGTGCGCCAACCACGCCCACCACAAGGCACACCGTGTTCCAGGGCTGCACCATGAGCTCGCTCGCGGCCCACGTGACCGAGATGACGCCCGCGCCGAGCAGGGCGAGCAGCACACCCAACACGAGCCCGAAGATCGACAACAGGAACAAGAGGAATCGATCGCCAACGTTCATTCAATCCCTCCCGACGAGCGCTCCTCCTGCGAGAACGCAGCTCCAATCTGATCCGCATCCTGGGCGCGCTCGACATCCGTCTGGAAGGCCACGCCCACGACGTGCACGTGCACGGCGTCGACGCGCAGGCCCGTCATCGACTCGACGGAAGACTTCACGTGCTCCTGAATTTGGTACCCGACCTCCGGGATGCTCACGCCGAACCGAAGCTGCACCCACACGTCGATGGTGCACGAGTGACCCGCTTCGTCGTATTGGACTTTGACGCCCTTGGCCATGTTCTTTCTTCCCGTGATGGACTCCGTGAGGCCCCCGTACAGCGAACCGCTCGTGCTCAGCACGCCGTCTACCTCGTTCGTCGCCACGCCCGCGATGATCTGCACGACTTCATCCGAAATGTGCACCGAACCGCGCTCGCTCAACGCGTACTGCATGTCGGCCATCTCCATCTTCCTCCTCACCCGTTTCAGGCTCCCCCTGCGAATGGAACGAATGCGAACGTTCTTCGTCTAGAGTATTGGATTTTCCTCCAAAAAGCGAGTCGATACGTCGCCTTTGCGAAAACGCTCGTTCTGCAGGAGGGCCATATGGAACGGAATGGTCGTCTGGATGCCCTCAATCTCGTACTCGCTGAGCGCGGACAGCATTCGGGCAATGGCCTGCTCGCGGGTCGGCGCCCAAACGATGAGCTTGGCCACCATCGAGTCGTAGTATGGCGGGATGGTGTAGCCTGGGTAACAGGCGGAATCCACCCTGACACCCGGACCGGACGGCGCCAGGTACGACCGGATGGTGCCCGGCGAAGGCGCGAATTGGCGGAACGGATCCTCTGCATTGATCCGGCATTCAATGGCGTGCCCTCTCAGCACGATGTCTTCCTGCTTGACCGAGAGGGGCTCCCCGGCGGCCGCCAGGATCATCTCGCGCACGAGATCCACGCCGGTGACCCACTCGGTCACGGGATGTTCCACCTGAATCCGCGTGTTCATCTCCATGAAGTAGAAATCTCCATCCGGAGTGTAGATGAACTCGACCGTGCCCGCGCCCACATAGTCCACCGCCCGAGCGGCCCGCACCGCGGCATCTCCCATCTCCTGCCGTTTCTCCTCGGTCATGACAGGACAAGGCGACTCTTCGACCAGCTTCTGAAGACGGCGCTGAACGGAACAATCGCGCTCCCCGAGGTGAATGACGTTGCCGTGCCGATCCGCCAGAATCTGAATCTCCACGTGGCGCATCCGCTCGATGTACTTTTCAATGTAGATGCCGGAGTTGCCGAACGAAGCCTCCGCTTCCCGGCGAGCTTGATCGTACGCTTTCCGAAGTTCCGGCTCGTCGCGCACCACCCGGATTCCGCGGCCACCGCCCCCTGCGGTCGCCTTGATGATCAGCGGATAGCCGATGGCGTTGGCGATGGCGAGCGCTTCCTCCAGGGACTCCACCAGGCCCTCGCTTCCCGGCACGGTCGGCACGCCGGCCCTGCGCATGGTCATCTTCGCAGTGGACTTGTCTCCCATGAGCTCAATCGCTCGCGGGCTCGGCCCGATGAACGTGATCCCGCACGCCTCGCAGGCTTCCGCAAAATCGCTGTTCTCCGAAAGGAACCCGTATCCCGGATGCACGGCGTCGACCCCGCACAACGTCGCCACCGACATCACGCTGGGGATGTTCAGGTAGCTCATTTTGGCGGGCGCTGGCCCAATGCAATACGCCTCGTCCGCCATTCGCACATGGAGCGCATCGCGGTCCGCCGTCGAGTACACGGCGACCGTCTCGATCCCCAGTTCGCGGCATGCTCGGATCACGCGGACCGCGATCTCGCCGCGATTCGCGACCAACACGCGCTTAAACATCCACGGCTCCCCTTCACCCAGTCAGTTTTCGGTCCAACACCGCCGTCAGGTGCGGCGCACCTTGAACAGGGGCTGACCGTACTCCACCAACTGCCCGTTCTCCGCCAAGACCTCGACAATCTCGCCCGAGACCTCGGCCTCAATCTCGTTCATCAACTTCATCGCCTCAATGATGCACACCACCGTCTTCGGCCCGATCTGCGAACCCACGTCGACAAACGGAGGGGCATCCGGAGCCGGTGCCCGGTAAAACGTGCCCACCATCGGCGACGTGATCACGTGAAGCGCCGGATCCTCGACCGCCGCGGGCGCCGCGTTTGCCGTCGGCTGCGCGGCCTGGGCGGCTGGTGCGGGCGCGGCCTGGGCGACGGGCATCGCCACTTGCGGCACCGCGTACGAGACGACCTCGGCTCGCTTCGCCAATCTCACCTTCCCGTCCTCAAACTCGAGTTCCAACTCCGTCAGCGTGCTGTCGTCGAGCAAACGAATCAGCTCACGAATTTCTTCCATCGTCAGCAACCCATCGTCTCTCCCCGAATCCGGATCTATAAATCCATCTGACAAGGTCTTCACGAGTATACCACAGGGAAGCCTACCGTTCTAGGGAATGGAAGAACGTAGAAGACCCTGCCCAGCCGGTGGAGGCCCTTGCTTCTCCGGGAGCGACGCGCAAACAAAAGGGCGGCCCCAGCCCCGTCCTCGCGGCTGAGACCGCCTCCCACGTCCGCCGATTCAAGCGTGCGGTTTGACGGAAATGTTGAAGATGGACGTGTCCAACTGCTGACTCACGATGTTCATGATCTTCACGGCGTCCGCCTTCGAGAGGTGATTCGTCTCCACATACACCGTGAACGTGGTCTGGTTCTTGTCCGGTGCAATCACAGCGTTCTTGTATCCTTCCGCGATCACGGCCTGGGTGGCCTGCTGCAGGCTGTTGTACAGCGCCTCTTCCTCGCCCAATTGCTTTTGGGCCTCGGCGATCTGCGCCTGGGACGCGTTGTTGTTGGCGATGATCGCCTGGTCGTTCGAGATCCGCTGGCTAATCTCGTTGTTCACGGAAGCTTGCAGCGCGTTGTACCAATTGTCGGCGCTCGACACGTTCGAGCCGGTCGTCGCCCGCGTTTGGTTCGAGACCTGCGTCGCGTTGGTGGGACTGGTCGTCACCGTGGGTGTCGTCGAGTTCGACGGGCTCGTGGACGTGGTGCTGGTCTGGTTGTTCATCGTGTAGTAGCCAATCAGCATCAAGCTCAGCACCATCATCGTGGACAACCACACCGTCTGCCGTTTCACCATCGCATGCATCCTCCTAATCTCCGTCTATTCACCCTTTTGAGGTTCGACAGTAATCTTATATGCGGGCACGTCCAACACATTCGTAATTGCGTCCACGATTTCTGTTTTGGCCTGGACAAAGTCATTGGCGTCCACCGTCACCAACACGCCCAGGACCCCCACGCCGTTCGACCCTCCGCTGGCCAGTTGCCCGTTTTGCGCGAGCGTGACCAGCACCGACACAGCGTTGACGCCCGGGAGTTTTTCCAACATGGATTGCAACTCGTTTTCATAATAGGATGCGACAGACACAAGCCCTTGCGGACCCTGGTCGGCGCTTGCGGCGTTCCACGACCACGCAAACGCCGCCCCGCTCGTGTTGGCTGGCGCCGCCGCGCCGACGGACTGGGACCGCGCGCCCGGCCACAACCAGCTAAACGCCAGCAACACCACGCCGAGCGCGCCCAAAGCCACGAGCCCGCGCTGTTTGAAAAGAAGATTCCAGTTCATCGCGGCGCGTCTCCCTCGTCGATGACCTCGATTTGGCTCGGCTCGATGTCCAACTGGGAGGCGATGAGCTGTCGAATCTCCACCGCATCCGCCACGCCGGTGGGCCGGACCACAACCGTGACGGTCATCTGGTCGGGACTCGTGGGGTGTTTCACCGTCACCTTGACCACCTCCGAACGGAAGGGATAGGGCAAAGACGCCTCGGCCCATTCCTCGAGATACGCGGCCGCGTCTTGATTCTCCGCCTGATGAAGGGCTTGCGCGTAATCTCGGGCGGCGCGGCTTTCCGCCTGCGAAGAGGCCGTGGCGGCCGCGTTCCCAAACAGGAAGTCCGAAGCCTGGTTTGCCGCACTGGTAGCCCACCCTCCCCGGAGCGCCGGCAGAATGGGGCTCAGCAACGCCGCCAAAAGAGCCACGCCGACGGTCATCCGGACGTAGCGCACAAGCCCGCCGGACGGCAGCATCATCTCCGCAATCCCGCCGATGAGCGCGATGGCCACCACTTGTCTCAACCATTCTCCGAGCGCCATCAAGCCGTGATCACCGCCAAGTTCGCCGCCGCAAGCAGGATACAGATGGCGAAAAAGAACATCAGCGCCACCGTGGCCACGGACGCAAACACGAGCAGGAAAGTCTTGCCGAGCGCCCCAAGACACGCGATGAGCGGCGTCTCGCCCACCGGCTGCATCACGGCTGCGCCCGCGGAATACATGGCGGAGACAGCGAGGATCTTCATCGCCGGAAATGCCGCCAACAGCGCGATCACGACAAGTCCCGCGATCCCCACCGCGTTTTTGACGAGAAGCGAGGCGCCGAGGACCGTTTCGGCGGCGTCAGAAATCGCCTTGCCGACCACGGGCACAAACGTCCCCACGCCAAACTTCATCGTCCTTAGCGCCAATCCATCCGCAATGCCGCGGCCCGTCCCCTGAACCGTGGTCACGCCCACGAACACGACGAGGGCGAAACTCAGGATGGAAAGCCCAGCCGTGCGCGCCAAGGACGCCAGGCGCGTCAGCGGGTAACGCGGAGCTATGGACGAAGCGAGCTCCAAAGCAGCGGCCAAAAAGATCAGCGGAAAAACCACGAGAAACACGACGTTTGAGACGAAGTGCACACAGAAGATGAGCATCGGCTGAAAGAACGCCGCCGATGCGAGCGATCCCGACCCCGCGAGCAGCGCGATGGACACCGGCATCGTGGCGAGCATGAAGTGGTTCATCGACTCGATGGCCTGCCGAGCGGATCCGAAGGTTTCCAAAAGAGACCGCGTCACCAGCGCCGCGAGCACGAACGACACCACCATCTGGGCCACTTCGCCCACGGACTCTTCGGCGAACGACGACTGCATCATCCGGAGGAGCGCCGCCGCCACAGTGAGGATGAGCAATCCTCCGAAGAGGCCGACATCGTCGACGACCTCCTGAAAAAAGTAGTGAATCAAGCCCGACATCATGCCGTGAAACGAAGGTCCCCCGTGCTCGAGCACCGACTGAATGAGCGACGGGCCGCTCATGTGCGGAAGAAATCCGCCATACTGAGATTCGAGCTGCCGCCAGTAGGCGTCGATGGAACGCGTGTCGACGTGATCGAGCTCGCTTTGCGCGGTGCTTTGAAGCATTCGTTCCGCCGCCTGTTCGGCAGACGGCGCGGGCGAGCCGCCGGTGGAATCGCCGCGGGCCCAAAGCGGCAGCCCGGTGAACGCGACCACGGACGTGATGAGCGCGATGATGAAGCGCCACCGATTCCTCACAAACCTCGCCCCTTCACGGAATCATCCGAACGATCACGTCGAGCACGTCCTTAAAGATGGGTAGCGCCAAGAGGACAATCCCAATCTTGCCGGCAAGCTCGATGCGCCCGCCGAGCGCGGACTCGCCCGCGTCCCGCGCGATGTCCGCCGCAAACTCCACGACGTACGCGATGCCGAGGATGCGAATGAGCGTCTGGAGAAACATTGGGTTCATCTGGGCCGTTGCCGTCAGCTGCTGAAACGCCGCGAGCGCGCCCGAGATGGACCGCACCACAAGAAGGAGGATCAGAACGCCCGCAAACAGGCTCACCAGCGTCGCAAAGGATGGCATTTGTTCTCGCAGAAGCGCCGCCAGTATCGTGGCTGTCAAGCCGATGCCGATGATCTGCACGATGTGCACGAGATTCACCTACTGCAGGAGAAAGACGCTGGTGATTTCGTGGTACAGGTGATCGACGTATCCAATCACGATCACGAACACGGCCACCAAGCCCGCCAGGGTGGCCCAGTGCGCGAAATCCTCTTTTCCACTCTGTTTCAGTACGGTGTGAAAAATGGCCGCGATAAAGCCCACGGCAAATATGCGAAACAGATCCCGAATCTCGGGCGACATGACGCATCCCCTCTTTTCGCGCACATTGCCTCGCGTCCGCCGGTTACAGGAGCAGAAGGACGATGAACACCCCGGTCAAGGCGCCCAGGTATTGCCACAGGCGTGCACCTTGGTTTGCCTCCTCCTGAGCTGCTTGAATGGCCGCTTCCAGATCCGCGCGCGCCGCGAGAAAGGGCTGTTGCAGATGGTCGCGATCGGCCACGGCGATGGAGCGCAACAGGCGAAGGAACGGCTCCGCGTCCGCGTCCTGCAAGCTCCCGTTCGTCGCCGACGCGAGCGAGACGCTCTGAAGCGCGATTTCAGGGGCGTGGGCAGGCTCGGTGAGCACCTTCGCCATCTCCACGAGCCAACCGCCGCACCACCCACCGAGCCGCGTGCCGACCGCGCGCAACGCCTGCGGCATGGGCGTCGCGTGGTATTCGATCTCGCTCTGAAGCTCAATCAGCGCTTGCAACAGCTGCCTCAGCGCCTTCGGTCGCTCCCGGTAGCCCCTCGCCACGCGGAATCCCAAGAGCGTACATGCGAACATCACGAGCGCGGCACCCACCACTTTCATCTCGCCTCTGCGCCCCCGCGGCGAAGCGGCCGCCCCTCCGCATCCAAGACCGCCTCCACCGTGCCCGGTCCGCGGCGGCGGCTCAGCACGACATACCGATCGAAGGCGCGCGAAGCAAACAGTCGCTCCATCCACGGCCTGCGGCGCCATGCGTCAATCGACGCCGCGTGCGCGGTCGCCACCACGGCCACGCCGGCGAGCGACGCCTCGAGCACCGCCTCCGCGTCCTCCATTCGGCCGATCTCGTCCGTGACCACCACGTGTGGAGACAGGCTTCGTATCGCCATCATCATGCCCTCCGCTTTCGGACACCCATCGAGGACGTCGGCGCGAGGGCCGAGATCGAACTGCGGAATGCCGTCGACACTGCCCGCGATCTCCGACCGCTCGTCGATCACGACGACCTTCAGGCCTGGGTGGTCAGGCGCGAGGTCACCGTAGCTGAACTGGCGCGCCACGTCGCGCACGAGCGTCGTCTTGCCGCACTGCGGCGGCGATACGATGAGCGCCGACAGCGGACGGCGTGAGACGCGATCGTACAAAACAGGCAGAATGGCCGAGGCTGCACCCGGATGATCGCGCGAAATGCGAACATTGAGCGAGGTGACGTGACGAAAGGCCCGCACGCGGCCCGCTTCCACGACGGCGCGGCCCGCGATACCCACCCGATGTCCGCCGGGCAAGGTGACATATCCGTGCCGCGCGTCTTCCTCCACGGCGTAACGCGAAAACTGCGTCAGGCGCTGCAGAACCTGCGCCAATTCGTCCGCCGACACACGCACGCCGCGATGAGGCGACGATGTGAGCTCGCCGCTTTCCGCCACAAAGGCGGATCGCTGGCGCAGGCACAGTTCGAGCGGCTGCCCGGCGCGCAGGCGAATCTCCTCCAGCTCGTGAAGCAGATCGTTACCCAAACCTTGGAAGAGAAGCGCCATGTCGCGTGGCATCACGGCGATCACTTGCGCCAGAGCCGATCTCGGATTGGAATGCGCCGCGGACACATCGGCCACCCCCTGCCTAGTCCATGTATATGGACGGGCGTTCGCCTGTATGCGAATGGCCGGATCGTCGGCACTCCGTGGGGTGGGATTGCATTGAATGAGAAGGAGAGCGAGGAGGGTCGATGGTGGAACTGTCTCTCTTGATCCGGTGGATCGTCGTCTTTTTGGTGATCTTTCTGCTTCTGATGGTGCTCGTGTTCAGCCTCATGCGCAAGAAGGCATGAAGAGGCCCGTGCGGGAGGCCAACATCCCACCTGCCGCACGGGCCTTTTCACCGCCCATTTGGACTCAGGCGCGCGACACGTATTCGCCTGAACGGGTGTCGATCACGATTTTGTCGCCCACGTTGATGAAGAACGGCACCTGCAGCGTATATCCGGTCTCCACCGTCGCGGACTTGCTGCCGCCCGTCGCCGTGTCGCCGCGGATGCCCGGCTCGGTATCCACGACTTCGAGCTCCACGGTATTGGGCAGGTCGATGCCGATGATCTCGCCCTGATACTGGACGATGAAGCAGTTCATGTTCTCTTTCAAGAAGTTCAGTTCGTACTCGAGTTGCGCGCGCGGGATATTGATCTGCTCGTACGTCTCGGTGTCCATGAACGTGTAGTTCTCGCCATCGTTGTACAGATACTGCATCTCGCGCGTCTCAATCCGGGCGCGCGGAACCTTCTCCCCCGCGCGGAAGGTCGTCTCTCGAATCGCGCCGGTCTTCACGTTCTTCAACTTCGTCCGCACGAACGCCGAGCCCTTGCCCGGTTTCACGTGCATGAATTCGATCACGCGCCAGACCGATCCGTCGTACTCAATGGTTGTCCCGTTGCGAAAGTCGTTGCTCGAAATCATGCGTCAAGCCCTCCACCTTAGTCATCTCACGGCTCCGGCTGGCACAAAGCGAGCGTCGCCAACCGGTAGCCCTGGAGGCCTAGCCCCACAATCTGGCCCGTGACGACGTCACTCAGGACCAGTTGGTGCCGAAACGGCTCGCGGCGGTGCACATTGGAGATGTGCACCTCGACCGTAGGCCGATCGATGTCTTCCAGACAATCGCGCAGCGCGTAACTGTAGTGCCCGAACGCCCCGGGATTGATGATGATGCCGTGCGCCGAAGGCCCGTACTGCTGCAGGAAGTCGATGAGATCGCCTTCGTGGTTCGACTGCCGGTCGATCACGTCAAAGCCGAACGGGAGAGCCGTGCTTCGGACCAACTCCACCACGTCCGCCAGCGTGCGATGCCCGTACACCTCCGGCTTTCGCACGCCCAACCGGTTCAGGTTGGGCCCGTGAACGAGGAGAATATAGCGATCCGCCACAGCACATCCCCCTTTGTCCCAACCGTTCCAGCCAGAAAACCGCTCCCATTGTAACACAGCCGCGCAAAGCCTTGCTATACTGGTCGTGAAGGAGGCCACAGGATGGAAATCTGGCTCGTTCGCCACGGAGAGACGGACTGGAACGTCGAAGGGCGCGTCCAGGGATGGACCGACGTGCCCCTGAACGAAGTGGGCAAGCGACAGGCGGACCGGCTGGCCGCGTGGCTCCGGCCGGTCCACATCGACCATATCTACTCAAGCGATCTCGAGCGCGCGCTGGAGACCGCCCGGCGGGTGAGCCGCACCACCGGCGCGCCCATCACGGTGCGGCCGTGCCTGCGCGAACATTATTTCGGCCAGGCCGAGGGCTTGCTCCGCAGTGAGAGCCTCCGGCGGTTCCCGAACGGGGCGCCGGATCGAGAGCCGCCCGAACGCGCCACGGAACGCGTCGTTCGCTGCCTGAAGGAGATTGCGCGCGCGCACCCGCACGGCCGCGTGCTCATCGCCACCCACGGTGGTGTCGTGCGCTCCATCCTTCGTTGGATGGGCGTGGACTTTGGCACCATCGACAATACGAGCATCACGCGCATCTCTGTCATTGGAGATACGTTTCACGCGCTCGGCGTCAACGAGACGCCTCATCTGGCCGACCTCTCCGCGCTGCGTCAGTCCAACGGATGACGCAGTCGCGGCTGCCTCGCCGCCTTCACTTCGTCGAGCCTTCCCACAATCGTGCGATGAGGAGCCGTGCGCACGACCTCCGGTTCTTGCTCCGCCTCGCGAGCGATCTCGCGCATGATTCCCACGAACCGATCCAACGTCTCCTTGCTCTCCGACTCCGTCGGCTCGATCATCATGCCTTCCTCGACGATGAGCGGGAAGTAGATGGTCGGGGGATGCACGCCGAAGTCGATGAGGCGCTTGGCCATGTCGAGCGTGCGGACGCCAAGGACCTTTTGTCGCTTGCCTGAGATCACAAACTCGTGCTTGCAGGGCCCCTCGTACGGCGCCTCGAAATGCGACTTCAACTGCTCCAGCAAATAGTTGGCGTTCAGCACAGCCGCCTCGGAAACCTGTTTCAACCCTTCGGCGCCCAGCGTGCGAATGTAGGCGTAGGCGCGCACCAGCACGCCGAAATTGCCGAAGAATCCCTTCACCTTGCCGATGGACTTCGGCCGGTCCCAGTTCCACACGTAGCGGTGGTCTCGCTTCTCCAAGACAGGCGCGGGCAGGTACGGTTCCAAAAATGCCTTCACGCCCACCGGCCCTGCGCCAGGCCCGCCACCTCCGTGCGGCGTGGAGAAGGTCTTGTGAAGATTGAGGTGAACCACGTCAAAGCCCATGTCCCCGGGCCGCGCGTACCCCAAGATGGCGTTCATGTTGGCGCCGTCGTAGTACAGAAGCCCGCCAGCCTCGTGCACCACCTTGGCGATCTCGACGATGTCGCTCTCGAAAAGCCCGAGCGTATTCGGATTCGTCAGCATGAGCGCAGCTGTGCGCTCGCTCACCGCCTGGCGCAGCGCCTCCAGGTCCACGCGGCCGTCAGGACGAGACGGAATGGTCACGGCGCGCAGCCCTGCCATGCTCACGCTCGCCGGATTAGTCCCGTGCGCGGAGTCCGGGACGATGACCTGATCGCGCGCGGCCTCGCCGCGATCGACGTGATATTTGCGGATCATCATGAGCCCGGTCCACTCGCCGTGCGCGCCCGCGGCCGGCTGCAGGCTGACCGCGTCCATGCCCGTGATGACCGCGAGATGCGCGCTCAGTTCGTGCAGCAAGGCGAGCGCGCCCTGCACCAGTTCCTCGGGCATCAGCGGATGAAGCCGAGCGAAGCCGTCGAGCCGGCTCCAGCGCTCGTTCCGCTTCGGATTGTATTTCATGGTGCACGAGCCAAGCGGATAGAAACCGCTGTCCACTCCGTGGTTCTTCTGAGACAGCGCCGTGTAGTGCCGTACCACGTCGACCTCGCTCACCTCGGGCAGGCGAGCAGGCCGGCGGCGCCGATACGGCTCGATCTCGGCCAAATCTGCCTCCGGCACGTCCAGTTCCGGCAGCTCGTACGCCCGTCTCCCCGGGCGACTCAGCTCGAAAATCAGCGGCTCGAGCCCTTCCCGCTGAATGGTCATTGCGCGAGCACCTCCTTGATGGCAGCGACCGCCCCGTCCATGTCCGCGCGCGTCCTCACTTCCGTGACGGCGATCAACACGCCTCCCGCGAGCGAAGCGTCGTCCCGGCCGAGATCGTAGCCGAACAAATAGCCTCGCTCGAGCATCTCGCGCTGCACGTCCGACACTGGTCGAGCTAGGCGCAGGGTGAACTCGTTGAAGAAGGGCGCATCAAACAGCGGCTCGACACCAGGAACCTCAAGCAACCGGGCGCGGAAATGATGCGCCTTGTGGTAATTCTGCAGCGCGAGTTCCTGCAAGCCTTCCTTCCCCATGTACGCCAGAAAGACGGTCGCCGCAATCGCGCAGAGGGACTGGTTAGTGCAGATGTTCGACGTCGCCTTTTCGCGCCGAATGTGCTGCTCGCGCGCTTGCAGGGTGAGGACGAATCCGCGTCGGCCCTCGGCATCGGTCGTCTCGCCGACCAAGCGTCCCGGTATCCTCCGCATCAGGAACTCCTGGACAGCCATCACGCCAAGGTACGGGCCGCCGTACGACAAGGGGATGCCGAGTGGCTGTCCTTCCGCGACGACGATGTCCGCCCCCAACGCACCGGGCGCCTCCAACAGCCCAAGCGCGATGGGGTACGTCTGCACCACAAAGAGCGCTCCCCGGGCGTGCGCCAGCTCGGCCATCGCGCGCAGATCCTCGATGGCGCCGAAGAAGTTCGGGTACTGCACGCAGACACACGCGGTGTCTCCGTCGACCGCGGCCGCAAGCGCCTCCATGTCGATCCGGCCGCCGCGGTGCGGGACCTCCCGCAGTCGGACGGCCTGGCCGTTGGCATACGTCTGGAGAACCCGGCGAGCTTCCGGATGATGGGTCGCGGAGACGACGACCGTATCCCGGCGCGTGTGTTGGCACGCGACCAGCGCAGCCTCAGCGAGAGCCGTCACGCCGTCGTACATGCTTGCATTCGCGACGTCCGTCCCCGTGAGTTCCGCAATCATCGTCTGGTATTCGAAGATGGCCTGGAGCAAGCCCTGGCTCATCTCGGGTTGATACGGCGTGTACGAGGTGTAAAACTCCGATCGCGAGATGATGGCATCCACCACGCTCGGCTGGTAGTGCTCGTAGGCACCGGCGCCCAAGAACGAAACCAGCTGACCCAGGTGCTGATTTCTGGACGCGAGCTGCTCCATGTGCTTGCCGAGTGCCAGTTCCGGCATGGGTTTGGGCAGATCGAGCGCAGACGTCAGACGGATGGATGGAGGGATATCACGGAATAACTCCTCGACGCGCTCGATGCCTAGCGCTCGCAGCATCTCCTCTCGGTCCTCGTCCGTGTGCGGAAGATAACCGAAACGCGACAACGATGATCACTCC